>NZ_JBWYIW010000005.1:0-169719 GCF_056779915.1 Acinetobacter sp. ANC_7513
CTTTAGCTTCTTTAGCTTCTTTAGCTTCTTTAGCTTCTTTAGCTTCTTTAGCTTCTTTAGCTTCTTTAGCTTCTTTAGCTTCTTTAGCTTCAGTGTTCGCGACCTGTTCTTGAGATGCAACCGCATCCATCATTTTTTCATCAGCTTCTTGTGCAAAAACATTGGTACTCATTAGTACATTTAACACAACGATCGAAGCGAAGGATTTGCTTGTAGTTATGTCTTTCATATTTTTAAGAAACAAACTCATACCCCATCTGCTCAATATTTTCATTTTGGCAAATCATAGCATTAATAAAAGATTAGAGCTGAATAACGAGATTTAATTCATTCGACCTGTATGCATTTAAACGTTTAAATCCACCATAAACTAAACCCGAGTTCTACATCCTGTAAAACTCGGGTCGATGAGGTTGTGCTTTTCAAAAATCATATTATTGTTTTATTGGCTTTCCTTTCCTACATCATCTCCATGATGATTTTCCGTCGGCGTCGTCTTCCATATTGGGATCATTCCATTCCCACTCCCTGTGCCGATAAGCTTAGATTACGCTTAAGCTCGCTTCGTGACTATGGGTCAACAGACACATTCATTGTAAGCAATTTCTTACACGCATCCATTCACACTTGTTTGCCATCTTTATAATCTTGCGCAATTTCATCTGTCACTTGTTTCTCTTCTTTCTCAGCTTTCGCAATACCTTCTTGAATCGCCTCCTGAGCCTCTTGCTCATCAGCATCCGTCTGTTCTAATTCTTGCTGTACTTGCTCAAATTGTCGTCCAGTTTGTAAAACAACGTACACAGGAAAGTGATCCGAACCAATATGCGGTAATCGCTCCATTTTCACCAAAGCAAAATCAGTGCTGTGGAATACATGATCGAGTGACCATCGTAATAGCGGATAGTCCGCATGGAAGGTATTGACATAATGACGTCCAACACGCGGGTCTAACAAACCACTGATACGTTGAAATAGTCGTGTGGTACGAGACCATGCCACATCGTTTAGATCTCCCATGACAATGCAACTTTCATCCAAGTCTTTAATTTGATCACCCACAATCAACAATTCAGCATCACGTAATGTAGAGTCTTTGGCTTCAGTTGGACTCGGCGGTTTGGGATGTAAACAATATAATTGAACTGGCTGTCCAGAACGTAATTTCACTGTGGTATGAATAGAAGGAATCTCATTACTCAGTATGAATTTGACTTCGGTATCACTCAATTCCAACTTACTGTAGAGATGCATTCCATAGAGATTATCTAAAGGTACTGGAACACGATAAGGATAATCCGCTTCGATGACCGAAAGTTCATTCTGCCAGGTTTGGTCTGTTTCAAGCGTCAATACGATATCGGGTTGATGCTGATGAATCTGTTCAATCAAACGATGATATTCTGTATTTGGTGTTAAAACATTCGACACAATTAAAGAGATTTGCTTTGATGGATCAAGTTGATCTGGTTGGACCTGTTTCACCTGTTTTTTCCAAATTAAGGTATAAGGCAAAACCATCTTCAATTGATATGCTAATGCAGCAATTAATCCAACAAATATGACTTGGCGTCTTAAATCCCATTCCCCATCCCAAATCAACAGGAGGATAAATGCGATAAAGCCTAGGGCTAAAATTTGTAGTCTTGGAAAATCGGCACCTCGAAACCACCACTCATCACGCGGAATCAAAGACCAAAAACTTAACCAAATCACAACAACAGCCAGTATCTCAATCCATAGCATAGCGCTTCTCTTTATATATTCTTAATTTTTCGATGATTCATAAATTTATATTAGTTTTGCATGTAACATAAACAAGATATATTGCACAATATATTTGCTGTTTTGATTGTGTACCACTTGCAGTTATACACTCTTTTGATACACTCGAACCCCCTTTTTTATTTTAACGCACCGAGGCAAAGTGACATGAAAGTAGGTCTGGTCGGTTGGCGCGGGATGGTTGGTTCCGTCCTTATGCAACGTATGGTTGAAGAGAATGATTTCGCTCATTTTGAGCCATTCTACTTCTCTACCAGTAATGCAGGTGGTGAAGCCCCTGCGTTTGGTGGTAAAACTGCCCCAGCACTTATGGATGCGACAGACATTAATAGTCTGAAGCAAATGGATGTCATTATTACCTGCCAAGGTGGTGATTATACCACTGAAGTTTTCCCTAAGTTGAAAGCTGATGGTTGGAATGGTTACTGGATTGATGCTGCATCTACATTGCGTATGGACGATGAAGCAATCATCGTATTAGATCCAGTCAACATGAATGTGATCAAAGACGGTTTGGTAAAAGGTACGAAAACATTTGTGGGCGGTAACTGTACTGTTTCATTGATGTTAATGGGTCTTGGTGGTCTGTTCCAAAACAATCTTGTTGAATGGGCGACTTCAATGACTTACCAAGCTGCTTCTGGTGCGGGTGCGCAAAACATGCGTGAACTCATCACAGGTATGGGCTATTTGTATAACAATACAAAAGATCTATTAGACGATCCACGTTCTCCAATTTTAGATATCGACTCTAAAATTGCTGAATTACAGCGTGGTGAAGGATTCCCTTCAGCAAACTTCGGTGTACCTTTAGCAGGTTCTTTAATTCCTTATATCGACAAACAGCTTGAAAGCGGTCAATCGAAAGAGGAATGGAAAGGTCAAGTTGAAACCAATAAGATTCTTGGTAATTCACAAATTGTACCTATTGATGGTCACTGTGTACGTATTGGTGCAATGCGTTGTCACTCACAAGCATTGACTTTAAAACTTCGTAAAGATGTTCCTTTAAATGAAATTGAAGACATCATTGCAAGTGCAAATGACTGGTCTAAAGTTGTGCCGAACACACGTGAAGCATCAATGACTGATCTTACACCTGTTGCAGTAACTGGCACGCTTACAGTTCCAGTAGGCCGTTTACGTAAACTCAATATGGGTAAAGAGTATTTAGGCGCGTTCACTGTTGGTGACCAATTACTTTGGGGTGCTGCTGAACCTTTACGCCGTATGCTACGCATCTTGATTGACTATAAAAATGCTTAATATTTAATAGTCACTTCAATAAAAAGCCGGTCTGATTAGATCGGCTTTTTTTATGCAATTTGAATTGATTAGAGCTTGGAGTGCTATTTGAAAGGAAATATTATGACATCGATACAAAAAACAGTTAAATTACAATCTCATCACTTCTTATTTCGAACATCTTGATCGATACACAATGATGAACTGAGAATATAAAAAATCGAGATTAAAAACAGTCCAATATTTCGAGCACTCAGGTATTAGATTTGCAATAAATTCATTGAATTCAATGAAGGGGAAAAATTATGTTGTATGTCATTCCATTTGTCGTCTTGCTGTTAATCGCACTGGTGCTCAAAAAACGTGAGGATAAACAAAAAAATGGTGACACAGGATCAACAAAATCTAAAAAAAATGTGAGTGTAAAACGCGCTAAGAAAAGCCCCAAAACTCGTTCCACCCCACAACAAGCCTATTCACAGCATGGTCATGGCGCACCACAAGACTTAAGTGCCGAACCAGTGGCTGATGAACTTAAAGCCAGTATTGAATACTTAATTCAATCAGAAAGCTATATGTCAGCCGAAGCAAAAATCAATCAAGCATTGAATCGCGATCCTAGACAACATGAGCTTTACTCGTATTTGATTGATATTCACATCTTACAGAATGATGAATTTGCTTTAAAACAATTGAGTAATTATTTACGCTCCACTGGATTACATTACATTGCGGATGAAGCTGAAGACAAACTTAAAGCTGCAAAAGAAGCGGAACGTAATAAAGAAATTGCGAAAGAATCACGGGATATATCGAACACCGAGAATCAGCCTCGTCATGCTGCACAGTTTCATAGCACCAGTTTTTTAACTGAAATTCCTGCAGTGCAATCAGAACAAGCTTTTGATCATCTCATCAAGTCTCAGGATGAACAACATAGCTCTCAGGAAAGCACACCCACTGAAACAAATGAGACCACAGAGCAATCTTCTCTTCCTTCTCAAAGCTCAACATTTGTGTTTGAAACAGAACAATACCCACATCCCTTACAAGCCAAAGAGAAGAAAAGCCCCCCTGAAGAAGAAAATGAGCATGTCTCTGCTGAACCTACTGCTCATTTTGTATTTAGCTCAGAACAGCTGGATTTAGCAGAAGAGTTTACGCTCAATAAAACCAATGAAGAAATCATTGACCAGCTCCCTTCTGATCAGGCTGAAAATCAACAGGTAACTGAACAACAGACTCCATCGCAAAACGAGCATTTTGAACTCGATTTTTTTATGGAAGATACACCGCAACCAACCTCACAACACCCATTCGAGCAAGATGATGAGAAGACTCCTGCATCAAAAGAGCAAACACCTTTAGAATTTATAACGACAGATTTAACTTTCGAGCCAAATGCTCAAACACAGACTGAATCTGAAACAACCAATCAATCGACTGAAGATCGCGCACCCTTAGAGTTTGATTTAGATTTCTCCAGTTTTCAGTCTGAAAATAAATCACAAACAGAATCAGTGAACTCGACCGATGCCGAGAACCTTGCTTCAGAAAATGAGTCCATCCAAAATCTCGACTTCACACTTGATTTGAGTCAAGAATGGGTTGAAAAAACAGATCTCTCTCATTCAGCACTGAGCTCTTCTCCATTAGAAAAAAATCCACAAGAACTGAATATTGAAATAGATCCATTGGAATTTAGCTTTTCAGATCAGTCGGAACAGCCTCATTCTCAAACAACATCTAAGGATGAACTCACTTTTGATCTTTCAGATGATTTTAACTTTGATGCTGAAATATCTAGCTCAGCAAAAGTTCCAGAACAAAGCGTGAATGATCAAAATTTAGATTTTGTAACTTTCGACTTTGAGGAAAATCTTGATTCAAAATCTACAATAGAAAGCTCAATTGAACCGACAAACGAGTTTAATTTTGACCTCAATTCATCAGATGAAAACGTGGATGTGCAACAGAGTCATTCGCATGAAACATCTGCGATAAAAATGAATCCGAATCGTCCTGATGATCCTCTTGTACAACGTTTTCCTGAATTACTCAACGTTGATGAAATTCAACTTAACTTAGATTTAGCGGATCAATACATTAAATTTGGCGCGTTTGATGAAGCAGAAAAATTAATTACGGAATATGAATCGCATTACAATGACGAACAAAAAATGCGTGCAGCAAAACTCCGAGAGAGCATGGAATCTGATTCCAATTAATCTTAATATGAAGCAGTCTAATCAGGCTGCTTTTTTTATGAGTTCAAAAATAGCTTTAATCTATATGGGTGGGACATTTGGTTGCGTTGGTGAACCTTTAGCGCCTATGCCTGCTGCCGATTTTTTCCCGCAATTAAAAGAAATTTTGCCCGTTCAAAATCAAATCGAGCTTGTTCAGGCTCATGAGATTAAAGACAGTAGTGCATGTACGGCGCGTGATTGGTTGCTGTTAATCCAACAAATCCAGCAATTACAAACTAAACAATTTCAAAAATTTATTGTCATTCATGGTACCGATACCATGAGTTATGCTGCGGCTATTCTTTCTCGATTTCTCCATGATACGTGTCGAGTCATTATCACAGGTAGCCAATTTCCCCTACTCAATCATGCCGCGACAACTTTGCATCCATCGAGCGACGCTTTAAATAATCTAAATCATGCCATCCAACATATGGAAAATGTGTCTGATGGTGTTTACTTATGCTTTAACCATCAAATTTTTCATGCTAGAACTGCAGTTAAGACTCATCGCACGGCACTAAATGCATTTTGTGGTGAAGCATTTACAAATGTCATCAAGCCCATATCAAGTTCTTTTTTCAACATTACTGAGCAACATATTGAACGCTCGATACAACTCAATATTGCGAATCTGAGTCTTCGCCCCATTGAAATCAAATTATTCAATCAGCATTTAACGCGTTTTATCGACAACCCGCCTCATGTACTCATACTTCAAGCATATGGAACCGGTAATTTAGCAATTAATGCGGATACCACAGATATTTTGAAGCAGCTTCATGCCTTAGGCTGCCATATTGTATTAAGTAGTCAGGTCATGTTTGGAGAATTAGATCAACGCTATGCAATTAGCAGTTGGATTAAAGCATCTGATATTTTGATCGACGATACACTCAGTGATGCCGATCTTTATGCCAAAATTCTAAAAATGTATTTACAATACCCCTCCACAGATCAATGGTTACAGCATTGGTATGATTCATCAAATTAGAGGTTCAAATGCCACGTTTTGCAATCGGAATTGAGTTTAGTGGCGTTCGTTATCGAGGTTGGCAAACACAGCAACCAGGCGTGCCGAGCGTACAAGAAACCATGGAAAAAGTGTTGAGCAAAATTGCTGATGAACCCATCATTTTGCATGGTGCGGGTCGAACAGATGCAGGTGTTCATGCCACAAATATGGTGGCTCACTTTGACACAAATGCAATACGTCCAATTCGCGGCTGGCTTATGGGAGCTAACAGTACACTCCCTAAAGATATTGCCATCCAGTGGATTCAAGAAATGGGCAGTGATTTTCATGCACGCTTTAAAGCGCAGGCTCGCCGTTATCGTTATGTCGTTTATAACAGCCCCATGCGCCCTGCCTTACTCCACAAACAAGTAACGCATGCTTATTACCCACTTGATGTGGATAAAATGATTGCTGCAGCCTCAAAATTTGAGGGTACTCATAACTTTGAAAGCTTTAGAGCTGCTGCGTGTCAATCCAACCAACCTGTACGCCATGTGAGCCATTGCAAACTCATCAAACATGGTGCTTACCTTGTTCTTGACATCCAAGCAGATGGTTTTTTACATCACATGGTTCGCAATATTATGGGCTGTTTACTGGAAATTGGTCAGGGGATGTACGACATTGACCATATCGATGAAATATTCGCAGCAGAAGACCGTAAAGCAGCAGGGATCACAGCACCACCTGACGGCCTTTACTTTATCCAAGCACACTATCCTGAAGAGTTTAACTTGCCTAAAGTGCCGCTAGGCCCTCATTGGTTAAACATGCCTGAATAGATTTTTTATTTTGAATTGAAAAAAATCCCTTCATAAGAAGGGATTTTTTTAGCGCTGTTTACGCTTACGATATTCAACAGGTGTCTCATTGGTCCATCGTTTAAAGGCACGATAGAACGTACTTGGTTCTGAGAAACCCGTCAGATAGACAATTCTCTCTACGCTTTCATTGGTGTTTGCCAAAAGTTTTTTAGCTAAACGACAACGATAGTCAGATAAAATTTGCTGGAAGCTTGTATTGGCTTCACTGAGCTGTGTTCTCAAACGACGTGGGGTGATATTCAACTGAGCTGCCACAGTTTCTAGCGTTGTTTCTCCACTCTCAAGTGTAGAACCAATGGCACGGCGCACCTCACCCACTAAATCGTATCGAGCCAACTCCTGTAATTTTTCAATCGCCAACTGCTCATGTAGTTGAAGTAATTCTGGCTCGGCTTGCCAAAGTACATAATCTAAAATTGCAGGATCAAAATAAAGTCGCGTTTCTTTTTGGCCTAAACTTACCGGGCACTCATATACACGGAAATACTCATCGTCTGAAGCACCCTCGCTAAAGTTAAAATCGATATATATAGGTTGAAAACGACCTTCAGTAATAAATTTGAAGAATCTTAAAATGCCTGAAATCGCGCACTCAGAAAAATGACGATTGACTAGATTTTCAGAGAAAGGTTGTTCACCATTGGTTAGGTAGCAACGATCATCTTCAATAACCAATTTGGCATGAAATGCATCACTGATTAGACGTTGATACGCTAAAGCCCTTTTCAGGCCTTCGCCAAAATTTTCAGATGAAATAAAAAGATGTTCAATCACTTGACCACGATAAAGTGGTAAATGCTCACCTAAATGTAGACCAATGTCTGGATCTTTACTGACTTCTTCGGCAGCAACCCAGAAAGCGTACTGCGCGCTTAAAGGCGTACGCGCATTTTGATCTACTTGATTTAAGGCCACACCCGCTTTTGTTAAAATTTCTTCTGTGGGCAATCCAGCACGACGAATTGCTTGATAACCTAATCGTAGAACAACCGAAGCATCAGTTAGCTGACTCACGCAGTGCCCTTCCTTGTATGTTATTAATATTTACTTAAAACTTATGAATTAGATTACAGTCGATTGACCAAACTGACAACATAGTTAAGCATTTTTTTGTTTAAAAATTTTATTTGTTTGTTCGACAAGTTTGACCATAGAAACGCCGACTGAACTTGGTTTAACCTTGTTTTTTTCTAAAATTTTGCCTATAATTTGCGCCTTTCCAATTTGATCATCAGGTAGGCTATGGCCAATAAAGAGGAACTTATCGAGTTCGAAGGCGTTGTCACCGAAACGCTTCCTAATACTATGTTCCGTGTACGTTTAGAAAACGGTCACGAAGTAATTGCACACATTTCTGGTAAAATGCGTAAACACTATATTCGTATTTTGACTGGCGACAGTGTTAAAGTTGAAATGACACCTTATGACTTATCTAAGGGTCGCATTACTTACCGTGCACGCTAAGTGTTAGTAAGCGAAAAGCCACATTGAGTGGCTTTTTTGTTTTTGTACTTTTATTTTATGAATCGCATAGAAAGTTCATTCAGCTAAATCAATCGCCTGTCTTTGTGATAAGAGATAAATTCAGATATATAGAATAATTAAACTCACTATTTATTCTTAACTTTCAATCAAATATAAAAACAATCCTCATATACACACTCAACCACAAAAAAATCGTCGTACTGCCCCACTATTTCGTGCACTAAATAAATTGTGTTTTTTGCCCATCTGCATATTTACACTTTTCCTGTTTACGGCATGCCAAACAGCAAATTTTCAGAACAAAAAAAATATGAATACTTATGTTTCACAATTTGTAGGACAAGATATCCAACATATCCGATAAACTACCGAGTTGAATTCTTTTAACATTAAGCTGAAGCCCAATCTTGAGATTCGAGATGATCGATCCATTTTCACCTTTGAACGTATAGTCAACACCTCGATTCCAATGGGAAATTCGATGAGAGATGAAAATGATTTTGTTATTCCTGTACGTGCAGCTTCAGCAAAGCTGTGATACGGTAACGTAATGACTTGCTCGAGTGTTTTTAGTTAAAAAAAAATATCGCTTTCGAAAGCTCGGCAATAAAAAACGCAGCTCATAGGCTGCGTTTTGAATGAATCAACTGAAATTAGTTAAGCGCTGCAACAACTGCTTCACCCATTTCAATTGTCCCGACCTTCTTCATGCCTTCAGACATAATGTCAGCTGTACGTAAACCTTGATCTAAAACATTCCCTACTGCATCTTCAATCGCTTTTGCTGCAGCTTCTTGACGGAACGTATATCGAAGCATCATTGCAACAGATAAAATTGTTGCCAATGGGTTTGCGATATTTTGACCTGCGATATCTGGTGCTGAACCATGACAAGGCTCATACATCCCTTTACCATTTTCATCTAATGAAGCTGATGGCAACATACCGATTGAACCAGTCAACATCGCAGCCTCATCAGACAAGATATCACCGAACAAGTTACCTGTTACGATCACATCAAATTGTTTAGGTGCACGAACCAATTGCATTGCTGCATTGTCAACGTACATATGTGACAAGTTAATGTCAGCATACTGTTCAGCATGTAACTGAGTTACTGTTTGTTTCCAAAGCTCAGTGACTTCAAGAACATTTGCCTTATCCACTGAACACACTTTACCACCGCGTAGTTTCGCCATTTCAAACGCCACTTTAGCAATACGCTTGATTTCTGACTCTGCATATACGTCGGTATTAAAGCCTTGCTTCTCACCATTCTCTAATTCGCGAATACCACGTGGTTGACCGAAGTAAATACCACCAGTTAATTCACGGACAATTAAAATATCTAAGCCTGAAACAATTTCAGGTTTCAAACTTGAAGCATCTGCCAATTGAGGATACAAGATCGCTGGGCGCAAGTTAGCGAAAAGGTTAAGTTCGCTACGTAATTTCAATAAACCACGCTCAGGACGAATTGAGCGCTCAATTGTGTCCCACTTCGGACCACCAACAGCACCTAACAAAATCGCATCTGCTTTTTTTGCTTGTTCAGAGGTAACTTCTGGATAAGGTGAACCATGCGCATCAATTGCAGCGCCACCCAATAAACCTTGTTCCCATGTTAAATCTAGATTGAATTTTTCATTGACACGGGTGAGGACCTGTTCAGCTGCTTTTACAATTTCAGGACCAATGCCGTCACCAGCTAAAATCAAGATTTGTTTAGACATGAGATTTTCCATTTATAAAGTTAGTATGAACTAACGTGTTTTTAAATTTTTTTGTTCCACAAACTCACCTAGTCCATTGAGAACATTATAGGGTTTGCAGAAACGACGAATGGTTTGTTGCTCTTGCAACAAGTCAACACATAATGGCTCTGGTGCAGAAGCATCAAGTAAACTTTTTTTCCCACTGCTTCGATCTCTAAACATTACAAATCGGTAATCTTTTTTTGCTTCGAAGCGATGGATAACATTAATAGTTTCTGCTTTTTCCTCTGAAATCGGATAAAAGCGAACCACCACTTCATGCAGTCCAGCAGGAACTGAAAGATATAAGGCTTGCGGATCTTTCAAAGAGTCAGCATTTAATCGCACCATACCTTGCTTGATCGCACGCTGATCTAATCTTCGAGATTGAGCATCAACAATGGGATGCTCATCGAATCTTTCAAACTCACAATTCAACGTTCCTGAGCAATAAATCAAAGCATGATTTCTGGTTTCAGGCGTTTCTTTAATCTTTTTCAGTTGTAATCGGTCTACGGTCTGACAAGCGGATAAAACGGCGACAGACAATCCGAAAAACGCGTAGCGTAATAAAACTTTTGCCTTCATTTGTGCCCAACCTCACCAAACGGCGCAAAACTAAAAGAATAATTTTGCACCGATATTAGCAAGACTTGAATCAGAGCACTATAGCTTTAAGTATCAGTTACGCTTTGATTTCTTGGAATACCCATGGGCGAACAGCTTTAGTTCTTTCCTCATAAGCACGAATGTCTTCTGCCGCTTGTAACGTTAAACCAATATCATCTAAACCATTCAACAAACAGTGCTTTCTGAATGGATCAACTTCAAATTTAAATGCTTCGCCTGTAGGTGTACGTACTTCTTGTGCTTCAAGATCAATCGTTAACTGATAACCTTCTTGAGCTGCACACTCTTTGAATAATTGATCCACAATCTCTTCAGACAAGATCACTGGTAACATGCCATTTTTAAAGCTGTTGTTGTAGAAAATGTCTGCATAGCTTGGTGCGATTACGGTACGAAAACCATATTCTTCTAAAGCCCATGGCGCATGTTCTCGGCTTGAACCACAACCAAAGTTGGCACGTGAAATCAAGATTGAAGCACCTTGATAACGTGGTTTGTTCAACTCAAAATCTGGATTCAAAGGACGTTTTGAGTTGTCTTGCCCCAAATAGCCTTCATCTAAATAACGTAACTCATCAAACAAATTCGCGCCGAAACCTGTACGCTTAATTGATTTCAAGAACTGTTTTGGAATAATTAAATCTGTATCGACATTGGCACGGTCTAAAGGTGCAACGATACCTTGTTCAACGGTATATTTTTTCATGATTACTACCTAATGGAATCAAGACCATGTTTCACAAGAACTATCATATCTAAAATGTATAAAATTAACTTTTAACAGTTCAACTTTATCTTTTAAATATTTGTACTCCACATGGACTCCATTTTCTTTATGATCAAATTTAATGAGTGCAAACAGTTCATCATTTAAATAACAAGACCAACATGCCATAGCTGGAAATGAATAGTGTTTTAAAATTTCATTGAAAAACTGTTCACTCTGTTCATATTTTACAATGTGAGTCTGTAACAAATGAGGAGCATTTACATCATCCCCCATGCAAACTGAGTCTCTAGTCAGTGAGCATTTCACTTCAGTTACATAACTCATTTCTAGGTTTGCTTAGAACGTACGCACATCTACAAAGTGACCTGCAATTGCCGCTGCTGCTGCCATCGCTGGACTCACTAAATGCGTACGACCACCATTACCTTGACGACCTTCGAAGTTACGGTTTGATGTTGATGCACAGTGCTCACCTGGTTGTAATTTGTCTGCGTTCATTGCTAAACACATTGAGCAACCCGGCTCACGCCATTCAAAACCAGCTTCAATTAAGATTTTATCCAAACCTTCAGCTTCTGCTTGTGCTTTGACTAAGCCAGAACCCGGAACAACCATCGCTTGCTTAATCGTGCTTGCAACTTTTTTGCCTTTTGCAACTTCAGCTGCCGCACGGATATCTTCAATACGAGAGTTAGTGCAAGAACCGATAAATACGCGATCCAATTTAATATCAGACAATGCTTGACCCGCGGTTAAGCCCATATATTGATAAGCACGTGTCCAATCGTTACGTTGTACATCATCTTTTGCTTGTTCTAATGTCGGTACTGCTTGCGATACAGGAATCACCATCTCAGGAGATGTACCCCAAGACACTTGTGGCTCAATCTCTTCACCTTGTAATACAACGACTGTATCAAAGTGTGCACCCTCATCAGAATGTAAAGTATTCCAATAAGCTACAGCTTGATCCCACTGCTCACCTTTCGGTGCATAAGGACGGTTTTTCACATATTCAATGGTTTTCTCATCTACAGCAACCATACCTACACGGGCACCGCCTTCAATCGCCATGTTACATACCGTCATACGACCTTCAATCGACATATCACGGAACACTTGACCACCAAATTCGATGGCATGGCCTGTACCACCAGCTGTACCGATTTTACCAATAATCGCTAAAACCACATCTTTTGGTGTTACGCCTTGACCTAATTTACCGTCAACACGTACCAACATGTTTTTCATTTTCTTTTGAACTAAGCATTGCGTTGCCAATACATGTTCAACTTCAGATGTCCCAATACCGTGTGCCAAGCAACCAAATGCACCATGCGTCGCTGTATGAGAGTCACCACAAACAACCGTCATACCTGGTAAAGTTAAACCTTGCTCAGGTCCAACAACGTGTGCGATCCCTTGACGGACATCGTTGATATCAAACTGTGCAACATTAAATGTTTTACAGTTATCATCTAAAGTTTGCACTTGGATACGTGAAGTATCATCTTCGATCCCCGCAATCCCTTCAGAACGCTCTTTTGTAGACGTTGGTACGTTATGGTCAGGAGTTGCCACGTTTGCACTTAAACGCCAAGGTTTACGTCCTGCAAGTTGTAAGCCTTCAAAAGCTTGTGGAGAAGTCACTTCATGCAACAAGTGACGATCGATATAAAGTAAAGAAGATCCATCATCGCGTTGTTTAACTAAATGATCGTCCCACAATTTATCGTACAACGTTTTTTTTGTTTGAGTTTCTGCTTTTTGGGTTTCGCCTGCCATGTCGATTTGCTCCACTGGACTGGGTAATTCTGTCATTAATTACGATTATAACGGCCTATTCACATAAATCTAATTTATCATTTTTATTAGTTTAAAAACTTTTTAGAATCAATTTAAACACCAAAACCATCTATAAAAACGATTAATTTAAAAATAATATTCGCTTTTACAGATTAAATAAGAATGCTTATCATTTAAACATCTCCAAGATCACCACCAACTGAGGATGTTCACATGGCACATATTCAAAAATTTGTTGAAGATAATCAACGCATGTTCAAAAAAACACTAAGCTACTACATTATGCACATTACGGTAGCCATGATTGTAGGCTACCTTGTCACAGGCAGCATTTGGATGGCAATTACTTTGAGTTTACTTGAGCCTACTGTACAAGCCGTGGCTTATTTCATTCACGAACGCGTGTGGGAGAAAAAAACGATACAACAGGAAGAAAATATCGTCGCATAGTTTCACCTGTGATCCTCCTCATCTAAGCCGCACTATGCGGCTTTTTTGCAACAGTTTATGAAGAATTACTTCGCAATAGATATAAATTTATTTTATAATTAAATAATATTTTCATAACCGAGTTTAAATTATGAATCTTGCTGCCTTTGAAGCTTTTATAAAAGTCATGGAAACGGGTTCGATTTCTATGGCAGCTGATCAACTATTTATCACTCAGCCCGCTGTTACCAAACGTATTCATAGTTTAGAAGATTATTTTGGTGTCAAATTATTTGAATCTGCTGGCCGAGGTGTACAAGCCACCCATGCGGCTCATTCCCTGCTTCCAAAAGTTAAAAATTGGTTAAATGAACTAGGTGATATTCATCACACCTTAAGCCACGACCAAAATCAGATTAAAGGAAAGCTTAAAGTTGGTACCAGCCATCACATTGGATTACATCATTTACCGCAACATTTAAAAAGCTATGTTCAGCAATATCCTGATGTGACATTAGATGTGCATTTTGTAGATTCAGAACAAGCGCATGAAAAAGTGTTAGCTGGTGATCTTGAACTGGCATTCTTAACCTTACCCCCTGTCCTAGATGAACGTTTAAAATATGTTCCTTTATGGAGTGATCCTTTGGTTTTCGTTGCTGCAGTTTTTCATCCATTGGCAAATATGAAAAATTTAAGCCTTGAAGATCTCATGCAGTATCCAAGTTTATTACCTGCAGCTCAAACATATACAGCGCAGATCACCCTTGCAGAATTTGAAAAAAATGGATTAAAACCTAAAGTGTCCATGAGCAATAATCCGCTTGAATCCATTCGCATGTTGGCTTCTATTGGGTTAGGTTGGTCTGTCTTGCCAAGTACTTTAGTCAATCAAGACCTGGTCAGACTGGATATTAATTTAGAAATGCAGCGTCAATTGGGTATGGTTTGGCATCCGGGACGCACCCAATCTAAGGCAGCCAAAGCATTGGTTGATTTAATGAAATAATTTCAGCACTCGATATTTAAAAGTCATCTAATCAGATGACTTTTTACTTTTTAAGACAAGTGAGCTACTTAAGCTTTTTTCTTCAATGAATCTTCATGTAAAGACTCATTGAGCTGATCGATAATTAATGCCCATGAACCATCTGAACATAATTTTTCTTTCAAAAATTGACGTTGACCTTCAGACCAAAAACTTGCTTCAGTCAAAAAGGTTTCAGCTTCTAACTGATGTGTTTCAATAAATTCTGCAATAGCTTGCTCGCTAGAATCCAATCCTAATTGCTCAAATAAGTTGGTCATTCTTGGCTCTGCATTTATCATCGTATATTCCTTATGATTTTGATTAATTTTAAGTTAGTTGTTTGCGCATAAGGTATCACTAAGGGATGAAAGCGTCTGTAAATTTATGCTGAATTTCATCTCAAGTTATTTCAATGCTGATCAATGAAAAAAAGCCATTGATACAATGGCTTTAGCAATGATTTAATTTTGAGAATAAAACTGTCTTAAATGGACCAGTCTTGGATATCCCAACCCTGCTCTTTAGCCAATCCTTCAAGACGATCATCTGGGTTGACTGCAATCGCATGATCCGCATATTCCAATAAGAATCGATCGTTAATGGAGTCTGAATATGCCCATGATTCAGTAACGTCTCGTCCCTCGAGCCATTGATCTAATCGTGCCAATTTACCTTTTTGATAACACGGAATATTAATGACTTTACCCGTATATTTACCATCAACCACTTCTGCATTGGTTGCAATAATTTCTGTAATACCAAATTCACGAAAAATAGGTGCAGTAATAAAATCTGATGTTGCGGTAATTCCTACTAATTGATGCCCAGCATCTTGATGACGTTGAATCGCTTTATAACCTTCAGGACGCATTTGAGGTCGAATCACTTTTTGCATAAAAAGCTGATGTAAGTCGGTCAAATACTCATTGTCATGTTGCGTTAAAAATTCAAATACAAATTCGTTGTAGGCAATTGGATCAAGTTGTCCTGCTTTGTAGTCTTCATAAAATTTGTCATTCATGGCGCGATGTCGAACTGGATCAACCAAGCCTTCATTGACTAAAAACTCGCCCCAAGAATGGTCAGAGTCGGTATTTAACAAGGTGTGATCTAAATCAAACAACGCCAATTTCATGAAATTACTCGTTCAAACTGAAATTTAAGAAAAAAAATGTAAATCTATCTCCGCTAGTCGATAGAAATTCGTTAAGATCATAGCAATTTTAAAACATTATTACTTTGAACTTTTCGAGTCGGGCATAGAGAGTGGATGCCCCCGAACCCAAAGTCAACGAATTTAATAAATTTTAGGTGCCAAATGATCGACTCAGAAGGTTTCCGACCGAATGTCGGGATCATTTTGGCAAATGATATTGGACAAGTTTTATGGGCAAAACGCATTGGTCACAATGCTTGGCAATTTCCTCAAGGAGGCATCCAATTTGGTGAAACTCCAGAACAGGCACTTTTCAGGGAACTCCGTGAAGAAGTCGGGTTATTGCCGGAGCACGTCCAAATAATTGCTCAGACCGAAGGTTGGTTACATTATCGTTTGCCACTTCGCTACATCAGATCAGATTCTGATCCTGTGTGTATCGGACAAAAGCAAAAATGGTTTTTATTGAAATTAGTCGCGTCAACGAATCATATTCAGTTGAACTTAAATGATCCGCCAGAGTTTGATCAATGGCAATGGGTCAGCTATTGGTATCCACTAGGCCAAGTGGTGAACTTCAAAAAAGATGTTTACCGTCGTGCCATGTTGGAATTGTGTATGCATCTGCCATAGCATGATTTATATTAAACATTGAATTTAAATGTTTGATTTTTATTTCGACTATTTGAATAATCACCATAATTACATCCCTTTAAGAGGAGCACCGCTACATGTCGAACATGCAATTAGACTCTTTACGGCGCATTGTCCAAGAAATCAATGCGTCTGTCAGTTTGCATGATTCGTTAGAAATTATGGTCAACCAAATTTCTGAAGCAATGCATGTAGATGTGTGCTCTATTTATTTACTTGATGAACGTAACCAACGTTACGTTCTGATGGCTTCCAAAGGCTTAAATGCTGAATCTATTGGCAATGTCTCACTGCAGCTGGGTGAGGGTTTGGTCGGACTCGTTGGGCAACGCGAGGAAATCGTCAATATCGAGAATGCGTTTAAGCATGAGCGTTTCGCATATTTCCCAGAAACGGGTGAAGAGATTTATAACTCTTTCCTTGGCGTTCCTGTTATGTATCGTCGAAAAGTCATGGGTGTTCTCGTGGTTCAAAATACTGAACCACAAGACTTTAGCGAAGCTGCTGAATCGTTTTTAGTCACACTTTGTGCGCAACTTTCTGGCGTTATCGCCCATGCGCATGCAGTTGGAAATATTGATGTTTTCCGTAAGCCAAATAATTCTCCAACCTATAAAACATTTCAAGGATCATCAGGTGCAGGTGGTATTGCATTAGGTCGTGCACTTATTCTTTATCCACCCGCAGATTTAGGTTCAGTACCTGACCGCGAAGCTGAAGATATCAGTGAAGAGCTTGAATTACTTGATCATGCAGTTGATTCAGTTCGCCAAGAAATTCAATCACTTGATGATAAAATGCAAGATTCTTTGATGTCTGAGGAACGTGCATTATTTAGCGTATTCTTGAGAATGTTGGATGAGAATGCCCTGCCTGCTGAAATCAAAGAGTTAATCCGTGATGGTCACTGGGCTCAAGGTGCAGTTAAACACGTTATTGATCGTCATGTGGCAATCTTTGCACAAATGGAAGACGATTATTTACGAGAACGTGTTGCAGACCTAAAAGACCTTGGGCGACGTATTTTAGCAGCACTTCAAGAAGATGATCTGAGTCATCGTGAACTGAGCAATGACAGTATCATCGTGGGTGAAGAAATCAGTACGGCAGCATTGGTTGAACTTCCTGTAGATAAGATTGCAGCGATTGTGACGTCTGAAGGGGCTGCCAATTCACATATGGTGATTGTGGCACGTGCTTTGGGTATCCCCACAGTTGTTGGTGTCACCGAACTTCCGGTGACTACCCTTGATGATGTGGAAATGATTGTTGATGCCTATCAAGGACGTGTATTTATCAATCCACCACGTCGTTTACGTCAACGTTACCGTGACATCCAAAAAGAAGAAGAACAAATCGCCAAAGATCTTAAACAGTATGAAACCAAAGATGCCATCACTCCTGATGGTGTTGCAGTACGCTTATTTGTGAATACAGGTTTAATGATTGATGTCGTGCGTGGTGTACAACGCGGTGCCAAAGGTGTCGGACTCTATCGTTCAGAAATTCCATTTATGTTGCGTGATCGTTTCCCGGGTGAAGAAGAGCAACGGGCGATTTACCGTCAACAACTTAGTCACTTTGCCAATAAACCAGTCGTGATGCGTACTTTGGATATTGGTGCAGATAAAGATTTACCTTATTTCGAAATAGAAGAAGAAAACTCAGCATTAGGATGGAGAGGGATTCGTTTTACCTTGGATCATCCTGAGATTTTCTCTTCACAAATTCGTGCGATGTTAAAAGCCAGTGTCGGCTTGAATAATTTGCATATTTTGCTGCCAATGATCACCAGCGTCAGTGAAGTAGAAGAAGCGCTTTATATTATTGAGCGTGACTTAGCTGCGGTTCAGGAAGAAGAACAAGTTAAAATTAATCGTCCTAAGATTGGCATCATGGTGGAAGTACCTAGTGTTTTACTCCAAATTGGTGAGTTTGCAGAATTAGTTGATTTCTTCTCTGTGGGTTCGAATGATTTAATCCAATATTTGTTGGCAGTCGACCGTAATAACCCACGTGTATCGAGTGTTTATTCTCACTTCCATCCCTCAGTGCTTCGAGCATTGCAACGCTTAGTTCAAGAGTGTCATAAATATGACAAACCTGTCAGTATTTGTGGTGAAATGGCTGGCGATCCACTCTCAGCAATTTTACTGATGGCAATGGGCTTTAATACGCTTTCAATGAGTTCGAGCAATATTCTCAGAGTCCGTAAAGCAATTTGTCATGTTCCAATGGTCGATGCGCAAACACTTTTGGATGAAGTGGTGAAAATGAGTAATCCACTCATTGTGAAAAGTTGGATGGAGTATTATTTCCGTCATCATGGTTTAGCGGATATGGTGAAATCGAATCGTATTGTAAATGCCTAATATGAATCTCGGTTTAAGCAGAGAAAGAGCTGAGTAACAACATAATCAATTGGCTTTTTTTTTAATCTTCATGTTGATCGTAGCGATCTCGGTAATTCTATTTCATTTATATGTTAGTAAATTAAAAAGTAGTTCAAGACCCAATAAACCTATTTCAAATTATACGCTAGATCATGGTTGAACGATGAATTCTGAACACCAAATGAGCGAATCATCATATGTAGATATAGATTATGGTGGAAGTAGTGGTGGAGCAGACTAACCTTCACGTGTTTAGGCATATAAAAAAAGGGAGATAATCATTCGAATATCTCCCTTTTTTGTGCTTGCTATAGCCACGTTTTGCATTTTTCTTACGATCTACAAAAACTTGGCTTTTGTTGACTTCATGCATATGTTTTGCCACAAAGTTGTGAATCACAACTTCTGGCAACGCTTTTTTCTTTGCCATTTTTTAATCACCTTCAGTTTAACCACCCTAGATGATGGGAAAGCGATATTACGCTTTTTTGTACATTATACAAGCAAATTCATAATGGTTTTTTCAATGACATTCATCGAATGCATACAATGTTTAAGATTAGCTCTGCCATTTTTCTATGTTAAATTGATCAAAAACTCGAGCACCCGAAGGTACTCTTACTCAGCATAGAAAGGACTAAATCTTCATTATTTCGGTAGAAGACTAAATGTACCTCGATGATGATTAAATTTTCCAACTGGCATTGCGATATTTTGGTAAATGATCTTTTGCTTTTGATCGATGATCAGTACAACATTTTCTTTAGTCGCATCATCTGTCCAATACACCATAAACTGCTCAGGTCCAACCTGTGTGGCTAAATATTCAATATTGGCAGATGTATTTTGTCCTGATGTGATATTTAAAAGACTTTGGTCTTTGAATTCAAGACGCTGCGTTTGACCATTGATGTTTAACGCCAAAGTCTGTCCAATAGCGAAGAATGGTTTGTTCAATGCTTGTTGTAAACCGATGTCCTTGATTACACCTTTGACGCCTAGTATTTTGCCTTTAAGATGAATTGTTCCATCATTCCCAGCAATGTTGGTGTAAACGACATCTCGATTATAATCTTGAATATGAACGACCTTATCTCCTGATTTATCCTCATGCCAATAAACCATAAAAATATTTTTAGCAATCTCAACAGGTGTGTATTTTACCGCTTCAGAAAGATCTGGCCCAACTGCGCCACCGGCACCTGTAAAAGTTAGGTTTTGATGGTCTTTGACATCAAGATCAAATTTCAAACTCGTAAAATCGACTTGAATTTTTTGTCCTATTGGCGGATAAGGAGATGCAACTTTCCAATCGGTTTCTTTGGCAAATACTTGTGCAGACATTTTTAGCACTTCTTCACTCGACTCAAGATCTGGATACTTTGCTTTCATATATCCAAAAATCCCTTCCGAGCTTTGATTTTCAGTAACTGCTGTTTTAAAGTTCGTTAAATACCCTTTAATCCAATCCAATGGCTTAGGTGAAAAGTCACTTTTTACATAATGACCTGGGATCACTTTTTTAGGATTTAAACTCAGTATTTTATCAAGTTGCTTCTTCCAAAGATCGATCCCTTGCACACCATTGGTATCGGCCATCCACAAATGCTCACCATAAGCGACCGAAATACCACCCAATGCCGTTTTTAAACTTGGAATCCATAGGAAACTATGTGCGGAATCTTCTGGATCAAGTTGGACTTGAATCTTTTGCCCATCTAATTCCATATATCCTGAATTTAAGGCTTCAGGAATAATAATCTTTTTAGGGGCATCGCTTTTTGCTAATTGTGGCTGCCAAACTGATAACTTATCTTCTTTAGAGGCTTGTATTAAATAGGCTGTCTGCGCGGTTGAAACAACCTTAGCATTTGGAAATGCTTTTAAAATTTCATTGGTTCCAAAATAATAGTCAGGGTCACTATGCGAAATATAAATATATTTTAAATTTTTACCTGATTTCTTAATCAGATTGACTACGTCTTTAGCGTATTGATTCTGAAATTGAGCATCGACCAAAATAGCATCTTTTTTTCCTGAAATTAAAGTTGATGCAACGGCAAAAACAGCATCCTCTCCAGGAGTATAAGTCTGCAAAGTGAGTGGAGATGGATTTGATGAATCTTTTGGACTTTTATCATCAGAATCATTACAGCCACTTAAAGCAATGGTGGTCACAAATAAACTAGTGGTTAGGAGTTTTGTCATATCAGCCTCATGAGATAAATTTATCTATGGTTCTTATTGATCTTTATTTTTTAAATAAGCTTTAAAGCAAAAGTGCCATATTTCCCCTCGTCATACTGCGGATGTGGCAGTGCAACAAGACGAATTTAAAGCTTATTGAGGCAGAAGAAGGATGAGAAGTACTTACGGTTTAGTAAGTAAAAAAATCGAATTTACAGTTAAAATATTAGACTGATTTGCAACAATAAATTCCACGATAAAAAATGTTAACTTTAGTATCTTGAACTTTGAATACCTGTTAATACAGACAATACTCACTGAACAGCCATCTCTAATTTTTTCTTATTCATGGGCTAAGGCTTCAATTGGTTTTAAGTTTGCAGCACGTTTAGCGGGCATATAACCAAAGATCAAACCAACCAGTGTTGAAAATAGCAGTGCGATAATAGCAACTGACCATGAAAATACCATCTTATAATCTGAGCTAATCGCATTAAAAATAAAACTGGCGATCAAGGCGATCGCAACACCAATAACGCCACCAATTAAACATAAAACTGCAGATTCAATCAAAAAATGAGCCTGCACATCACTTTGGCGAGCACCAACTGCTATTCGTAAGCCAATTTCCTTAATTCGCTCGGTCACAGAAACGAGCATGATATTCATCACACCAACGCCACCTACGACCAATGAAATAAAGGCTACTGCAGAAATAAAGAAAGTCATCGTTCCTAAATATTTTTCAAAGGACTTCATAGACTCATCACTGTTATATATATCAAAATCCTCCACACCATGACGAGCAATCAATAGTTGCCTCACTTTCTTTTCGGCTTTCACTGAGTCAGTATTTTGATGTAGTACCGCAGTCAGCAGATTGACATTATCACTACTTGAAATTTGTGACATCAATACATTATAAGGCATCCAAATTTGTGAAGAACCTGAGCTATATTGAGGTTCAGCGATTCCAACAACTTCATAAGAACGCTTATTAAATAACACTGTTTTACCTAAAGCTAATTTTTGCTGTCCAAATAACTTTTCAGCAGCTTGCTTATCAATCACTACGATTTGGGAACGCTGTTCAACATCGCTCTGTGTAAAAAAGCGACCATATTGAACTTTCATGTTTCTAATTTTTAAATAAAAACCATCTGCACCTGTTGCACTCACATCAATATTACGATTTTGATAAATCATGTTCCCACTTAAACTGACATGTGGAGAAACATGGATAATTTCTTTCATCTCATTGAGTGCATTTAAATCGTCCATATTTAAACGGCTGGCAGATGCAGCTAAAGCTGTTCCCCCTGGATAAATCTCAAGTGTTGCTGTTTTCAATCCCCCCCAATCATTCAAAAATTTTTCTTTTGCGCCATTACCAATCGCAATGACAATGGTGACTGAGCAAATGCCAATAATAATCCCTAGCATGGTCAAAAATGACCTTAAACGATTGGCGAAAATTGAGTGCAAAGACATTTTCATCGCTTCATACACTTGGGAAACAAAGCTGAATTTCATGTCCGCATGAAAAACTTTTGATGGAGAAACTTGCCCTAAAGATTTACGCTGCGTATCCGAAAGAATGCGTCCATCTTTAATTTCAATGACACGATCTGCACGTTCTGCAATACTTTTATCATGAGTAACTAAAATAATCGTATGCCCTTGACGGTGTAGATCTTCCAAAATTTGCAAGACCATTTCACCACTTTCAGAATCCAAAGCGCCTGTGGGTTCATCGGCTAAAATAACCTCACCACCATTCATAAGCGCGCGGGCAATACTGACTCGTTGCTGCTGTCCACCCGACATTTCATTGGGTTTATTGTCACTCTTATCAGCTAAACCGAGCTGAGCTAAAAGTTGCAGTGCTCGATCCGCACGGTTTTCTGCATTCAAATTTGAATAAATCGCGGGCAAGGCGACATTCTCTAAAGCAGATAAAGCATTCAATAAATTATAGCGTTGGAACACAAACCCAAAACTTTTTAAACGTAACGATGAAAGCTCATCATTACTCAATAAGGAAATATCTTGTCCACGAAACAGAAACTGTCCTGAAGAGGCTTGATCCAAACATCCAAGTAAATTCATTAAAGTAGACTTACCTGAACCTGATTGCCCAATAATCGAAATAAACTCACCCTGTTCAATACTGAGACTGACATCTTTTAGGATGTGTTGTTGATTATTTTCTGGACCTACAAATTTATTTATTTTTTTTAGTTCAATCAAACTCATTAAGTATCGCCTGATGTATTCGCACTATCGTCAGGTGCCTCTGCCAAAATTTTTTCACCCAACTTTAAACCAGACTTGATTTCAATATCATTTGAGTCAGAAATTCCAGTCACGACTTTTCTTGGTTGAGGTTTTGTATCAGGTTGATAGAGGTAAACAATGGCATCTGATCCATATCCAATCACCGTTGTTTTCGGAATTTTCAGCACATTCTTTTTTTGATTTACAATAATGTCATTTTGGGTTGTCATACCGATACTGAGTTTACGCTCAGGGTTGTCCACCAACATTCTTGCATAGTAGAACACTGCTGCATTCGCATTTTCATTTTTATCGTCGTAAGTTCCTTTGGTCAGGGTCGTTAAAGCAGGATCAATACTTTGAATCACACCATCTAATTTCACATTGGGGTCTGCCAAGGTGCTAAATTTAACTGGCATGTTTTCTTTTAATTTAGTGTAGTCACCTTCTGCGACCTGCATTCGGATTTCCATCTTATTCAAGTTGGCGATCGTCGCGATCAAAGGTGTCGTTTGTGCAAAGTTAATGGTTTGACCAGCTTCAACAGGCATGGAAACCACGGTACCCGTCAGTGGGGAGCGAATCTGAGTGTAGCCCAATTCAGTTTGTGCTGTATTCACATTAATCTGTAATTGTTTCAACCGATATTCATTTGACTCAACATCTGCAATCGCTTGTTTAAGCTGATTATTCGCCTGTTCGAGCTCTTCACGAGAGCCTGCTTCAGCTTTGTATAAAGTTAATTTACGCTGATAGTTTTGTTTTAAAGTTTGTAAAGCGACACGTTTCGCTGCCAAGTCTGCCTTCGCAGCTTCAAGTTCGGCTTTACTGGTATTGAGCTTGTCCAACTGTGTTGTCGAGTCAATTTCAGCGATTAATTCGCCTTTTTTTACATCCTGTCCTAACTTGATATACAGCTTTTGAATTTGACCTGAGACTTGCGCACCCACGGAGACAATATCGGATGCATAAATTTCACCTGTGGCTTTAACAATCTGCGTTAGATCACCTTGAGTGACTTGAACGGTCTGCGGTTCTGGCTGCTTTTTTTGTGACTGAATATAGAAATAAACAGAAAGAGCTAAAGCAACCAATACCACTAAGACCAAAAAATACTTTAATTTTTTTGATTTTTTTTGCATGTGCATAATGACGAATAATCTTTATTGAGGAGATAACTTTTGATCAACATGTTTTATTCACTTTAATATGATCAAAATTTAAAAATTTTTAATGACACGATTCTAGTGAATTCTATTTTTTCACACTGTCGTACTTATTTATTTTTATGTATCGATAACAGCCAACCGCATCTATGTGTTGGCTGTCTATCAGAAAAGGGTTTTGGAAAATAATTAAGCGGCAAATGCTCGATTTAAAATTGAGGTCACATCTACTTGTTTAGGATCAAGCATTCCCACCACTTGACCATGAAATTTTTGATAACGCGTCGCAATAAAAGCATTGGCAATAAAATCTGGCGCATAACGTTTCAGCAATACTGCTTGAGAGAGCACAACCAAACGACTGACTAAGCTTCTCCCCATAAATTGTAAATCATCAGGTTCCTGATGAAATAATCTAAACAGTCCCTGCAACTCTTCATTAAGTATTTTGTCTTGACTTGCAGTAGATGCTAAATCTTTAAATAAATGCTCGATTGATTCAGGATCACGTGAAATAGCACGAAGCACATCGAGACACATGACATTACCTGACCCTTCCCAAATGGTGTTTACAGGTGCTTCTTTAAAGAGACGAGCCATGATGCCATGTTCAACGTAGCCATTGCCACCGAAAACTTCCATCATTTCACCAGTCATTTCTACTGCTCTTTTACAGATCCAAAATTTTGCTGCTGGTGTCATGATACGTTTCCATGCCAAACAAAGTTCGCTGTCATGTTCATAACAATGAGCCAAATGAAAACTCAACTGCACTGCCGCTTCAGTTTCTAAAGCAAGATCTGTGAGCACAGACCGCATTAATGGCTGCTCAATGAGTCTTTTACCAAATGCTTGACGTTGACGAGTATAGGCAATGCTTTGTACTAGGGCCTGACGCATAATGCCACTTGAACCTACCGCACACGTTAATCGGGTATAATTCGCCATTTCAATAATCGTTGGAATGCCGCGTCCAGCCTCCCCCATCATAATGCCCCAAGCTTCTTTAAATTCGACCTCAGAGCTGGAGTTGCTGCGATTTCCAACCTTCTCTTTGAGTCGTTGAATATGAATCGCATTTTTTGTGCCATCTTCCAACCAACGCGGAACAAAGAAACACGCCAATCCATCATGCTCAGTTTTAGCAACAACCAAATGTGCATCGCACATAGGTGCTGAAAAAAACCATTTATGCCCAGTTAGTAAATAGGCTTGTCCTCTTCCAGACCGCCCAACTGGAACAGCTGTCGTTTCATTAGCACGCACATCAGAACCACCCTGCTTTTCAGTCATGCCCATTCCAATCCAAATCGATTTTTTCTGAGCAATCGGTAAATCGCGTTCATCATATTCAGTGGATAAAAGTTTATCTCCTAGCTTTTTCCACAGCTCAGGTTCTTTTTGAATCAATGGAATGCTGCCCAAGGTCATTGAGTTTGGACATAAGTTTCCACACTCCACTTGACCACTGAGGAAGAATTTTGCTGCCCAATCCACCCAACCAGATTCTTGAGTGAAATTTAGAAAAGGATGTGCATGAACCGCATATTTACGATTTAACGCCATCCATTTGTGCCATGAAGGATGAAATTCAACAAAATCTGCCCGTCTACCTCGAGCATCAAAACTATGTAAAATAGGAGGATGTTTATTGGCAAGATCAGCATGGTGATAAAAGCTTTCACAACCTACGACTGCGCCAAATTCACTTAAATGGACTGAGTTTCTACTGCCATAACGCTGTAAGATTTCTTGTAAGATTGGATCTGTTGTATATAGATTGTAATCTTGAAGCTCATCAAATTGATTATGTATTTGATGTGTCATCCATGCCGACATAAACGCACCCTCTTTGGAATTTTTATCTCTAACTTCATTATTTATATTATCGAGTATAGCTTTTGAAAGTAGATTATCTAGTGCAAATGATGACCTGAATTGTCATTAAATTTTTATTAACGGCTTAATATTATCTCAGTATTGTGTTCTGCTATTGTTGCATCATCTTTCTATATTTTGCTGGTGGCATACCCTTACAGCGCTTGAATGCTCTAGAAAAAACAGATACTTCTGCATAACCCAACCGTTCAGAAATTTGATCTATTGTAAGATCAGTACCCAGCAACAAATCATCTGCCAAATCCTCACGTAAATTTTTAACCAATTGGTGAAACGTAATCCCTTCATTGGCTAAATTGCGCTGAATGGTACGAATATTGACAGCTAAAGCTTTGGATATATCTTCAATCGTCGGCATTTGTGATGCATTCTTTAATAAAAACTCGCGTATTTTTTTACTATAGTCCCCTAAGCTTTTTCGGCGTCGAAATACATGCTCACACTCTTTTTGGTAACGCATAAAAGTGAAGTCATCAGCTTGACGCAATGGGGTAAGCAACAATTCAGATTGAATCGTGATTCGACTTTGTGGTTTCTCATAAAAAATAGGATAACCAGTTAATTCTTCTATCTGATTTGCATAGCAAGGCTTGGTCATCGCTAAATCTATCTGAAATGGTAATTGAGCACCAAGAATGTCATTTTGAAGTGTGATGATGGTCGCAATATCTCTTTCTAAAATAAATAATTGCATATCAGCACTTAGGTCATGATGAAATAAATTCAAATGTGTAAATTCACCATCTTCTTGCAAAGCCACATCAGAAAAAATTGCGCCTAATTTCAGATATCGTATCGCGATCAGCAACGCTTCTCTGACATTGGCACTACTTAAAATTGCAAATCCCCAAGCCCCTAATGTGGTGGTGTGATGTCGAAGCCCAGCTTCGAGCGCAATGGGATGTTCATCAGAGATTAGATTCAGAATATTTCTGATGATCTGTAATTCATTTCGCTCTTGGATTTCAAAATTTTCTTGATAAAGATCCTGTTTCGTCAGTTGTGTATTTTCTAGGCATTGCTCAAAAGTAATACCGTAGCTTTCTGCAACATGACATAGTACCCGAGCTGTATTCGCTTCCCTTAAAAACTTCCATGAATTAAGCATCATTATTCGCGTTTTTATTTGTCATCTAATGTCAAATTTAACTGTTTAATTATCATTCTACAAGTGAATTCAATCTCTTATATTCATAAATAAAAGAAAATGGAATTTTTTATGAACATGTATGCCAATCTTGCTGAGGAACAGCAAAGCCTGGTCAATGAACTCACGGCGTTATATCAAAAAACCAAAGCCGAGATGAACGACCAAGATATTGATCATATTCGAAATGTTGCTGCATATTCAAAGGCTATAAAATTACGCAGTGAGCAACTTATTCGTGAATGTATAAGTTTAGAATCTTGGGGACGGGGCATTATTCTGGGTTGTTTACACACCCTACTCGAATTTTCAGAGCTCGGTCATAACATCATGCACGGAAGTTATGATCACCTCCCCCAAGCAACCGAGTTTCATTCAGAACGCTGGGTATGGGACTTTGTGACTGATCCTCGTGAATGGCGCGTCATGCATCATCAAAATCATCATCCATTTACCAACATCGTTGGCAAAGATCATGATTTAGGGTATTCCTTTTTAAGAAGCTTGGCAGGTCAAAGCTGGTACGGGCATCACAGTGTTCAATTGCTGATTTACAGTGCGCTGATGATCACTCCATCCTACTATTTCACACTCTATACAGCCACATCAGCAGCACGTACAGAAGGTCGAAAGATCCTTTCCAAAGAAACCTTTACTCAATCACTTCGTCTCATAAAAGCTCATGCTCAAAAACAGTTTATTGAAGCACCAGTCGCTGCAAAATGGTCAAAAAAATTACCTGTTTTTATCGGAAATTATCTTACAACAACGATAGGCTATGGTTTTTTACTTCATATCCTCTTCTTAGAACATCACGCTGAAAATTTGGAGCTTTATTCAGATCCTGGACCTGATGAGACGCAAGAAGAATATTTCATACGACAGATTAAAAGTACCACCAATTTTATCCCATATGCACCGCTGGATCAGTTTCTCAAAAAAATCCTTGATGATGAGGTCCCGTATCCAAATCCACCTCCATTTGAAATCTTTTATGGCGGATTAGATACACATCTTGAGCATCATTTATTTCCAGATTTAGCATGTAATCGTCAAAGACAAATCAAAGCTGTAGTACGTAGTATTTGTGAAAAATATCATTTGCCTTATCACAATTCACCCATGGAAAAGCTGATTCCAGCGATACCGCTCAGCCTCATTAAAAGAACTCTACCTTTTGGTAATCAAGAAAAAAATAACCCTTTCAAATTACTCATTCGACCAAAAGAATTATTAAAACGTATCAAACGAGGAATTCAATATCAGCCACCCTCAACCATGACATATTTACACAAGCCACAGTTCTATAATGCGTCGGCAAAAGTTATACAAGTCGAAATACAGCTTAATGGTCAAGTCAAAACACTCAAAATGAGCAAGCCTCAAGGCTGGGAACATTTAAAATGGCAGGCAGGTGCATTTATTTCATTAAGCTTTGAAATAAATGGGCAAACTTATATTCGTCAATACAGCTTATTGCATGAAAGCCAAAGCGCAGATGGCTATTTTGAAATAGCAGTGAAACGTACACCTGCGGGAATCGTTTCTCACTATATTCATGATCATGTTCCTGTAAATACAGAGGTGACGATTGTAAGTCCACCACAATCTACACCTGATTTTGTTTTAGACACCCTCCCGCCGAAGTTAATCTTTATCGCAGCAGGAGTCGGTATTACACCAATTTTAAGTATGTTAAGAAAATATCAGCGTATCGAAAGTAAAGCTGAAGCTCATTTGTTTTACTTTAACCATGATGAAAATTCTATTTTGTATGAAAATGAGATTCGTCAAATCGCGAAGTATTCAAATTTGAATGTTCACTTTATCTGCTCCAAAGTTCAGAACGAGTCGGCATCTGATTTACGACAAGGACGTTTTAGTCTTGAAATTTTCCAACCTTATATTCGAGATTTTAAATGCCAACACGTATATGCCTGCGCCCCTCAAGCATTAATCGATTCTGCTCGCCAACAACTTATTCAAGCAGGCGTTAAAGCAGCAGCATTTCACACAGAAAATTTTAAACCTGCTCCTCTCAGTTTTGAGTCTGATGGTGTTACACGTCGAGTAATTTTCAAAAAAAGTAATACAAGTATCGACATTCAAGGCAATGTCACTTTACTTGAAGCCGCGCGTCAAGCTGGTTTAAAACTGCCAAGCGGTTGTCAACAAGGTTTATGCAAAGCCTGTGTATGCACTAAATTGGAAGGTCAAACTCAGTTAGAAGTTGATTCATCCACTATTCAACATCGCATTACGCTATGCAACACTGTGGCTCGCTCACCAATCATTGTGCTTGATGTTTAACAAAGATTCTTAAGTTAATCGCCGTCATGAAGTAATCATGCAATGCTTCATGACAGTAAGATTCAAACACTTAAACAACCAAACTTATGATTCATATCCAAAAATTGCACAACCAAAACCTTACTGTAAATCATCGTTAAATCCTTTTAACCTGAACCAAATATTCTATTGGTGAATATTCAAATAAACCCTTAATTTATATGAGGGTAATTGGAATTTTATTTACAAATTAAACACTCCAATTGAACGCATCATGATTTATGATGAATTTGTAAACTCAATAAAACACATTCTTGTCACAATGTTGCTTTAGAATGATCGAACAAAACGGTTCATGTCTCTGATATTGGAGGCGCTAGAACTTATAAAAGTGAATGCTCAGCCAACCATCAAGAAAGGCATATATTATAAATGGAGAATGAATATGAGCGATGACTCAAAAAAATGTCCTGTCACCCACTTAACAACTGATGCTGGTGCTCCTGTAGTAGACAACCAAAACAGTATGACAGCAGGTGCACGTGGTCCTTTACTTGCACAAGATTTATGGCTGAATGAAAAATTAGGTAACTTCGTTCGTGAAGTGATTCCTGAGCGTCGTATGCACGCGAAAGGTTCTGGGGCATTTGGTACCTTCACTGTTACCCATGATATTACGCAATATACTCGCGCTAAATTATTCTCTGAAATCGGTAAAAAAACCGATATTTTTGTGCGCTTCTCTACAGTTGCTGGCGAACGTGGTGCAGCAGATGCTGAACGTGATATCCGCGGTTTCGCAATGAAATTCTACACTGAAGAAGGTAACTGGGATTTAGTAGGTAATAACACTCCAGTTTTCTTCTTACGTGATGCGCGTAAGTTCCCTGACTTAAACAAAGCAGTTAAACGCGATCCTAAAACCAACAAACGTAGTGCAACCAACAACTGGGATTTTTGGACTTTACTTCCAGAAGCATTACATCAAGTGACGATTGTCATGTCAGACCGAGGTATCCCAGATGGTTACCGTCACATGCATGGTTTTGGTAGCCATACCTTCAGTTTCATTAATGCCAACAACGAACGCTTCTGGGTTAAATTCCATATGCGCACGCAACAAGGCATTAAGAATTTAACTGATGCAGAAGCTGAAGCGATTATTGCGAAAGATCGCGAAAGTTCTCAAACTGACTTATTTGATGCGATTGAACGTGGTGATTTCCCGAAATGGAAAATGTACGTCCAAATCATGCCTGAGTTAGATGCAGAGAAAGTTCCATATCACCCATTTGACTTAACCAAAGTATGGCCTAAAGGGGACTATCCTTTGATCGAAGTCGGTGAATTCGAACTTAATCGTAACCCTGAAAACTACTTCCAAGACGTAGAACAAGCTGCCTTTGCTCCAAGTAACTTAGTGCCAGGCATCAGCTTCTCACCTGACCGTATGCTTCAAGCACGTCTGTTCAACTATGCAGATGCTGCACGCTACCGTGTTGGTGTTAACCATTATCAAATTCCAGTGAATGCACCGCGTTGCCCTGTTCACTCAAACCGTCGCGATGGTCAAGGTCGTACTGATGGTAACTATGGTGCTTTGCCACACTATGAACCAAATAGTTTCAGCCAATGGCAGGAACAGCCACAATATAAAGAGCCACCATTAAAAATTTCTGGTGCGGCAGATTTCTGGGATTACCGCGAAGATGATAATGACTATTTCAGTCAACCACGCGCATTATTCAATCTCATGAATGATCAGCAAAAACAGGCTTTATTTGACAATACAGCCGCAGCAATGGGCGATGCATTAGATTTCATTAAGTATCGTCATATTCGTAACTGCTATGCTTGTGACCCAGCATATGGCGAGGGTGTTGCAAAAGCATTAGGCATGACTGTAGCTGATGCACAGGCTGCACGTGCAACTGACCCAGCACAAGGAAATCCTGGCCTACTTTAATTAATATCTCCATAAAAAACCGCTGTTATCAGCGGTTTTTTTATTCAAACAATTAGTTTTTTACCTTCCCGAATACAATAAAATGGACTGATAAATTTAGATGCATTTTTCATCGCTTGGTGCAGATCCAACTCAGGTTGATTCCGATCTTCATCTGTTAACTGAAAAGTACGATAGTGAATCGCTAATGAACGTTTTGCGTGTAAATCTTTATGTGCTTGGAATGCATCAGCAGGATTCATATGTAGATATTGCATCAATACTCTTGGTTCATATGCACCGATTGGCAGTAAAGCAATCCTTGGTGCACCTAAGCGCTGGTGAATCTCTTTAAAATGTTGTGCATAGCCTGTATCACCAGCAAAGTAACAATGCCCATGCTCAGATAAAATTGAAAAACCACCCCATAATGCAAGGTTTTGATCACGAAGCCCTCGACCAGAACCATGTTGGGCAGGCGTGTAGACAATTTTAAAATCTTTGAATAAGGCAGACTGCCACCAATCCATCTCAATCACATGAAATGCTTTCGGCAAATAGGCTGCATTTCCTAGACCTGTATAGATCGGCATAGCAAATTTTTGATGTAGCCAATTCAAACTCGCTAAATCCATATGATCATAGTGATTATGACTGAGTAATACTGCGTGAATCTGTGGTAAATCTTCAAGTGCAATCCCTGCAGGGATAACACGTTTCGGTCCACTCCCGTGCTTTGGGCTTACATAATCCGCCCATACAGGGTCGGTTAAGAAGTTATATGGACCAATTTGAATTAAAACCGTAGCATGACCAACAAACCATACTTGCCAATCTTCTAAATCTGCATGCGGACGAGCCTCAGGCTTAGCACGTTTGGTTTGAATAAAGTCCTGTTGCTCTTTCGCGAAATCACCTTGCCAGGTAAAGCTTTTACGAGCCATCAACCATTTATATAAATTCCATTGGTTGAGCTGTGCAGGACGTGGTTCCTGATTAACGAATCTTTGCCCATTATGGTGATCCAGTGAAACCAATTTAAGTTTTGGTTTAAACCACACATGCCGAATACAATCTTCAGTCTTTAGTTGATAGTGCAGATTAGAATCTTGCGGCTTCCGTCCAACAACAAGTGTAGACTCTGGATTACTCGAAGTCGTCGTTGGAATATCAGTCAAATTAGACATAATAAATGTAAGCACCTTAAACCGAAGCGATTTTGAAATAGTTGATTATTCAGTTATATAAATAGATTATGTTCATCATCTATTCGCATTTTTAAATTTTGTTTTTAAAAGATACACTGTTCGTGTTTCATTTAAGACAACATCAATCTCAATTCCCATGAAGTGGTTATAATTTCATCAATAAATTGTGAAATAGAACACCAATCATCCCTCTATTATTCATCATATACAACTCAGACTTTCTTTTTGTTTATGATTTTGTTGTTTTTTTCTGATTTTTGATGTTTTTTTAATCACCCACAGAAATCTTAAATAGAGGAAGTTAAATTTTGTTTAGGATGTGACTTAACGCTGAACAACTGATCTCCCAAAGCTTCAACGTACTTTTCTCTACATTATTATTTTTCATAGACTTAAAGCCGAAACAATTGGTTTCAACTTTAATAGATACAATCTTTTCTAAACCTATACAAATCAGTCACTCATTCACGATGAGAGTTCGATCTTGAAATGTAAAATTTCTATCTAAGTAAGAAATTAAATGCATGTAAATTTTAAAATACAAAAAAATGCTTCATTCACTAACTAAATACCAAAATACATCTACTTATTGATCAATTTCACTTATACTCATCTTTAGCAAAATTAAGACATTTTTTAGATTATTCTCTGGAAGGCTATATGGAATTACGGCATTTGCGCTATTTTATTACAGTTGCAGAAGAGCTTAATTTTAGCAAAGCTGCACTTAAGCTCTACACAGCACAGCCTTCACTCAGCCAACAAATCAAAGATTTAGAAGACGATGTTGGTGTGCGTTTACTAAATCGTACCAAACGAAAAGTTGAATTGACCGAAGAAGGCGCTGTGTTTCTGGAACAGGCGAGACTCACCATTGCTCAAGCAGAAAAAGCAATTAATATGGCGCGCCAAGTGTCTAAAGCAAAACAAAAAATGCTACGCATTGGTTTTGTGCCAGTTGCAGAAATGAAAATCTTTCCTTATGTATTACCTAACTTACGTGTTCAAAATCCCGAATTAAAAATTGAATTACAAAGCTTAAATAATATTGAGCAATTCAAAGGCATAAAGAAAGGTGAATTGGACATTACTTTTACTCGTCAACGTTTAGATTCTGAAGAGATCGAGAGTCGCTTTGTACTCCGTGAGCCTTTAGTTTTTATTCTGCCTAAAGATCACCCTTTGGCAAAGTACGATCGTATTCCTGTAAAAGCGCTTGATGGCATTGATTTTGTTATTCCTTCAGATGAGCAATCTAAGACCCTGCATGACACCATTTTAGGCTTTGCTGAACAAAATGGCGTTTCTTTTAAAATTGTTCAAAAAGCTGACAATATCTTGTTTAATATTAACTCTATTGGTATTGGCTTAGGGTGTACGATTCTTCCTGGCTATATTATGCCACTTCTCTTGGAAAATAGTGTGACTCGTCCACTCGATGTAGAGCTACCTTCTCTGGATCTCTTTGTAAGTTATCGCAAGAATGCCACTGGTATTGCTGTGCAAAAATTTATGGAGTTACTTTCAAAAGTCTTTTATTTAGACTTTAATCAAAGTTCAACGTGAATAAAAAACCCGCTGAATCGAGCGGGTTTTTTATTCACTGTGCTTTAACACGCAACAGACTGTTTGATCACATGTTTTAAAAATTGATGTAACTCATTAATTGAATCCACAACCGCAAGGGGATGATATTGCTGTAGTACCTCAGGTACATGAACGCCATACGTCACCCCTACACTTGGCATACGAATATTCAATGCCATTTCAAGATCGTATGAAGTATCTCCTACCATTATCGCTTGATCTGCATTAAAACCCGTTTCGGCTAAAATTTCAGCCAACATCAACGGATCTGGTTTTGATTTTGTTTCACTGGCTGCACGTGTCGCTGAAAACAAACTCACACTCTGAGTTTGCCCCAGTACTCGATCTAGCCCCTTACGACTTTTTCCTGTCGCAACAGCCAAATGAATACCTGACTCTTTGAGATCATGCAACATTTCAGCCACACCATCAAACCAACGATCATGTTTCGAATGCTCAACATAATGCGCTGAATAAGACTGTAAAATTGCCTCGTGTAAATCAGGAACCTGAGGAAATAAAACCTGCGCTACTTCACGTAATCCTAAGCCAATAATGCTTTTAGCATCCTCATCAGTCAAAGGTTGATTAAATTGTTTGGCGGCAAATTTTAAACTTTCAACAATTTGACCCACTGAATCAAATAAGGTGCCATCCCAATCAAAAATAATGAGTTTTACCGCTGATGTCATATTTTGTATCCTAATTTTGATCGGGTAGATGCCATTTAAATATCATATTGACATATTAAGATCTCATCGTTGCATGACCTCGTCATGACACAATGATTCAATCCTTACACAACCACTGAGACGCAATCAGTCTTGTTGAGACTGCACTACAGGTTTATCCGCTTTTTGTGCGCGAAGTTGTGCAACCAGGCTTTGCATATCCTCAGGCAATGGTGCTTCAATTACTGGATATCCAGGAATCTCTAAGCGCATTGCGTGTAAACATAAACGACGTGGTTTAGGTCCACGATATTCCGTCTCATGCCCGTACTTTTCATCACCCACCAAGGGATGACCAATACTGAGTCCATGTACGCGAATTTGATGTGTACGACCAGAAAGCGGTGATGCATACACGAGTGATGCATGCATAAAGCGTTCTGCTACCTTCCATTGGGTTTTTGAAGGCTTTCCTTCTTTAGATACACGCACTCGACGTTCACCATTGGCTAACTCATAGCGATGTAATGGTGCATCGATTAATTGGGAATCTAGTGTTACTTGGCCTTTCACCACAGCAGCATAAGTTTTTTGAATCTTGTGTTCACGAAGCATATCTTGAAGTGTTTTTAATACGCTACGCTTTTTAGAAATCATCACCAAGCCTGAAGTATCTCGGTCAATACGATGGATCAGTTCTAAATATTTTTTCCCTGTCGCTGCGCGTAAGCCTTCAATTAAGCCATACGCCACACCACTTCCACCGTGCACCGCAATCCCAGAAGGTTTGTTCACCACTAAAAGACCTTCATCTTCATAAACCACACGGCTTAACAAGCCCTGCGCGACTTTGTCTGATACTGGAGCTTGAGATTCATCTTTTTGTTCATAACGAATCGGTGCAACACGGATTTGATCACCAATATTTAATTTAGTTTCCGCTTTCACACGCTTTTTGTTGACCCGCACCTGACCTTCACGAATTAAACGATAGATTCGACTTTTCGGTACTCCTTTAAGACGAGCGAATAGAAAATTGTCGATGCGTTGCCCCAATTGGTGCTCATCCACTTCAAACCAAGTGACGCTTTGCCATTCTTGCGTAGAATTCATACAGTTACGTTGACCTAAAAAAATACTAAATTCGATTAAAAATTGATCATTTAGACTACCCAATTGACTAGAAATGTCTGTGTAGCCCATAGGCAGATGATCTAAGGTTTGCTATAGTCAGCGCACGGATACCGCCGTAAGTGAACATTTGTTTAGAGATTTCAAAATTTTGAAATTCAAACTAAATTTTTGTTTAGCATAAACTCGGAATGGTCCCAAAAGAATATGCCAACGCCGAAGGCTTATTATATCGGCAAAAAGACAAACTGTTGCGTTTAATTGTGCTTTTGCACATAAATCAGTTTGTTTAAAAAAATATGTCGCCAACAATTATGTTGGTTTTTAAACGTTAACTGATACACATCAGAATAGTCGCAACCTGATTTCTCATTCAGGCTATAACGTTAGATGCATTGGATCTGCACAATTTGTAAAGATACGACGATAATTCCGTATCAAGACACTCTATCAAAAAATTGAAGAGATGATCTTCGAGCAATGTGACAGTGAAAGTAACGAACATCCAATGCACCGTTAGTCCGCCAGTGAATGTTCAGGCTTCTTTAATCAGTGACAGGATTAAAGCCGTATTGCCATCATCAATACGTGAATCAAAATACCTAAGCCCATCAATAAAGGCCGGTAATACACTTAGATCAAACTGATTATGGTGATCTAGGAATTGATCCATGCGGGTTGATGTTCGCTACGTAAATCGCGATGTTTTGCTTGTGTATCACTATTAGGTGTTACACCCATGAAACGTATGTTGATCAATGCAACACATGCCGAAGAAGTTCGCGTTGCACTCATCACTGGTCACCGTCTTTACGATTTCGATTTAGAAAATCGTACTCGTGAACAAAAGAAAGCCAATATCTACAAAGGTCATGTGACTCGCGTTGAGCCATCTCTTGAAGCTGTTTTTGTAGAATATGGTGCAGGCCGTCAAGGCTTTCTTTCAATGCGTGAAATCGCAAACTCATATTACAAAGCTGACCCTCGTCAAACTTCAAACATTCGTGAGTTAATCACTGAAGGTACTGAGCTTTTAGTTCAAGTTGAAAAAGAGGAACGTGGCAACAAAGGCGCTGCTCTCTCAACTTTTATTTCCCTTGCGGGTCGTTACTTGGTCTTAATGCCAAACAACCCGAAAGGTGGTGGTATTAGTCGTCAAATTTCTGGTTCAGTTCGTGAAGAATTGAAAGAAATGTTGGCGTCTTTAAATGTACCTCGTGGTATGAGCGTGATTGTACGTACTGCAGGGATTGGTCGCTCACAAGAAGAGCTTCAACTTGATCTTCAGCACCTTCTCGATCTTTGGGCACGCATCCAAAGTACAGCAAATTCTGGCCCTTCTCCAATGTTGGTTCATCAGGAAGCTGGTGTAGTTACTCGTGCAATTCGCGACTATTTACGTGATGATGTTGCAGAAATTTTAATTGATTCTGAACAAGCTTATAACGAAGCCTATAACTTTGTTAAAGCCGTGATGCCGAACCAATTAGACAAGTTAAAAACATATACTTTGAATGAGCCTTTATTTGCTCATTTTGGTATCGAAAGTCAAATTCAAACAGCTTACGAGCGTGAAGTTAAGCTTCCTTCTGGTGGTTCAATTGTCATTGACCAAACAGAAGCATTGGTTTCGATCGATATTAACTCTGCAAAATCTACTCGTGGTCACGATGTAGAGGAAACTGCGCTTAGTACTAACTTAGAAGCAGCAGAAGAGATCGCTCGCCAACTTCGCTTACGTGATATCGGTGGTCTGGTCGTGATTGACTTCATTGATATGACCAAAGAACGCAATCAACGTATGGTTGAAGCGAAACTGCGTGAATCAACTCAAAGTGATCGTGCACGTATCCAGTTCGGTCAATTGTCTCGTTTCGGCTTAATGGAAATGAGTCGCCAACGTTTACGCCCTTCTTTAGAAGAAGCGACTGGCTATGTATGTCCACGTTGTCATGGCACAGGTATGGTTCGTGACTTGCGTTCTCTTTCACTTTCAATCATGCGTAAAGTTGAAGAAATTGCACTTCGTGAGCGTCAAGGTGAAGTTCAAGTAGAAGTTCCTGTTGAAATTGCAGCATTCCTTCTCAATGAAAAACGTCATAGCCTCGTATATTTGGAGCAAACTTCAAATGTACGTGTGACTGTACTCCCTCACCCGCATTTGGAAACGCCACATTACGAAATCTCGTATAATCCTGAAGGCTTTGCACCAACCAGCTATGAACGTACTGAAGCGACTCGTTCAAGTGAAAAAGAGTTGGGTTATGAGTCTTCAGAATGGCACTTAGAAGAAGAGCATGCAGCTCCACATACGCATGCCCCTGTAACGCAGGAAAAAGGCAATAAGCGTCATAAAAATAACCAAAATGCTACACAACCTGCGGTAGCGCAAAAAACTGCCCCAGCAGTAGCTGCTCCAGCAACTAGCCCATGCGCATGGTTAGAAAATCTGTTTGTTCAAAAACAAGCAAGTACGATTGATCAATCGCGTACGGCTAACTCTGCAGCGGCTGCAATTGAACAAATGGTGAACGGTGGTGCCGTAAGTCGTGGGCAATTCGGTCAAATTGCACCTGTAACACCTGTGGCAATTGAAGCATCTGCACCAGTTGAAACAAATGCGTATATTTCACATACGCCTGTTGCGAAAAATGATACACGCGACCAAGAACGTCAAGCTGAAAAAGACGAGCGTCCACAACGTCATAACAAGAAAAATCGCAATAAGCAACGTGACACACGCGAAGTTAACGCAGATCAACATGTGATTGAAGAAGTTGTACAGGCACCTCGCCATGAACAACGTCAAGACAATCGTCATGAGTCACGCAATGAAAACCGTCATGAGCAACGCCAAGAACAGCGTGATCAGAAACGTCATCAAAAGCGCCCTCAACAAAACGAGACAGCTTTCGAAGCACAAACTGAACAAGCTGTGCCACGTCGTGACCGTAATGCACAACGTCCACAACGTCCAAATCGTCACCGCGATCAAAGTGTATTAAATCAAGAGCAATCTTCAGCACCTGTTGCTCTAGAAGCTCAAGTTAAAGTTGATTTAATTGATGTACCTCGTAATGATGAGCTTAAAACAGCGTTAGTGGTTAATGTTGATCAAGCACAAAGTGAGATTGTTGCATTAACGCCTGAAGTAGCAGCACCTGTAGCAACTGCTCCAGCACCTGTTGTGACAGACGCTGAAGTGTCAGCACCTCAAGTGGAAATTACGGTTGATGAACCTGTCATTGAAGCTGAGGTTAAACCTCAACAAGCACCACAACGTGCAAGTAACGACCCACGTCAACGTCGTCGTAACAAGCATCAACATGACCAGAAAGCAAAATCAGATGCGCCGAAGCTTCGCCCTTCACAAGTGCCAGCTTTAGCACAACATACGGTTTTAAGTTTAATTCAACATGTTTATGGTGCGGATTGCTCTGTATTGATTGAGCAGTTTGGATTAATTCCAACCTTCAATCGCGCATTGCAAAAGTTCACTGAACAGTATGCAGCGAGTTTAAATACTCAATCTGCTGAACCTGTTACTGAGAAAAAACCAGTCACACGTGATGTCGCTGTTCAACAAGCTCCAGCTGAAAAAGAGCCTGCACCTGTGTTGGACTTAACACCTCCAAAACCAGTGTCTGATAAGCGTGTTGCAAACGATCCACGTGAGCGTCGCCGTCTGGCTAAACTTGCTGCAGAGCAAGCAAAACAAGCGCGTCTTGAAGAAGTTGCAGCACAAGAAGCCGTGAAAGTTGAAGCACCTGTTGCGGATGCTCAACAAGCAGCTGATGCAACATCTGAAGTTGCACATCAAGAAACAGCAACACAGACAGCTGAAGTGACTCAATCTGAAGTGAAGACTGAAGAAAAAGTTCAAACTTCGTCACAACAGCAACCTGAAGAAAAATCTTCAGAATCAACTGAAGTTGCGTCTACAGAAGCAGAAACTGCGAAAGTTGAAGTGGCGGAAGTTGCCGTAAATGCTGAAGATAAATCTGCACAAGCTGAAGCAGATAAGGATGATGCAGAACAGCAGGAAGAAGATAAACCTGTTCGTCCGCGTCGCCCTCGTGGTCGCCCACCAAAAAAAGTAACACCATCAGCTGAGTAATTTGCTTAAACTACATTAGCTTTTGACAAACCTAGTCATTACGGTGGCTAGGTTTTTTTGTTATGGTCTTTAAAGTTTTGACTGAAAAATCCTGTTCAGAATTGATCAATTTTTCAAAATGGATAAGATATTCAGTGACAAAACCAAGTAAAAAACTTGCGAAAAATTAAAGACTAAACGGAATATCACAAAAAATAGGACCAGTATGAGCCAGACTTATCAAAACGATCTCATTGGAATCAAAGACGTAGCAGCACGACTCCCACATTTGGTCACGAAGTTGCCAAATATTCTTGTCGGGCTCAAACAGGCTTATTTACGTACCCCTAAAACGCCAGCAGGTCTTGCCCTCGCTTTTGAGCGTGCAGCGCAAAAAAATCCTCAAGGTATTGCGCTGTTATGTGAAGATCAGAAATATACCTACCAACAACTAAATGATTGGTCAAACCAAATTGCACACTACTACATCGCTAAGGGTGCAAAAAAAGGTGATGTGATTGCGGTCATTATTGAAAACCGTAGTGAACTTATTGCCACCGTCATTGGTCTTGCAAAAATTGGGGTTGTTTCAGCGCTCGTCAATACGTCTCAAACAGGTAAGGTACTTACCCATAGTATTAATTTGGTTAAACCAATCGGCGTAATTGTCGGTGAAGAATGCCGTGAAGCTGTCGATGAAGTACGCGAACAACTGACTGTCGCAAAAGATAAGCTCTATTGGTTTGCTGATCAAAATACACGCCAAAATGCTGGTCAAGCACCTGAAGGCTATCATAATCTTGCACAAGAAATTTTATCTGAATCTAAAGATAATCTAGCTGAAACACATAAGGTGACTGGTACTGACGGCTTATTCTACATCTATACGTCTGGCACAACAGGTTTACCAAAAGCCGTAGTCTTTACCAATAGTCGTTGGATGTTAGCGTATGGCACATATGGTCATGTCCTCAATCTAAATAAAGATGACGTTATGTATGTCACTTTACCGCTTTATCATGCTACAGGCATGGTAGTGTGCTGGTGTGGTGTAATTGCTGGTAGTTCGACACTAGCGATTCGTCGTAAGTTCTCAACCTCTTCTTTTTGGAAAGATGTTCAAAAATTTAATGCATCAGCAATTGGTTATGTTGGTGAGCTATGTCGCTATCTTCTAGATGCACCTGAATCACATCAAGATCGCAATCATCGCGTCACCAAGATGATTGGTAACGGCATGCGTCCAAATATTTGGGATAAATTTAAAAATCGCTTTGGCATTGAGGAAGTACTCGAACTTTATGCTTCAAGTGAAGGCAATGTCGGCTTTTCCAATATTTTAAACTTCGACAATACCGTAGGTTTCTCTCCTATTCCTTATGCCATTATCCAATATGACAAGGAAAAAGAAGCTCCTATTCGTGATGCAAAAGGTCATTGTATTAAAGTCAAAAAAGGTGAAACAGGCTTATTGATTGGTAAAATTACCAATCGCTCGCCCTTTGATGGTTATACCGATCCAGAAAAGAATAAATCCTCGATCATGCATGATGTTTTTACCAAAGGAGATTCTTATTTCATCACAGGTGACCTCGTGCGAGATATCGGGTGCCGCCATGCTCAATTTGTTGACCGTCTCGGTGATACCTTCCGCTGGAAAGGTGAGAATGTCTCTACAACTGAGGTTGAAAATATTTGTAGTGATTATGAAAAGATCACAGAAGCAGTGGTATACGGCGTTGAGATTCCAAATACTAACGGTCGTGCAGGTATGGCAGCCATCACTTTAGCAGAAGGTGCTGAACTAAATGAGCAAGATTTATCCGATATGGCTCAGTTCTTTAAGAAGTCTTTGCCTAGCTATGCAGTTCCAGTGTTCTTACGTGTACAGAAAACACTCGAAACTACAGGAACATTTAAATATCAAAAGAGTAAGTTAAAGGAAGAAGCTTATTTTCCAGACAAAACTTCAGATCGTATTTTGGTTTTATTACCAAATGAAGATGCATATTGCGATTTAAATGAAGAGATTCTGAAAAATATTGAACAGTATAAATATCGTTTTTAAGCTAAAATCGATTGTTTTTTGGCTAGAAAATACGAAATTGTGTCATTTCTAGCCAAACGTAACAAAGTTTTATATTTTTTACTTGCGCTACTCAAATAACTTGCTAAAATACGCAACATCAAAACGAGATGGGTCGTTAGCTCAGTTGGTAGAGCAGCGGACTTTTAATCCGTTGGTCCCGCGTTCGAGTCGCGGACGACCCACCACTTATTTTGAAACCCCTATGGGTCGTTAGCTCAGTTGGTAGAGCAGCGGACTTTTAATCCGTTGGTCCCGCGTTCGAGTCGCGGACGACCCACCAGATTCTTAAAAAAGCCTTTCATATTGAAAGGCTTTTTTATTGCCTGCAATATAATACAAGCTACCCTTATAGAGTATCAATTCTTATGTCTTTAAAGCTTTTGACGTTGCAAAGTATATGCACGTGACGGAAGCGGATTGTCTTTAAAGAAAGTTTGGTTCACTTGCGTTGCATTGGCAATTTTATCAAGATCCATGACCATATTACCCTGCTCATCCAAATCGTAAAAAAACTGAACCCCACTCTCTCTCAAAATAATGATTTGATGGTGATGCGGATCATACAACCAACGATCTTGGCGATATTGACGTTGCGTTGTAAATTCAACCTTACCACGATGCATAAAAATACGATGAGCTGTGCCATCAGCCAATAAATTGATAATAAACTCAGCTTCTCCCTTATCACAACGAGCAAAGCCATCATCACATTGCATGGTGGTTTGGTAACGACCTACAAATTTCTGCCATTCTTTAGCAACAGACTGCGGTGTTGTATCCGCATTCTCTTGAACTGGAGGCCGTGCCTTACCTGCGACATTCGTTAATGAGTTAGAAGACTCAGGCGTATGCGACTCCTGAATTTGGTTGATGTGTTCAATATGTGGCGATTCATTCTGGCTACATGCCGCAAGTGCAATATTCATGATGGCGATAATGCTGAACATTGAGATTGAATGAACTTTAAAATTTAAATTCACCATTTTATATCTTGAGCCATTTCATAAATTGCGATGTATAAAAATATTATCCTTATAAAATAGGGATATACAAGTATTAGACTGATCTGACTATTTATGCAGAACCTATACCACATCAAGGTTTTATCTTTTTCATTACATAAAATTACGATATTTTTTGAATAATCTCCTTTAAAACTAAAAATTATTCTCCATATAAAATGTATAGACAAACGTTAAAGAAAAATTGCGAAGTCTATTTCATGACTATTTTAGGTTCTAAAGGAGAACTCAATGGCCAATGTTGGTTTATATCGCTCAAACCGCTCTAACATGATTGCTGGTGTGATGGGCGGTATTGCTGAACGTTTTGGTTGGAATGCGAATTTATTACGAATTATTTTTGTTCTAGTGTCAGTGATGAGCGCTGCATTTCCAGGAATTTTAGTGTACTTAGTGCTTTGGTTAGTGATGCCAAAAAATAAAGTTCAGCACGAACATTCAAATACTTATGATCGTCCAATGCGCACTGTACATCAGGACAGATCACCGCTTTAACTTGAGTTTACCCTCAATCACCCACACAACCTCGGGTGAGTTTTTTAACACGATAATTTCCCCCAATTATCGTGTTTTTTTTATTCTCATTTTGCATCTTTCTCAAAATAGCGCTAACTTGAACAAAACAATAAATATGGACAATCAATGGCACAGTCGGAATGGATGGTATTGTGGCTATGCGCACTGGCCGCATTATTACATGGCCTGAGCGGTTTCGGCTTTCCCATGATGAGTACCGCCGTACTCTCTACTCAACTCCCGCTCAGCCTCGCTGTCACTTTGGTCATTCTTCCCTGTCTCATTTTAAATTTAATTCTGCTAACTGCTCACCCTCAGTATTCAATATGGCAGAGCATTCAACACTACAGCATAAGATTTTTTCCCCTTATTCTAAGTAGCTTAGTTGGCAGTCTGCTTGGGGTGAAACTTTTATTGTGGCTCAATGAAGGTTATTTAAAGCTTTTACTTGGCATGGTGATGGTACTGTATGTGATTGATCAATTACGACAACATTCATTCACCGTCAGCCCGTCAGTGCTCAATATGCTGATATTCGGTCTGTTAGCAGGCATTATCGGTGGTGCTACCAATGCAATGGCACCATTTCTAATGATGTATTTACTCAGCTGTCAGCTGAGTAAAACCGATATTGTGATCGTGAGTAATTTAAGCTTTATCGCCAGCAAATTGATACAACTCCTTCTACTTTACCCAATTTTGGTCAATATTGATAAGCATCAACAACTTTTAGTCATGTTGATCTGTGTTTTTGCAATATTTGGGGTATGGATCGGAGGACGGATCAGGCAACACATCTCTCAACAGTTTTTTAAAAATACAGTATTGATCCTATTACTTTTGCTCGGCATTCAAGCCCTGTGGCAAAGCTATAATTTATTAGAACAATCGATTTCATTGTTTAAATAGTATATTTTGAAAAGTGATAAGGATATTCATTCTTCAGAATTAAGAAGTTTAATACATGCAACTATAAAACCTATAGCGACATTCAAAAGGAGCGAATATGACGGAACAACTCGCGACCCCAACCAACATGATGCCAAAAGGGCTCATCAAAGGTTGGGTGTTGATACTGATCGCCGCTTTTATTTCTTATGGACTCTATCAAGTCTTACCCTATGATGAAAACGCCAATAAAGGGTTGGCATTACTTTGCTTTATCGGCATTTTATGGCTGACTGAGGCCATCCATATCACGATTACCGCCCTATTGGTACCCGTACTCGCGGTTCTTCTCGCGATGCCTATGGCTAAAGGCGATGAGCTTATACCAATCACAACACAAGCGGCATTAGCTACATTTGCAGATCCTGTGATTTTTTTATTTTTTGGTGGCTTCGCATTAGCGACCGCGCTGCATATTCAAAAGCTCGATAAAAAAATTGCGATGTGGATCATCTCTATGTCTGGTGGTCATCTCGGCATCTCTGTAATAGCGATTTTTGCTGTAACAGCACTTTTATCTATGTGGATTTCAAATACGGCGACTGCAGCAATGATGCTTCCACTTGCCCTTGGTTTACTTTCACATTTAGATGTCAGTCGAGATCGAAAAACATTTGTTTTTATCCTGTTAGGTATTGCCTATTCTGCAAGTATTGGTGGCTTAGGGACCATGGTTGGCTCTCCACCAAATGCAATCGCGGCTAAGGCTTTAGACTATGATTTTGCAGATTGGATGAAAATCGGTTTACCGATGATGCTGCTCATTTTACCTGCCATGCTCTTGAGTCTCTATCTGGTACTTAGACCTAAGCTCAACCATAAAGTCCAATTTGTGACTGAGGATATCCCTTGGACAGGCACTCGAATTGCAACAATGATATTGTTTGTCTGCACAGCTATCGCTTGGATCTTCAGTAAAAAGCTCACCGATACTTTTGGTATCACTCAACCTGATACCTGGATTGCTGTGTTAGCAGCATGCTTGGTCGTGATTATCGGTACTGCAACATGGAAACAAGTCGCTGAAAATACGGATTGGGGCGTTTTATTTTTATTTGGCGGTGGTTTAACCCTCAGTGCAATTTTAAAAGATTCAGGCAGTTCATTGGTGCTTGGTCAAACCCTAGCCAATGCCTTTGGTGATGCCTCCCCACTCCTCATTATTTTCGTCGTTGCTACGTTCATTATCTTCTTGACTGAATTCACCAGTAACACTGCATCTGCTGCACTGTTAGTACCAGTCTTTGCAGCGATTGCCGATCAAATGGGTATGCCCAAGGAAATTTTAGTTATTGTGATCGGCATTGGTGCTTCTTGTGCATTTATGCTTCCTGTTGCGACACCACCAAATGCCATCGTATTTGGTACCGGACATATTCAACAGTCTGAAATGATGAAAGTCGGATTCGTCCTGAATATAATGTGTATTTTCATTGTGTCACTATTTATCTATTGGTTCTTTAGCTAATTTAAAAAATGTTCAAAAAAGAAAAAAGCACGATATCGTGCTTTTTTCTTGTCGATTCAAAGCCAGTCTTTTATTTATTTTGCAACACCCAACCAAGTGAATTTTTGTGGTACGGCATCTAGCTTGATACTGCGTTCAATCTTGGCCGATTTCAAATCAATCTCATGAATCTGTTTCGTCACCACATTATTGATGAAAACACGATCTTGCTGACCATGCGCAATCAGCGCTGCCTTCTCTATCGCTTCTGAACCTTGCTCAATCACTTGAATACGATCTTTCACTGTCCAAGACTCAGTATCTAAAATCACCAATTGCCCCAATGAATCGAGTATCACGAAATAATCGCCAGATTGGCTATACGTCTGCTGAAGACGTTTCACATTGGTATCTTTCTCAGTCCATGGAATTTGTTGAACCAACTTATTTGCACCATTGATAATGAATAAATCAGGTGTAGCGGATGCCAATCCAACTAGCTCTTGCGCATTGGCTTGGCCAACGACTGTACCAATACGAACGTCCAACTTAATCTTCGAGTCTTTAAAAAGACCTGCAACACCATGCTCGACAAGCAATACGCCGTCTTCACAGCCAAATGCACTATAACCTTTAACCGATGAAGCCCCGTGCAAACCTGGACACGTATTTTCTAAATTATTTTGACCATGGAAATGATCACCATGCAGTTCGTAATTTCTCACCACACTTGCTAATGTTTCGCCTGATCCTGAATATGAACTCAATACATACTCACCCAACGGTTCAGCTACACCATGATGTTTAAATGGCAGCTTTTGCGATGCCACATTTTTTGAAGCGATTCCTGCATCTGTAAATACATCAAATTTTGATGTTTCAGTCTCGCTACCATCATAAAAAATAGCAGCCTGACCATTAAAATTCCGATAATGCGTAGGTGCAGCACCATTGAGTTGGAAGTTCAATAACTGAGGTGAAGCAGTTCCCTTATCACTTAAACCGCTGTCATAAAAATTAACAGTGCCACCAACTCGATCCATCAAGATGCCATAACGTGAACTGGGACTGCTATGTAACGCAAATGGCATCGTCTTCAGTTGTTTAACATCGATGACTTTTTGCTGTTCTAAATCGAATAAACTCAATTCTGGTCGATCGACTTGATCATTGATGATCAAAAGTCTCCCCTCTTGATTTACCACAGTTGTTGGTTTTTCAGGCGGATTATTCTGATTTGATTTGTTGTTATCACTACCACCACAAGCTGTCAGTAAAATAGCTGAAAGCAAAATGCTGATCTTTGGTAATTGGTTTTTCATGGAGATCATCTCTTATTATGACAATACATTACACTTGAAATGTTATAACATAACATTTATAACATAGTGATACAGAGATTCAAAGATTTATTCATTATCTCAGATGAAATATCTCCACTGAAAAGCCAAAAGTTAAAGTAAAAATGAAATCAACTGAGGTTGATTTCCTGCCATCTGATTAAAAACTTCAACATGTAGGCAAGAACACTACAGATGTCGTTCTGCTCCAAGTATGCAAACTTTTTAGCAATTGAGTTGGCCGCACAAATTTATGGACTAACCTTTGCCACTCCCTGCTAAAGTCCTTATAATTGAGCACAATTTTTCTCTAATTTTAAGTGGAAGACCATGAGTCGCGCCATATCGCATATTGATACTTTCCAAGGCTTAATTCTTGCCTTACAAAACTACTGGGCGGAGCAAGGCTGCGTCGTGTTACAGCCTTACGACATGGAAATGGGTGCAGGTACATTCCACACTGCAACTTTCCTACGCGCATTAGGGCCTGAAACTTGGAACGCTGCATACGTTCAACCTTCACGTCGTCCGAAAGACGGTCGTTATGGTGAAAACCCAAACCGTTTGCAACATTACTACCAATTCCAAGTGGTACTTAAGCCAAACCCAGACAACATCCAACAGTTGTATCTTGACTCGCTTAAAGCGATCGGAATTGATCCGTTGGTACACGACATTCGTTTTGTAGAAGACAATTGGGAATCTCCAACGCTTGGCGCGTGGGGCTTAGGTTGGGAAGTATGGTTAAACGGCATGGAAGTGACGCAGTTCACTTACTTCCAACAAGTCGGTGGTGTTGAGTGCTACCCTGTTACTGGAGAAATCACTTATGGTTTAGAGCGTCTTGCAATGTACTTGCAAGGTGTAGACTCAGTTTACGATTTGGTTTGGACTAAAGGTCAGTTTGGTACAGTGACTTATGGTGATGTATTCCATCAAAATGAAGTTGAACAGTCGACTTATAACTTTGAATACGCACCTGTTGATAAACTGTTTGAACTCTTCGACTTCTATGAAACTGAAGCAACACGTTTAATCGAAGCAAAACTTCCACTTCCTGCGTATGAGCAAGTGGTTAAAGCGTCGCATAGCTTTAACTTACTCGATGCGCGTGGTGCGATTTCTGTGACAGAACGTCAGCGTTATATCTTACGTGTACGCACATTGGCACGTTCAATTGCAAATGCTTATGTGGCTGCACGTGCGGAACTTGGTTTCCCAATGGCAGAACCAGCATTACGTGATGAAGTATTGGCACAGTTAAAGGCACAAGTTGAAGCAGAAGCAAAATCTGAGGAGAGCAAATAATGTCTAAACATACCGTTTTGTTCGAATTAGGTTGTGAAGAACTTCCACCAAAAAGCTTAAAAAAATTACGTGATGCACTGCAAGCTGAAACTGTAAAAGGCTTAAAAGATGCAGGTCTTGCATTCGACTCGATCGAAGCCTATGCAGCACCACGTCGTCTTGCCCTTAAAATCGTAAACGTTGATGGCGCGCAAGCGGACACGCAAAAACGTTTTGATGGCCCTGCGAAACAAGCAGCGTTTGATGCTGAAGGTAACCCAACTAAAGCGCTTGAAGGCTTTATGCGTGGTCAAGGCATCACGGTTGATCAAATCTCGACTTTTCAAGCGGGTAAAGTCGAAAAAGTTTGCTACTTAAAAGATGTCAAAGGTCAAAGCCTTGATGCTTTACTTCCCCAAATTTTACAAAATGCATTGGACAATCTTCCAATTGCGAAACGTATGCGTTCAGCGGCAAGCCGTACCGAATTTGTACGTCCAGTAAAATGGGTGGTATTGCTTAAAGACAACGACGTTGTTGATGCAACAATTCAAGATCACAAAGCAGGTAACGTAACTTTCGGTCATCGTTTCCATGCACCTGAAGCAATTACTTTAACGCATGCTGATGAATACTTAGCGAAGTTAAAAGCGGCTTACGTTGTGGCAAACTTTGAAGAGCGTCAAGCAATCATTGACGGTCAAGTCAAAGCTTTAGCTGATGAAGTAAATGCGATTGCGATTGTACCTAGCGACTTACGTGACGAAGTGACTGCACTGGTTGAATGGCCTGTTGCGCTTCGTGCAAGCTTCGAAGAACGCTTCCTTGCTGTTCCTCAAGAAGCACTCATCACAACAATGCAGGACAACCAAAAGTACTTCTGCTTAGTAAACAGCGACAATAAACTTCAACCATACTTCATTACTGTCTCAAATATTGAGTCGAAAGACCCGACACAAATTATTGAAGGTAACGAGAAGGTTGTTCGTCCACGTTTGTCTGATGCTGAATTCTTCTTCTTACAAGACCAAAAACAACCGCTTGCTTCTCGTAAAGAGAAATTAGCAAATATGGTCTTCCAAGCAGAATTGGGTACGCTTTGGGACAAATCGACACGTATTGCAAAACTCGCTGTTGCTTTAGCGCCAATTACAGGTGCAAACCCTCAAGACGCTGAAAAAGCTGCGCTTCTTGCAAAGTGTGACTTAACCTCAGAATTAGTGGGTGAATTCCCTGAACTTCAAGGGATTGCAGGCACTTACTACGCACGTCTTGAAGGCGAAAATGACGAAGTTGCTGAGTCTTTGGGTGAGCAGTATTTACCTAAATTTGCAGGTGACGTTTTACCGAAAACCAAAACAGGTACAACGATTGCCCTTGCTGACCGTTTAGATACACTCACAGGTATTTTCGGTATTGGTCAAGCGCCGACAGGTTCTAAAGACCCGTTTGCACTACGTCGTTCTGCAATTGGTATCTTACGTCTAGTGACTGAAAACGAGCTTGATGTGTCTATTGAAGACCTGATCAAACTAGCACTCGCTGCTTATGGCGATGTATTGAAAGACCACGATAAGACTTTGGCAGATGCAGTTGCATTCCTTGAAGGTCGTTACCGTGCGAAATACGAAGACCAAGGCGTTGCTGTAGATGTGATTCAAGCGGTTCAAGCCTTGTCACCAAAATCACCACTTGATTTTGATAAGCGTGTAAATGCGGTAAATCATTTCCGTGCATTACCTGAAGCGGCTGCGCTTGCTGCTGCGAATAAGCGTGTTGCCAACATTCTTGCGAAAGAAGCTGCACCTGAAGGCGCTGTGGTTGAAGCAAACTTGGTTGAAGATGCTGAGAAAGCATTGTTCGCTGAACTTGCGAAAATCACGCCTGTGGTTGAGCCATTATTTGCTGCGAAAGACTACACTGCTGCGTTGTCTGCACTTGCTGCACTTCGTGCGCCTGTAGATGCATTCTTTGATGGTGTGATGGTCATGGCAGATGATGCTGAATTAAAAGCGAACCGTTTACGCATGCTTGCTCAACTTCGTGACTTGTTTACGAAAGTTGCTGATATTTCAGTGTTACAGCACTAAGGTTCAGTTAAATAAAAAAACCCGCTTTAAAGCGGGTTTTTTTATACATTAACAGATCGACTTCGAGTAGAGGCCTTGACAATTCTTCCTGCTTCTCGTGCTTCTTCTTCACCTGAGTCAGCAATCATAGAAATAACATCTTCAATATCATTTGGATACATTGAAAACTCAATTGACACGCATGTTCCTGTGAAACCATTTACTCTTTCTTCGTTCTCAGTTTTTTTATTTTTTATAATCATTGTTTTACCTGAACTCGAGAGAGTCATACGGCCAAAGTTTTTAGCTAAATGTTGTAAAACATATAAACCAAATCCCGAATTACCATGTATATTTTTATCTTCATCTAAATTTAATGTTCTGGATAATCCTGCCTGTAAAGCAATTTTTAAAAAATTTTCCTTATCCACATCGATCTGAGCATTACTTAGTGAACTAAGAATCCCTATTCCTTCATCAACAACAGCAATTTGAGCTCTATTATTTTTCCACCTTTGTGCGCATACATAACAAACATCTCTTTCTGAATGCTCCAAAGCATTCCTTATTGTCTCTCTAATGGAATAAGCAATTGTTAAATAAACTTGTTTATTAAAATTTGCTCCTACTAACACCCGAGCGACATAAGCTGCTTCTTCCTGAATCAAATCTTGTAAACTTTTCCCAGTTTCGAAACTTTCATTTAATAGTACTTGTTTATCTATCTTTCTAATTGGAACAAAGCTCTCACCAGCTTTTACCTGACCAATCTTGTTACCAAAATTTACACCGATAAAATCAAAAAAGCCTATATGTGCCAAATACCCGATTGAATTATGTGTTTGATTAATTGAAATAAGAGTATTTCTGATTCCTCTAGCTTTCTTAAAGTCTCTGAGTATTAATGCTAAACAAAGAATAGTCTGAGGATCATAAAAATTAACACCAGTTAGATCAATAACCACTTTTTCAGCATAATAATTCTCTTTTAATTTATTATTGAAATCATTCAGAATTGATAGAGTTAAATAGTTTGCTTCTAATAAGATAGTGTTCTGATGAATTGTCATATATTACTCTTCACTTCCAAAAATAAACTCTTTTATATTTATTAAAAGACACAACCCCAATCTTCTCCCTATAGGCAATGTTATTTAAAATTCATATACTTAAATTTATATAGTTCAGAATATAAAACTTATGATGAAAACTCAATCTTTAGTTATTTCAGCTTTAACATGTTTAGCTCTTACAGCCTGCTCTTCAATACCATCAAATCCCAATACCCCTATCGTATTAGAACAACACAAAAACATTGCTGTTGAGCCTGAAACCAAAGACAACTTAGCACGACTCATCAAACAAAAAGAAAACTGTCTGATCGAGTTCACTGGCAACTTTGCAACAGGCAAAGCCACTGAATACTGGTTCTTCCAAGGGGAGCAACTGATGTCAGCGCATTCAAATTTAGATGCTGATGTCGAAAACAAACAAACCGTGTTTGATATTCAAGATTCAGTAAAACAAACCAATTTCAACGCGCTCAAAAACCACTTTAAAGCGAAAAATCTTCAACAGTGTGAACATTTCTAAGACGCTAAAAACCATTCATCTGATCATTCATAAACTAGAACAGCACAATTGGCTAAAACCAACTGTGCTTTTTTTATAAGAGGGGAGTATAAAGTGACTCGACCAATGCCAAGTCTCACAAAAGATAGGTTTGAGTGAAAGGCTATCTCAGGTAGTTTCACATAAGATTAAAAAAATCGAATGATGCAAATTTCAATTATGACTTGGATTTGATTATACCTAAACCGTAAAGTGGCCATTTATGATTAGGTTTAATATTATTCACAATCATCGCAATCAATACTAAAGCCACAGATCCTAAAAGCACAGGAAATATGAGGAAATTCCATCCATAGCTGATTGAATCTGCTGTCAATAAAATGACCAATGGATTTGCTCCTGCTGGAGGATGCACACATCTAAAAAATTGCATTAAGGCAATCGCACAACCGACTGATAAAGCTACAGTCAAAATCGAATCATGAAAGAACTTAAGAAAAAATAGACCGATAAAAGCAGAAATAAAATGACCGAAAATCACATTTCTAGGTTGAGCTAATGGCGACTGTGATACTGCATAAAGAATTACACAAGTTGCGCCAAAAGGCGCCATGATATAAATATTTCCCGTTAATTTACTCAACAAAAGTAGCAAAAAAATACTAATTGTTCCTCCAATAAAGCTCCGAATCATTTCGTGCGGTTTAGGAAAAGCAGTAAGTTTTTCTTTTCCTTCAAAAATTGAAAGCATACTGATATCGCCTTTTTAATATTGTTTTAAAAGCATAATACAGATAAAATAAAAATAGTACAGATCTGTACTATTTTTATTTTCAGGATTGCAAGGATGTCAAAATCAGCATTAAAAATTCTTGATACAGCAGAAAAACTATTTAACCAAAATAGCTTTGTTGGCGTTGGTGTAGACTTAATTCGAGATCAATCAGGGTGTTCGAAAACCACGATGTACACGTACTACAAAAATAAGATGCAGTTGGTTGAATCCGTTCTCAAAGCTCGTGATGAAAAATTTAAAGCGAGTTTGTTTCAATATATCGGCAAATCAGAAGGTCTTGCTGCAATAAACAAAATTTTTGATTGGCATATGCAGTGGTTTCAACAAGACTCCTTTAAAGGATGCTTATTCGTTAGAGCTGTTGCTGAATCGAACCAAGATGATAAATCTATAATCTCAGTTGCTCAAAATCATAAGCAATGGATAAAAGAATTAATATCAACACATTGCTTGAATATGGGCCGACAAAACTTATCCGAATTAATTTACACACTAATAGAAGGATTAATTAGCCGATTCTTGGTAGATGGATTTGATCCTCAACTTGGTGCTCTGATTAAGAAAAATATAAATCATCTATTCGAGCAATGACTTTGATTTAAAGCTGCGCATATTTTGCCTAAATCAGTATTGCTTCAGATATCAGAGTAAAAAAATTTGATTAATCACGATTTTTCATAAAGGTGAAAGTCTCACATAGCGCTGAGTTTCTACAGTTTCAATAAAAGCTCCTGATTGGCATAAATGCTCACAATTTATAATTTTCTTTAGAAATCAGATAGAAGAAATATCTTCTAAATTATGATTAAGTTATATACAGTTGTATTTTTTAAACTGACCCAATCAATATTTTTTTATATTAAAAATAAAATACTTAATCAAAACATCATTGCCAATCCGACAAACAGCAAGACCCCAACTTGTTAGTTAAACTAAACAGTGATACAACATCAAAGCCTAATCTGAATTATCTTTTTTGATCAGATTAGGAGACATAAAAATAAAATGAATGGAACGATTTGGCTTTATGCATATTTCATTCTTCACTCAAGCACGACTACAAAAATGAAAAACAAAAAGGAATTATGTAATGAAATTGCTAAATTCTTTCTATGCTGCTGTTGGCATCGGCGTCACGATACTTGCGACCACCATTGGCATAGCGAATAAAACAATTAATCCAACTCCAAATGTGACACCAGACTTAAGCTATTTAAGTCCTCAACCCGACCCAGTGACCTCCCCAGATGTCACACTCCCAGGTACTCCCGTTGCATTAAAAAACACTCGACTCGGAACTAGACAATCTCCGAGTCAACCTCAAGTCCCATTACTTTCCAATGCCAATGCTCAATGGCAATTGTATGATCGACCTGCTGAATATCCTAAGTCGGTGACCTTGCCAGCACAGTGGATTACCATGCGTGATGGAACGCGAATCGCCACTTATGTCACGCTCCCTGCCGATGAGTCAGGTCGTCCTATCAATGCAAAATTCCCTGTGATTGTTATTCAAACGGCCTATAGCGCAGGGGTTGCAGGTAAGGTTTCAGCAATAGCAGGTGGTGCAGACCCTGAAATGGTGAAACGTGGCTACGCAACAGTCGTTGCAGATGTTCGTGGAACAGGTAACTCTACAGGTAAGTGGGAAGCTTTTGGCAAAGTCGAACAACAAGATGCTTATGAAATTATTGACTGGTCAAGTAAACAAAGCTTCTCTGATGGAAATGTCGGCTTATATGGCGTTTCTTATTTAGGAATCACGGCGATGCTGGGTGCAGCGACACAACATCCAGCAATCAAGGCAGCGTTCCCAATCGTACCTATGGGAGATGCGTACCGCGATATTCTTTTCAATGGCGGGCAGCTAAATACGAACTTCATTCCACTTTGGATGAGTTTAATTACACTGTTGGGTACTTTACCGATTGATACCTTGGTGCAAGATCCGATTACTGGAAAACTGACCGCACTCGATAAAATTATTAACAGTACAGAGTTTCAAATACCGCTTTTTGCCAATGCTCTAAAAGGCAAAGCTGATGCCTTTGATAATGACTTTTGGCAAGAAAGATCGCTGTTAGAACAAGCCAATAATATTAAAGTTCCGACTTTTATTGTCGGGGGAACACGTGATTTGTTCCAACGCAGTGAACCGCTTTGGCATGAAGCATTAAAAGGTCATACCACAGTAAAAACCTTTATTGGACCTTGGGCACACATTCAAGCCGCACAACTTTTCCCAAGTTTGCCTAAAGGTAATGTACCGCGTTTAGACAAAATGCAACTTCAATGGTTTGATCAATATTTAAAAGGCATCAACACTGGCGCTGAAACTCTACCTAATGTCACACAATGGGTGCACGGTTATGAAGATTATGTCGTCAGTACGGATTGGCCGCATGTAGCATTAGAACCTGATCGTTTATTCTTAAATACACGTGGAAATCTTGCAAAAGATCGACCAACGTCAAGCTCTGGTGAAAACTACTTATTACAAGCGCCAACTTTCGGTTTATGCTCAAGTACTGTTGAACAAGTTCTCATTGGTGCAACGTCTATCCTACCGTTCCCATGTCTGGAAAATAGCAACTTGGCGAATATTCCTGCTTCAGTCTTTAACTCAGTACCTTTAACTGAAGACTATTATTTAAATGGACCGATACAAGCTGACTTATGGATTTCATCCAGCTCTAAAGACAGTGGTTTAGTCGTACGTGTATCCGATGTGGACCCAAGAACGGGCAATGCTAAAACATTAAGCACGGGTATTATCACAGCGTCCATGCGTAAAGTTGACGAATCACGTTCTCGTTATATCAAAGGACAAATGATTCAACCTTGGCATACATTTAAAGCATCTGATATTCAACCTTTGGACAAAAACAAGCCAGTCTTGGTCAATGTTGAGATTCCAGCAACTGCTGCGCTTATTCCTAAAGGACATCGTATTCAAATTTCGGTGGTTTCCAGTGATGTATGGAAAGGCGTTGCCCCATTACCAAGTTTAACTTCATCGCTTTTGGGATCGATTTCGATCTATTCGAATTCACAATACCCATCGAGCGTAGTTTTACCAAAAGTCCCGACTCAATATCTGAAGCATTAATTTTTAGATTTCTTATAAACAGCGTCTGAGCATGAATCCATGCTCAGACTTTTTTATGTTGAATATATTGGTTTGATCAACACCTGTCTTAGAATCGGATGATAAACTTTACTTTTAATTTTGTTGTCCACGATCCAATTCACACGATGTAGCGTTGTATCCTAAGAGCCTTTAAGCGATACAAGATGAATAAAAATTGTAGCTTTAGTCATTAAAACTGCCGAAGCACAACGTTACAGATACATTTCAACATTGAAACAGCCCCATCGCTCATGTAGTTTGCTTGGAAACTGATAAAAAATTCAAAAGTTTTGTACAGATGAGGCGATTGAGTCACAGCGCCACCCATACAGAACCGAGAAGAGGATCCTTCATGAACATAATGAAAACGATGCTGGTAAGTTGTATTACGCTATACTCAGCAACTACATTTGCTCAAGACTCTACTTTAACAGGCAACAATCCTGCTTACGGTGACAATCCAAATTTAGCCAAAGTACTTGCAGTCAAAGCACAAGAGACTTTGCAAAATACAGCCAACACCGTTGATGATGCGACCAAGCGTGGTATTGCTAAAATCAAACCATCCGTCGATTCAGCTTGGCAAAACACCAAAGAATTCACCAATGAAAAAGCGGTTGCATTACGTGACGGTGCTCGTCAAGGCGTAGATACAACTGTTAAATCTGTGCAGCATGTTAAACAGAACCTCGTCGGAGCAGGTGGTGTTCCCATCGAAAGAGGCAGTTTGAGTCAACCTAACCCAACGACAGCACCTGCTGTCACTGCCTCCCCTGCTCCAACTACTGCATCGGTCGCTTTACCCGTTCAAGAAAATTCAGTCAACCTTGAAACTGCGCAATCAGCCAACACCACGCTAGCAAGTCAAAATCAAGCACCTGAAGCAGAACCGACCATTCAGCGTCAAAGTGTTGCTTTACCTAATAGTGGAGCTACCAACTCTAGTCCAGCTGTAGATGACAGTGATGCAGGTGTCCCACGTTAACCCATGTCGTTTTATTCAAACCTAAGTGGAGTTTATTTATTAGGTTGAGTTTATTTATATCTCTTCAAGAAAAAAGGTGCTTCTCACAGCACTTTTTTTATTGCTTAACTTCAGTTGACTTGACGGATCGGCTGACCCGCTTTAAATGCAGCTGCGTTTTCCTGTACTTGTTGCACAATGCGTTGACGTGCTTCAACGCTTCCCCATGCACTGTGTGGTGTAATAATGAGATTAGGGATATCCGAATTCAATAACACATTGCCTTGCTGAGGCGGTTCTATACTCAATACATCAGTCGCTGCCCCTGCGATTCTCCGATTGATTAGTGCTTCCGCCAATGCTTGTTCATTCACAATGCCACCACGAGCACAATTAATTAAATATGCACTTACTTTCATTAGACTGAATGCTTCTGCATCAATTAAGTCGCGTGTTGTTTCAGTTAATGGACAATGTAAGCTAATAAAGTCTGATTGACGCAGCAAGCTTTCTAAACTGACACGATCAGCGGCTGCAGGTCGTCCTGGTAAATGAGCCACAATCACCTTCATACCAAAGGCTTCAGCCAATTTCGCTACGGCTTGACCAAGCTCACCATAGCCCAAAATCCCTAAGGTCTTACCATTCAATTCAGCAATGGGGAAATCTAATAAACAGAATTGTGATGCTTTATTCCATTCACCCGCACTAACTGCACGATCATATTGAATAAAAGACGTTGCCAAGTTCAGCATCAACATCATGGTATGTTGAGCTACAGCGGCAGTACCATATGCCTGACAGTTACATACCACAATGTTTTGAGCTTTTGCTTGGATTAAATCGACATTATTGGTGCCTGTGGCTGAAATTAAAATTAATTTAAGCTGCGGTCGTTGTTGCATCATGTCTGCCGTAATCACCACTTTATTGGTCACCACCACATCTACATCCGCAATGCGTTCAAGCACTTGATCTGGATCAGTGCGCTCAAAGAATGTTACCTCATCAAAGACTTGATACCACCCCGAAAAATCTAAATCATTCTGATCGAGAGAGAATTGATCCAAAAAAACAGCTTTCACGTTGAACCTCAGCAATATTGATCTGCATTTCGACTGCAAGATTTTCATGATAATTCAACTGATTGTAAGCTTAATTGTAGGTCAACAATAGCTGATTTGACTGTTTTTTTGTCTCAGATTGCGTCGTTGCTGCACGCTGTGCTTTTAGGGAAAATTGATCTTCTTTCAGCGCATTTAAATATGCCGTTGCCAAACGATACGCTTCTTCACAAATACGTTCAGAAATCCGATCTTCTGTGTAATAACCATGTTTCATACAAGTAAAGATCATTTCAATAATGATCAACATACTGTCAGGTTGTTGCGGTAAATAATCATCTACCCGAATTGCTTTAAGTGCATCTCTTAAATCTTGACTGAACTGTTTGAGTTCCATTTGATGACGTAAATATACTTGTCGGTTCAGGGGTCCTGATAAAATCAATAATCGGGCCACAGCAGATTCATTATAAAACTTGGCAGTGGTCTCAATCACAGCTGCAGCCACCATTCGACCATAAGCCGACATACTTTCGTGCGGATGTTCTCGTATGACGTTTAAACCAGCTTCCTTAAGCAAGCTTACCAGTTTCTGCAAATGCAACTGTGCCATATGATGCAACAGATCATATTTTGTCGGAAAGAACTGATAAATACTGGCTCTTGGAATTTTTGAAGCATTGGCAATTTCAGGAATTGAAATTGACTCTAAGCCCATTTTAACTAAAAGTTTTTCAGCAGTTTGAATCACCTGCATAACACGGCGATGTGTACGCGATTGTTTTGGAGGATTCATTCCTGTTTCAGTTTTTACAATTTTCTTTTTATTCATCTGTCCCACCTAAATTCCATTTATATGGGTTTTTTGTGCTCAAGTAGACACGTCAAAGATGCATGAATATTCCGATATTCATAAATACATCATCATTTGAATCATTTAAATTCGTTATATATTGCCTGATCTTAACAATGAAACAGAGTCTTTCCATCGCTTTCGTTACAAAATAAACACGGGTAAATTTTAAACAATATCGCTTTTTACGACAGATTGAGATCTATCACACACTCTATATTTTTTTACTTAAAGACAAAAAAAGCGCCGAAGCGCTTTGATCAATTGCTATGAAAAATTCAGCCTTACTCCACTGAAAATTTTTCTGCCTCACCAACAGTGTCTGATTCAAAAATACAGTTTCCTAACTCATCGCAGTGCATATAGAGATGCTTATAACTGATACTAAAGAAACCTTCGCCCTTTTTCACAATCAAAGGGCTCATATCCGCACTCAGCGCATCATCCATTTTGATCAATTTGGTAACACGGCGATCATTCATACAAATGAGATAGTGCTGTTTTTTAATTTCAATCTGGGCCAATCCAGTACTTTCCACATGTAATGGAATAATGTACTTACCATTAATATCAATCACATGTTGTTCATAGCTTTCTAATTTTTGGGTGATCACGTTAAAGACCAAGACTTTGCCAAAGCTGTCATGAAGTTGTGTTTTATTTTCAAATGGCAAATGAATCGAAATACCAAGCTTTTGTAAATCTTGTTCATCAACTCTTTTATTGGTCAGTAAGATACGTGTAATCGTCTGTTTAAGACTGGCATCAAAAAAGCTACTGTCTAGTTGTAGATCGATGGTTTTTAAAATATTACCTAATGCTTCATTGTGGGTGCCAAGCAGATGTGCGATCACGCTTCGATAGTAAAATTTACTGTTCTTTTTAACTGCTCGAATCTGGCGATAAAAGTAGGTTGCATCAAATTCATGTTCAATAAAATCATGCAATAACGCAGAATTTGCTAATACAGCAACCGCATCATGACCCGTATAAGGTAAATGAAGTGTATTGAGTTGAGGAATAAGTGGCTTAATCTTTTCATAATGCTCGCGATCCAGATCAAAGTAAGGATCATAAACCACGATATATTCTGCATCGCACGCAATATCTGTAGCGGCAATTTGCATGTCAGCATTGACCTTAGGATCGTAAAAATCAGTATAACGGCGGTCTTCAATTTCAGCAGGATTAATTGAATATTGCGGCACCATTGAAACCACACGTGCTGCGCCCAATAACTTACTGTACTTAATCGCTGCGTAGCCGCCCATAGAACCACCATAAGCCACGATACGCTGAAATTGATTCAACAAAGGCGATATTTGCTTGATCAAAGCTTGCATGCTCTGTGATGGGAACCATGACTTTTGTTTTGGCATGATACCAATGACATTGTAGTCATATTTGGCTAAGGATTTTTCAGCATTAATGGCATTGCCTTTGGCACGACTGATCAAGTCACCAAAAGAGAGAACCAATGTTTCTGTTGTTCCTTTTAAATAAATTGCTCTGATGTGTTCGTCTTCAAATACTATTTGCTTATCCATTGCAATTCCAAAAAAGGGTTCTCATCATCTGGTTTGCAAAATGAATCAATCGTTCACTTGCTTACATCACATTGTCGGTGTCATATTTTATAGATACTGTTCAGATTAAAAAGCGCAAAATATGACACATTCACTTCATCCTGCTGCTGAAAATGGGTTTAGTTCTGCGGCTGAACTTTATCAACAAGTCCGACCAAATTATCCACAGGCTATCGTCACGTGGTTGAAAGATGAGTTGAATATTCATCCTGATGCAGTTGCGATTGACTTAGGTTCAGGGACAGGAAAATTCCTGCACTATCTAAAACAAGTCACCTCGAACATAATCGCCGTTGAACCGATTCCAGCAATGCTCGAACAATTGAAAATAGTACATCCTGAGGTGAAGACACTACAAGCATCAAGCCATCAAATTGCGCAATCAACGCATAGTGTTGATGCTATTTTATGCGCACAGTCATTTCATTGGTTTGCTGGACGCCAAACATTGCAAGAAATTCATCGCCTTCTTAAACCTCAAGGACATTTAGGTCTAGTCTGGAACCAACGAGATATCTCAGTGGATTGGGTCAAAGCATTGGCGGATTACATCGAACCTTTTGAGTCCGATACGCCACGCTTTCACAGCAACCAATGGCAAAATGTATTTCAGCAGCAAGAATTATTTGAATTCCAAAGTTTAAGCACCTTCACTCAGCATCAAGTCGGCAGTGTTGAACAGGTCATCAGCAAACGACTCTTATCTACCAGTTTTATTGCGGCAATGTCAGCGGCAGACCAAGCAAAAATGAAGACAGCATTTGAATCGATCGTATTTGAACATACGGGACTCATGCTCCATGATGAAGTTTCCTTTCCTTATATCACTTATGCCTATCACTATCGTGCGCGATAAACTAAACTTAATCTCGATCATTCATTAAAAAAACCAACAGAGGATTGACTCTCATGACGGCAAATCTTCACCCTATTCGACTTTCGATATTTGCACTCTGCTTGAGTATGCCTTTCATGCTCATTGGATGCCAAAAAACAGAACAAAACCCTCAGACCGAACAAAAAGAATCCGTTGATCCATCTGTTGAATTGAAAACACAAATTGAAGCACAGCCGATCAAATCGTTTGAATCCACTCCAAATGACGCACATGACGTTGCTTTGCTGAATCAATATGATCAAAGTTTTGAGCAATTAAGTGATGAGCTAGACGCAGAACTTCAGCAATTAAAAGCAGATGGCAATTTAAATGCGGATATGGAGTTTCAGCGTAAACGAGATCTCATTCAGTCCTCCCTCAATATGTTGAAAGAATTAGATCTTAAGACGGAACAAGGTAGATATATTCAAGGCTTATTTTATCAATACTGGGAAAATCAGATTGAGGTCTATCAAGAGCTCGAACAGTCTCCCGAAGATGAGCTTCGAAATCCTAAAGATGCAATTCGAAATATGAGTGATTATTATACTGCGAAAGCCCAACTCCAACATTGGAGTCAAAATACTAGTGTCACGAAAGAACAATAGCGTACATAGTAAAAGTACAGCACAATTTTAGAAACAGTCTTCTGCCTGCTTAAGAAATACGTACTCGACATTGCCACGATGTTGGGGCATCTGTTTGAGTACGGTCTTGAGCAACTTCCCAAGGTCGCACATACGCCAATTCAATGAGTTCCTGACCAGGCTTTAGCGCAGTCAGCTTCACTGTCTTTTCACCTCCAACGCCTACCATCGCTTTTGATTTTTCAGTCGCCAAATATTGTTCTTCAACTTTAAAGAGATGAAGCGGTTGCATAATTTGCCATTGATAACCCGTACTTGGATTTTCTGCTGCATTAAATTCTAAGGTTTCACCCACTTTCATCACCAATAGTGCAGGACAATTTTGCTGATCAGTATAGTGATGGGACTCCGCTTGCACTTCAGAGACTGGGTTTTGACATGCGGCAAGACTACTCCCGAGTACGCCAATACATAAACTTATCCATAAGGATGTCTTGCCAACGCTCATGATCCACACTCTCTCATTTCTCTAATGATGAAGACTTTGAGCTGAAAGTCATTTCAAACTCATCAATCTCAAATCCTGTTTAAATATTGCGCTTTTCTAACCATTCAATTGATTCGACGCGAATTAATTTGCATGCACCATCGCCGATACCATTCCAATCCAAAGCTGACTTCCACACCAAATCTTTGGCATTAATTTGCACCAATTCCCCTTCTAAGCGCACCAGATCACCGCGTTGAACTTTCTTAATCTCTTTCGCAATTTCTGGATTAGCCGGGATAATGTGCATGTTACTCACCAACTGTGTTGCTAAGCGTGGGTGAATCGGTGGTTTTGCCATTTTCCAATTTAAGTAGCGGTCATACTGATTAATCGAAATTTGTCGTGCAATTTCAGGTTCTGTGAAAATACCGCGGGTCACGGCATAGTCGATGGGTGAAAATTGGGCTTGCGGATCATCGGTATATTCTTTTGAACCAAGAATACGAAATTCCCCTTCAAAAGGTTCCAGTACCGAAATTTTTTGATCTGCCGAAGCTGGGGGCAAACCATTGGCAATATTAAAGTCGCTCGACTTCACACTGGCAGAGCTATAAGCCGAAACACCACCAAGGGCGATACATAATGCGAGAACTAACTTTTTCAACAGACATCCATCCTTCTTGCTAAGTATCAAAAACAACCCAACCGCAGCACATACATCTACTCTGGACAACATCCGACTGAATTGTATTTAACCTACATCTATATGATCTATCTTAGAACTTCATTCTGAAAAGGAAATTGATGAACAGTAACAATCTATCGTGATTTAGTCACAATTTTGTCTACTGTTAAAAGTATATTCAACGTGTAAAATAATCAAATAATGGAAGATGTTAAGAACAAAAATGATCTACAAATTTTATCAGCAACGAGTATTCCCTCATATTCTGAATCAAGTCATGCAGTTACCAAGTATGATGGATAGCAGACGCCGTCTTCTGCTTCCGATTCAAGGTGAGGTATTAGAAATTGGTTTTGGTACAGGAATTAACCTGCCATTTTATCAAGCTGTGGACAGTCTCTATGCGCTTGAACCGAGTTTAGATGTATACAAATTAGCTGAACAGCGTATTCAAGATGCACCGTTCCATGTGGAACATGTTCATGCTAAAGCGGAAAATTTACCTTTTGAAGATCAATCTATTCAACATGTCGTCAGCACATGGACATTGTGTAGTGTGAGTCATGTTCAACAAGTTCTACATGAAATTAAACGTGTATTACGTATCGGTGGCACTTTGCATTTGGTTGAACATGTCGCTTACGATGCACAACAGCAAAAGAGTTTAAAGCGTCTTCAAGATATTTTAACGCCAGTACAGAAAGTGATTGCTGATGGTTGTCATTTGAACAGAAATATCGAGCAAGCACTGCTTGATGCTGGCTTTGAGATTTCTGAACTCGATTATTTCGAAGCAGAAGAAGTGCCCAAAGTAGGTCGTCGCATGATGCTTGCTCGCGCGACTAAAACCAACTGATCACTTCTAAGTAGTGGATTATTGATCCAAGCTAGTCTTGAAAGTCGATACGGATCGTCTCAAAACGCACACGCCCTTCGGCAATTGCATTCGCAATTGCCATCTGACCTTTGGTGAGCCGTGCTCCACCACTTTTAATATCAATCAATACAACTTCAATATCTTCTGCTGCGCCATCACCATCACGGAAATCTGTATATCCATCAAATACTACATAGTCGACAGGATCACCTAAGAATTTAGCATCACTGGGTAAATATTGAAATTCTGGCATAATCGGTGCTAATTGTTCAGCCATTTTACCTTTCAGTACCGCACGACTGGTATTTACACTGCGTTTTTGAGCAGCAGCTAATGCGTGTTGATGCTCAAGTTCAAGCTCTGCAATATATTGTTCATATTCTGCTTTGATACGGCCATTGCGGGTTGAGCTCAACATCATTGTGGTGATTACCACGCCAATACAGGCGCCTATTAACATTGCCATCCAAATGGACATTGACGTTCTCTATGACTTGTTATGCGGACAATTTAAACAAGAACTAAACTTTTGTCATGTATGCGCGTTTTGGCTGATTTTAATGCTAAGCTAAGATCAGACCTTATTTGAAGCATGTATAATTTTAAACTCATGAAAACGATACTGATTGCCAACCAAAAAGGTGGCTGTGGAAAAACAATTTCTGCGATTACACTGGCCACAGCACTCGCACAGAAAGGTTATAAAGTTGCATTGGCGGATGCGGACAATCAAAAATCTGCATTGCAATGGTTAAAGCAGCGCCCAAAATCAGCAACACACATTCAAAGTTTAGATTGGCGCCATGAAAAATCGATTGGTGATGCACCGAAGAATCTTGATTATCTGATTATTGATGCTCCAGGTGCATTAACAGGCGAACACGCAGAACAATTAATTGCAGAATGTCATGCAGTGGTCACACCTCTGCAACCTTCTTTTTTTGATATCGACAGCACGCGTCGTTTCTTAAAACACATTCATGACATTAAACGTATTCGGAAAGGTAAAGTTCAAGTTCATTTGGTGGCAAATCGTGTCAAACCAAATAGTCAGAGTGCTCAAGAGATCCAACAGTTCTTTGCCAAGATTGATCAACAACCTGTTGCTTGGATTTCTGAACGAACAGCTTATGGTCAATTGGCGATGCAGGGTCTCAATATTTTTGATAAAAATCAAAAAACTTATTTATCAATACAACAACAATGGCAACCCTTGTTAGATGTTTTAATTGATGATCCAAGTGATTGGTTCTAAATAAAGAATACAGATTGTCATCGCACTTTTTTTTCATTTTCATATATGATGTTAAATGCATACTCGAAATGAATCAGATGTGCGGCAGATACGTTTGAAAATCAAGAATATAGATCAGAGACTTTAGTGCAAGATTTTAATCCAACTTTACAGCGTGTACTTTTATTTGGCTTGTTTTTTATTCTGCTTTATTTGGGATATGACATTGTCAAATACTTTATCGTACCTGTGTTATGGGCTTGTATTATCGCCTATATGACTTGGCCTTTATACAAACGTATTCTCGCTTGGTGTGGTAATCGACCTACATTGGGTGCGTCTGTTATGACGTTCTTATTGGCACTCGTTGTCGGTTTACCGTTCACCTTTGCTATCTTCTTACTTCAACATGAAGGCCGAAACTTATTCTTTGATTTACAGCGCCAACTGGCTTCTGGTCATATCACCGTTCCTGACGTGATACGTGAGTTACCCATTGTAGGTAAAGAAGTTTCTCGAATTGTACGTGACATCAATGCCGACCCAAATGCACTTTTTAGTAATATTAGTGTATGGATTCAAGGACATCTAAATTACGGTAAATTCGTGATTAGCGAAATTACCAAAAATTTAGTCAAACTTGGTTTTGCCATGCTCTCTCTCTTTTTCTTTTACCGTGATGGACAAACGATTGTTCAACAGGTCAGTAAAGCGATGGAGAAAGTCATTGGTCCACGTATCCAACATTATATCGACACGATCTCTGAAACAACGCGTGCAGTGGTATATGGTGTTGGTTTGACTGCCGTTGCACAGTCGATATTGGCAGGAATCAGCTATTACGTTGCTGGTGTTCCAAATCCAATGCTTTTAACCATTATGACCTTTATCATGGCGCTAATTCCTTTTGGTCCTCCAGTGGCATATGGTGCTGTTTCACTGTGGTTATTTTCACAAGGTCAGACCGTTGAGGCGATTGGCGTAATGGCTTGGGGCGTTTGTGTGGTGAGTACAGCCGATAATGTCATTCGTCCTTTGGTCATTTCAGGTGCTACTCAAATTCCGTTCTTATTGATCATGTTTGGTGTATTGGGTGGTTTAGCGAGCTTTGGTTTAGTTGGACTCTTTATTGGTCCTGTAATTCTCGCCATTCTTTTAGCCATTTGGCGTGAATGGTTACATGAAACACTGGAACCAGAACCCGTGCCTAAAGCCACGATGGCCTACGATCAAGACAATGAAACACCACTCTCATAAGTGGTGTTTTATTTTTTACTGATAAGAAATCTATACAATCAAATACTTAAATCGTTCTTGTTGCTAAATGCCAAATTTGTTTCAATGCGTTATCACTTACATGGAACAAGGATAGAACAGCATGCAAATGCAATCGAAAGTTTCAGCATTCAAAGTTTCTATGCTCAGTGCATTGCTGAGTTTAGGCTTTGTGGGATGTGCAGCAACGCAAAATACATCTGCATCCAAAGAATCCAACACTAAAATCCAAACCATTCCTGTAAATGCGGTGAGTGCTCAAGGAGTTCATGATCAAATTGGAACGATTAGCTTCCAAGATAGTGACAAAGGTCTTGTGATCACAACGGACTTAACTAAATTATCACCTGGATATCACGGGTTCCATATCCATGAAAAAGGCTCATGTGAGCCTGCTGAAAAAGATGGAAAAATGGGTGCTGCGCTTGCCGCTGGTGGACATTACAATCCAAATCAAGCGCCTGGGCATGGTACGCCAAACGATGGTCATCTAGGTGACTTACCTGTATTGAACGTTGACGCGTCAGGTAATGCAAAAACACAAGTGATTGCACCACGTCTTACACTTGCAGATATTCAAGGTCTATCCATCATGGTACATGCAGGTGGTGACAATTATTCAGACCAACCTAAACCACTAGGTGGTGGGGGTGATCGTGTAGCATGTGGTGTTATACGCTAAACTACACCCAAGACTCATCAAAGGATTAAGCTCTAGCTTAGTCCTTTTTTATTTCGCTGATGATCTATAAAATGTTGTGAGTATCACTTCATATCCATCTTTATAGACATGATTGACATATTAGCTTATTTTTAAATCTACTATCATAAAAAACGATTATTATAAATTATATTTCCCTTAAACAATGCGATCTAGTCCACATAGATTCTAACTTTGCTACAACAACGATTAGGTAAAATAGGATGTCTTCTTTTGTGGGGTTTAGAATGAATATTAAGTCCTTACGTATTATTGGTTTACTTGAAGGGATTTCATTCCTACTACTGCTTTTTTTTGCCATGCCAATGAAATATATGTTAGATCAGCCTATTTATGTGAAATATATTGGTATGGGACATGGCGTTCTATTTTTGTTGTTTTTAGTCGTATTATTTGTGGTATGCGAGAAGCAAAAGTGGTCTATCAATGTATTTATTCTTGGGCTGATAGCTTCCGTTCTACCCTTTGCCCCTTTTATTTTTGATCGTAAACTCAAACATCTCGAACAAATACAATGATTAAAAAATCCTCCACAAGGAGGATTTTTTTATGCTGAAGTGGCTCTTTCTTGCATGATCTGATGAACAATTTTTCTTGGAGCACTAAACCACAGTGCAATAAGGATAAAACAAGCCAATGCATATGCCATCGTGCCGTAAGATTCATACATAATGCGTACAATTTCGATCACAACAAAGAATGCAATCATCATAATCATGCCTACTGCGGCAGCAACAGTTCCTTTAGATACCTCAGAAGCATCTAAACTGAAACGATAAAGCACAGAAAAACTACAGCCCTCACCAAAACTGATTAAGGTCATGCCGATAATTAAGCACCATAACAAATAATCCTGCCAAATCGCACCTGCCAAAACAATAAGCGTTCCAACTAACATCAACGGCAATGCAACTACCACGGTCTTTCCTACTGCATAGCGATCAATAACACGAATCAGGACAATATTTCCAATAATTAAACCACCCAATACAGGCACCTGTGCATAGCCATATTGCATATTGGTCAGACCGAGCTGTTCGACCAAAATTACAGGTGACATAGCGATCCACAAAATCAGTGGAATTGAGACCATGGGTACTGACAAAGCCAAGCCCATAAATTTTTTATTTTTAAAAATGGCTTTGAAATCATCCCATACATAACTTAATGGTTGCTTTGGAATACTCAAATGCTGCTCAGGCATTTTTGCTTTAAGACCAAACCAACTTAAGGCTGCTAAAAAGGCAATCCCAATGAAACCCCAATGCCAAGACACATGGTCTATCATAAATGCGCCGAGCACAGGACCAAGTAATGGTGCGATCAATGAAATATTCGCCATTAAAGCCATGACTTTAATCGCATCTCTTTCTTCAAAAATTTCTTGGATGGCAGCATAACCCACAGCTGAAATAATGGTCAGCCCAATCCCTTGTAAAAAACGAAATGCAAGAAATTGCTCTATAGACTGGGTGAATAAAATGAGCAAACAGCAGACTACAAAAAAGAAAACACCTCCAAGGAGTACTTTTTTACGACCTAAGCGATCTGATAACGGTCCTAAAAACCACGCCAAAGATGCTCCACCCAATAAAAAGAAAGACATGGATGATGGCGCCCACTCACTGCCTACACCAAACTCACGTGTAATCGTAAGCATCGCAGGTTGTACAAGATCATTACAGATATAGACTGAAAATTCGAAGAGCACCAATGCCAAAGGAAACATAATTGTTGCCCGACTTAAGGTTGCTTTACTCACCTTTTGCATGTTTTTTTTCACATGTTTGAATATTTTTTGGAAGCGTAGTTTACGTGAAATGCATCACAATGCCATGACAAAGTTTTGCGTTTTTGTAACCCTGAACTACGAAACAAAGTCTGAAAATTAAACGAAAATTTAGCCTTTATCGTAAATCAATTTCTCACCCAAACATTGACATCATTTGGCATCAATTGCATGACTTTTCAAAAAAGTACCATGCTTCATTTCCTCAATCGCTTCAACAATCTCATCTTGCGTATTCATGACATAAAAACCACGCCCGACTAAAGGCTCGTTCAGCGGCTGCCCCATGAGATATAAAATTTTGCTATCAGACAATGTGGTGAATTCAACATTTTCACCATGACTTGAAAACACCGCCATTCCCTGATCAGTCAGTAATTCATCATCTGTACCAAATTCAACTTTACCACGGCGCATATACATCAGTGTGGTATCCAAATGTCCTGCTGGTAATGTGAGTGTGTGACCTCCTTTTAAATCCAAATCCAAAACCAGCAAAGGACTATGGACTAATGCTGGTCCTTTCACTTGCATAAAGGCTCCAGCAATGACACGCGCAGTACCCGCATCATGAGCTAACTCTACAACCGGGATATTAGATTTGAGTAAACTTTGATAACGCGGATTCGATTTTTTTGCAATTGCTGGCAAATTCACCCACAGCTGAATCATTTCAAATCGTCCACCTTCTCGGGAAAATGACTCACTAAATTTTTCTTTATGAATAATGCCTGATGCAGCAGTCATCCACTGTACATCACCTTTCTGAATAACACCTCCACCACCTTGCGAATCCCAATGCTCTAACTCACCTTCATACACGAACGTGACTGTCTCAAAACCACGGTGCGGATGCTCTTCAACACCTTTACGCAGTTGAGAGGGTTTCAATATACCGGGACCAATATGATCGAGAAGTAAAAATGGGGATACTGTATTTCCGAGTTCATAGTGTGAAAAAACAGACACGACCGGATTAAAGTCTCCAACTGAAAAATGACTGTCGTTACGATGGATAAAAGCGAGTGTTTTCATTTTTTATCTTATTTATTGAATGACTTTAGTTTAATGCGGTTTTAGATTTCCCTCTACGTTAATTTTATGATGCTTTCAGTTGTGTTTTATCAATTGAAATATTTTTGTCATCAAAATTTGATGCAATTTGAAACATATAAAATTTTAGAAATCATCTAATCTGAACATTCACCACTGATCAATATGAAACTTTTAATTACTTAATGTTCATGTGGATTAATTCCACAAAGCAAAGGATCTGCAGACTCGATAAAACACTTGTTTTGTCGATGTAATCTCTCAGTACACCTTGAGCTTTTAGAACTATGTCAAAATGCTACATACCAATTAAAAATCGCTGGCGACATCATCATGAAGCTTCGATTCTATCGCTCGTCGGTGGTTGGCTAAATACCGTTGGATTTATTTCATTATTTGGCATTTATACCAATCATGTTACTGGCTATATCGTGACTGCAGGCAAAGAAACGATCTTGGGAGGATTAGGACTGTGGGCTCTTTTTATTGGCATTTTCGTAGTTACGATTGGTATTACTGCGTGGTGTGAACAACGTTGGAAAGACAAGTATCCGAACATCTTACTGGGGTTCTTTATTGCAGAGACAATACTGTTAACGCTCTTCATGCTGGCGGGACTTAATTTCAGCCCCTTTTATACTTTGGCTGAATTTGGCGCAATACTTACCGCAACATTGGGCATTGCTGCAATGGGAATTCGAAATGCCATTATCCGAACATTACTATCTACAATGGCTACCTCAACCTTAATGACGGGCAATCTTGCTCAACTAACCATTGATTTTACTATTGCTTATGGGGCGCCTCATGTATCAGAAGAACGCAAACAAGTTGCCAAACAAAATATTCTAAAAATCTTACCGACTATTTTATCCTTCAGTTCAGGTGCAATATTAGGTGCGATTACTTATATGTTGTTTGGCTTCCTATGTATGATTTTTCCCATTTTAGCGATGGGCTATATTTGCTATCGTGAGTGGCGCTTCTCGTCTACTCATCCTTATTCGACTCAATAGTGCATGCAATAAAAAAGGCATAACTCACTATGCCTTTTTAAACCGAATTTCTGGTCTGATGTCATGGACAAAGCGCAGTTTGGAAAGATTTTGTATTTTTTCCTCGCACACATTTGTATTCCGTTTTCTTATTAACTTGCTGCCATTTACCATCGTTCAATTTAAAACTATAGATAAAGCGCTCGGCAGCAATTGAGTCATCCATCAAGCCTGTTTGTGTCACTTTGACTTCGGCTACGGTCGGTGCTTCGGCACGATTAAAATACTGACGTAATTCAACAGTCGCAAGCTCATTGCGTAATTCAGGATGTAGCTTCAAGACTTGCTCTAAAGGAGTGTCATTCCCATGTACTTTAGAAATAACATTTTTCGTAGTAGCACACCCCGTGAGCATCATACTAACTAGACCAACTGTGGTCATTATTTTCATCATCATTGTTTTACTCAGTTCGCCATTGATCTTTTACATATGATGTTCTGAACTGTTGTGACAAAAAAGAACAGATATGTATGTTATTTTTTCTAAAGCTCATTAAAAATGATTAATAGAACGAGAAATACGAATAAAAAATGCAGCATATTGATGCTACATTTTTGAATTTAAACAGTTCAAATGACGCTCGTAACAATTTTATGGAAAATTTCGAAAGTAAATTTTTAAGGGCATAATTTATTATGAAAGTTTGTAGTATCTGGTCCACGACCACATTTCCAAGTTTCATCTTTTGATATTTCTTTCCACTCACTATTGATGTATTCAAATTGGTAAGTTTCACGTTGTGCAGAAACAGAGTCATCCGCTAGTCCACCATAGGTGACAGTTACTTTTGCATGAGATTTTCCAGATTCAGGTGTATCGAATTCCTGTTGTAAATCTACTGTTCTCATATCTTCAAAGCTTTGAATTTTCCGATACACTTGATCTAAAGGAGAGTTTTGAACAGAATTGGCATTTTGTTTCGACGTTTCTACTTGACCAGCTTCAGAATTATGATTTTTAGTATTGATCTCATTCGACTGTTTTTGACCTATACATCCATTAAGTGAAAGTGCAATTGCACTTAGAAAAATTATTCTTTTTAACATTAAAATTTCTCATGAAATAAAAAAACAGCATGACAAGCATGCTGTTTTTTAGACCTTATTTATAGATAGATTTTGTTTCACAAATCAAATAATTTACCTGGATTCATAATCCCATTTGGATCAAATACTTGTTTGAGCGCTTTCATATATTCAATTTCTTCAGCTGAACGTGTGTACTCAAGATATGGCTTCTTCGTCATACCTACACCATGTTCCGCAGAAATTGAACCATCATACTTTTTCACAGTATCAAATACATACTTGTTCACCACCTGACATTTCGCAAAGAATTCATCTTTGGTTAAATTTTCAGGCTTTAAGATATTTAAGTGCAAGTTACCATCGCCAATATGACCAAACCAGCAGATTTCAAAGTCAGGATAATTGTCAGCAACAATTGCATCAATTTCTTTAATGAATGCAGGTACGTGTGTGATGAGCACTGAAATATCATTTTTGTATGGGATAAATGGTGCGATTGACTCAGAAATATCTTCACGCAGACGCCATAAGCTTTCTACTTGGTCTAAGCTTTGACTAAGCACGCCATCAAGTACCCAACCTTGTTCCATACAATGCTCAAAGATTTCCATTGCCTTGTCCATAATTGGCTCAAATGGCGCTTCAAACTCAAGCAATACATAAAATGGGCATTCGGTTTCAAATGGACGTTGCACGTGACCATTTGCCAATACTTTTTGCATCGCAAGTTCACCGAAGAACTCGAACGCAGTTAAATCAATTTTCGCTTGGAACGCGTGAAGAACTGGCATCACTGCATCAAAGTCAGGTACACCGAGCACCATCACTTGCAGATCTTGTGGTTGACGCTCAAGTTTAATTTCCGCTTCAGTCACTAAACCTAAAGTACCTTCACCACCAATAAATAAGTGTTGCAACGCATAACCTGTCGCATTCTTGATCATGCCTTTGTTTAAACGCAGCACATCACCTTTACCAGTGACCACAGTCAGACCGAGTACCCAGTTACGTGTCATACCGTATTTAATGACTTTAATACCACCTGCATTAGTACCGATGTTACCGCCGATTTGTGATGAACCAGCTGAAGCGAAATCAACTGGATAATACATACCTTGTTCTTCAGCATAGTTCTGAAGTTGTTCAGTGACCACACCTGCTTGTACACGTACCATACGGTCTGCTGGGAAGAATTCCAAAATTTGGTTCATCTTATCCATGCTGACCACGATTTCACCGTTGGCAGCGACAGCACCTGCAGAAAGACCAGTACGACCACCTGATGGTGTCACAGCAACATTAAATTGGTTTGCTAGTTTCACAATTGCCTGAACTTGTTCAGTCGTCGAAGGAAAAACGATGACTGATGGGTTTGGATCAAAATGTTTAGTGTGATCGCGTCCCCAATTTTGTAGGCTGTCCGCATCAGTTTTGATACGGTTTTCACCAACAATTGACGTTAATTGAGTCAATAACTCTGGGGTTAAAGCAACTGGAGCATTCATCGTTTGCAGACCTAGCAAGAAAGATACAAGTTGTAGATTGCTTAAAAAACAAACCTTTAATCAAGATTTTAAAAGCGTATTTGTTAAGCGAATGTGAAGAAAATATCACCACGACTAGATGAGTCAATTTCACGATTGTGCATTATAAAGCATTTTCCCATGAAACCCCGATAAAATCAGACATTTTGCGAATGTTACTTAGATATGATGCAGTTAATTCAACCGCAGTTTGTCTGATAAGGACTATATCTTGCAAAAATATCCATAGCTCAAGTCATAAAGGAAATGTATATAGCACGCTCACGTATGCTATCATACTGCCACTAAATTTGGCCTTTGTAGCGGAGCCGTAATGAGCCAACATCTCTCTTTGCCTAAAGATAAAATTCGTTTCCTATTGTTAGAAGGCGTTCACCAAAACGCAATCGACACTTTGAATGCTGCTGGATACACCAACATCGACTATCGTAAAACTGCGCTTGAAGGTGAAGCGCTGAAAGAAGCGATTAAAGATGCTCACTTCATCGGTATTCGTTCGCGCACACAATTAACTGAAGAAGTTTTTGAAGCTGCGAATAAATTGATCGCGGTCGGTTGTTTCTGTATTGGTACAAACCAAGTGAACTTGAATGCTGCGATGAGCCGTGGTATTCCAGTGTTCAACGCACCATACTCAAATACTCGTTCTGTTGCTGAACTTGTATTAGCTGAAGCTATTCTTCTCCTTCGTCGTGTACCTGAAAAATCTACAGATACACATGCAGGTGGTTGGAACAAATCTGCAGTAGGTTCATTTGAAACACGTGGTAAAACTTTAGGTATTGTGGGTTACGGTTCAATTGGTTCACAACTTTCTGTACTTGCTGAAAGCATGGGTATGAAAGTGATTTACTTTGATACAGTAACAAAATTACCTTTAGGTAATGCTCGCCAAGTTGGCTCAATGGGCGAACTTCTTGCAAATGCTGATGTTGTATCACTACACGTGCCAGATGTTCCTTCTACACGTAATTTCATGACCAAAGAGCAATTTGCTCAGATGAAACAAGGTTCAATCTTCATCAATGCTGCACGTGGTACATGTGTAGTAATTGAAGATTTAGCTGATGCTCTGAAATCAGGTCATTTGGCTGGTGCTGCTGTTGACGTATTCCCGAAAGAGCCTAAAGCGAACGGTGAAGAGTTTATCTCTCCACTACGTAATATCCCGAACGTGATTTTAACACCGCACGTGGGTGGTTCTACGATGGAAGCTCAAGCAAACATCGGTCTAGAAGTTGCAGAGAAATTCGTTGCTTACTCTGACAAAGGTATGACATTGTCAGCAGTTAACTTCCCTGAAATTGCGCTTCCATTGACTGAAGGTAAACACCGTTTACTTCACATTCACAAAAACATTCCAGGCGTGTTGTCTAAAATTAACAACCTGTTTGCTGAACACGGCATTAACATCTCAGGTCAGTCTCTTATGACCAAAGGTGATGTGGGTTATTTAGTCATGGACGTTGATGCTACAGCTTCTGCTGAAGCACTTGATACACTTCATAACGTAGAAGGTACAATCCGCGCTCGCGTATTGTTCTAATCTCTAATACGTTTGGAAAACCACAGCTTTTTCGAGCTGTGGTTTTTTTATGGTGTTTCATCTGAGTTGACGTAGGCTCCGCCAACTTAGATGAAAGATATCCCTTTCTAATCTAACCACCATACGTTTAAAACCATGTCTTTGTTAAAAATAAACCCGCAGTTACAAGCACTCGGTTTGTTATTGATCGCCATGATCAGTCTACAAAGTAGTGGTTCATTAGCAAAAGTTTTATTTGAACAATTCCCGATCATTACTGTGTCAGCTCTACGTCTGACATTTAGTGCTGTGATTTTGGCGCTTATTTTTCAAGTTTGGAAAATTCAATTCAAACAAATTAAATGGACAGCCATTGTCAGTTATGGTGTCGCTTTAGCTGGCATGAACATGTTGTTCTATCTTGCTATTGATCGTCTTCCGCTCGGTTTAGCAGTTTCATTTGAATTTATTGGTCCACTCAGTGTGGCTTTATATTATGCGCGTCAAAAGTTTGATTTTATTTGGGTTAGTTTGGCCATTATTGGACTGATCCTTTTATTTCCCTTTGACCAAGCCAAACAACCTTTGGATTTACTTGGTGTATTTTTTGCGTTGGCAGCTGGCGCATGTTGGGCACTTTATATTATTGCTGGTCAGCGGCCTTCGGGAGTTTCAGGTAATCACACCGTATGTTTAGGCATGTTTGTTGGAAGTATCATTCTCATGCCGATCGCCCTCAGTATCGGCTTGCCAGCAAGCGTATTTGAAATTAATCATCTAATGTTATTCATCACTTTAGCGATACTCGCCAGTGCTTTACCCTTTACTTTAGAAATGATTGCACTACGAAATCTAACAGCATTAAGTTTCGGTACCCTGATGAGTATTGAACCAGCTGTTGCCGCATTATCTGGGTTTGTATTTTTGGGTGAGCAATTGTTATGGAATCAATGGCTAGCATTGTTTACCATCATTTGTGCCTCAATTGGCTGCACCTATACCACTCAACACGCCAAACAAGAATGATCTCATACTTAATTTAAACTACATTTTCCATGATGGATTGAAGCACTGTGGTCATCATAATAATGTTAAAATTTGAGCAGTCTCACTCTTTTTAATTCGGCTTCGTTTTCCCAATGCCAAATGCCCAACTCACTGCCGTGCTGTTCATGGTCTTATCCATGATCGCCTATCAAATTAGTGCATCCTTCGCAAAGCAGCTTTTTGAAGTTTTAGATCCATTTACTGTGGTCACTTTACGTCTATGCTTTGCATCAATTATGGTTGTATTGATGTTCCGTTCATGGAAAATTCTTCGTCGCCTTCCTTACTTAAAATGGAAAGATCTTCTCTTTTATAGTGGTTCAGTCGCTTTGATGAATGTCTTGTTTTATGCATCATTAGGAAAACTACCGCAAGGGATTGCAGTAGGACTTGAGTTCTTAGGACCACTCACCTTGGCTTTACTATCAATTCAACAACGAAGTGATTACATTTGGGTCATCCTGGCAATTTTCGGTGTAGCACTGATGGTGCCTTGGCAAGATGCCAATGCGACTAACTTTTCATATCTTGGTGCTGCTATGGCCATTGGTGCAGGCATTTGTTGGGCATTCTATATTTATTTTGGACAGAAAGTCGTTCGGCAGAATATCGGCATGCATGCTCTCAGCATTGCAATCGTCCTCTCAGCGTTGACATTATTACCAATCAGTATGGTTCATAATGCATACGCATTAGTTCAATTTGAATATTGGCCACAAGCCATCGTCATTGCGCTTTTGGCTACTGCTATTCCCTATGCATTGGATTTATTGGCATTAAAGAATTTAAGTAAAATGTCTTATGGAACGCTATCAAGTTTGTCACCAGCATTAGGTGCATTGACAGGTTGGTTACTGTTGAATGAACACATTACCTTATTACAAGCCGTTGCTTTGGGTTGTATTATGATTGCATCAATTGGTGTTACTTATCGCGCTGCTAGAATGAAATCACATGGCATAGAAACATAAAAAAAGATGGCACATGCCATCTTTTTTTATCATGGGGTTAAACCAAGCTGTCTTTATCTAATTTCTTATATTTCTTATATTCAGTTTGATATTTTTTAGCCAAACTCTCCTTTTGTTTATCCTCTAGAATTTTTCCTGCTTGCTGAAAAAAGCCATGCTCTTCTTCTTCAAGATGATGATGCACGGTTTCTGACAATTTTTTCGCGATGGCTAACCATCCTGGATTACTGAATTCAGTTTCGGTGAGTTGCTCAAGTAATTCGTCCATTTCATGATGTTCAGCTAATGCATGACGCGTAATATTCAAACCTGAATCGGTCATCATCAGTGGAATATAGAAGTATCGGTCTTCTGCCACTGCATGAGCAAACAATTCATTTTTTAGCTGCTCAAATAATGTTCGGCGTTCTGGCGTGTCCCCTGAAGTTTGAACCAGCTTCTCAGCAAGTTCACGTTGAACATCATGACTTTCACGTAAAGCTTCAAAAATATTCATCTTGTTATCCTGTCTTATAAATATGATTTGAAAAAAGAAAAACTTGAATGATCTTCAAAACACTCAACTTACTATAAGAGCTTAGGCGATAACTTCGAGATAGGTTTAAGAAGCGATTTGTATAAAAAAGTTTAATGTTGAGAATGGTTTACATTAAGAACATCTGATAACTTAATCGAACAATTAAAATAGATACTAGAATTAAAAACAGAATACGAATAAAACCGCTACCGTATTTAAGCGCCAACTTCACCCCGACAATCGAGCCGATCATGTTAGCGACAGCCATCATGGCACCTACTGCAAATAAAATGTGGCCTGCAGGAATAAAGAATGTAAGAGCGGCTAAATTGGTCATCACATTACCAATCTTGGCCAAAGCTGCTGCATGCAAAAAATCGACTTGTAAATATCGAATAAAATAAAAAATAAAAAAACTTCCTGTTCCCGGACCGAATAATCCGTCATAAAACCCAATCGCCAAACTTCCTATTCCAGCCAAGATCAGAATTTTAGTGTTTACCGTTTGTGCAATATGAACCTGTCCAAACTCCTTCTTTGACAATGTGTAAATTGCCATCACAATCAGCATCACCAAGACAAAGGGCTGCAAGATTGATTTCGGAATCATGGAAACACTGGCAGCTCCCGCAAAAGAACTGATGGCAGCACATATCGCCACCACCAGTAATAACTTCCATTCAAACTTAACTTTTTTAGCGAAAGTCCACGCAGATGTTGCTGTTCCAACAACCGCAGCTAGCTTATTGGTGCCAAATAATGTTGCTGGCGCCATATGAGGAAAAGCACTCATCAATGCTGGAATCTGAATGAGACCACCACCACCGACTGCTGCATCAATTGCGCCTGCGCAAAATGCAAAAAAAATCAGGCTGAGGATGATGTCTAATTCCATAATTAAGTTCGCTTATAAATTTAATACACGTTTAGGAACTAGACGTTTTTTATCAGTAATTTCAGCTAAACCTAAACACTTTTTTTCGTCAAAAACGAGGACTTGAGATTCGGCAGGATGATCAATATTGCTTTCCATCCCACGACAAAAATATTCTGCACGACCTTCTGGTACTTGAACTTTTGGAAAATGATCCACAGGCGCATAAGCAGGTAACAACAATGCTTCACGTTGTTGTTCAGTTAGACTTTCTAAGTATTCAATGGTGTACTCTGGCACAATACCAAAATGTCCAGTTTGAATACGATGTAAATATGTTAAGTGCCCATAACTTCCTAAAGCTTGAGCAATATCCTCTCCCAATACTCGGATATACGTTCCTTTTGAGCATGTCACATCCAAAGTAATTGAATCTTGAGTGAAAGACATCAGTTCAATCGCGAAAATATGAATTGGACGAGCCTCACGTTCGATTTCAATTCCTTTACGCGCCAGCTCATACAAAGGACGACCTTCTTTCTTTAAAGCAGAATACATTGGAGGAACTTGTTGAATGTCTCCAACGAATTGCTGAATCACGCTTTGAATTTTATCTTCGTTAAGTTCAATCGGTTGTGCCTCGAGCAAAACTTCACCCTCGACATCACCTGTAGTTGTACTATTTCCCAATTGAATCGTCGTTTGATAACGTTTAGTAGATTCCAGTAAAAAGTGTGAAAACTTGGTCGCTTCACCTAAGCAAATCGGGAGTAAGCCTGATGCTAATGGATCTAAAGCGCCAGTATGACCACCTTTTTCAGCACGATAGAGCCAACGCACTTTTTGCAATGCTGCATTTGAGCTAATCCCCAAAGGTTTGTTGAGTAGAAATACACCACTTATATGACGTCGAGTAATTTTTGGAGATTTAGCAGACATTAGATAATATTCAGATCAGTAAAATACTGCTATTTTATCAAATCCATTTATCGAATATTGATTAAATTTTTATGCATAAAATGTGACATTTGTGGCAAATTATTCTACACCATTAATAATAACTAAATGATTTCATAGGATGTGAAATGAATTCAAAAGCTAAATTGAAAATTACACTGCTGATTGTGGCGTGTCTGATCGTTTTATTCCTTCTCTTTCAATGGTTGAAACCTGACTCAGCTGAATCTGCTGAAAACTCACAACGAGCAGCACAAGATGCCGAAATTCAATCAGAAAATATGGCGCTACAACAAAGTACAACCGTGAATGGTTCTAGCTTTGCAAGTAAAAGTCAGCAAGATATTCAAATCAATTGTCAAATCCAAACCGATAACGCCAACCGTTTGATTGTGAATGAAAATACTAAGAACTGTTTTGAGTTTTTTATTACCCAATACGGCGAAAAAGAGATTCCGCAAATCAAGGCTGATTTTATTAAATTTGCTCAAAGCACCTATCAAGAACCATTACTAGGTCAACTGACAGATTTATGGTCACGCTATGTTCAATATCGTGAAAAAATGGGTGACCTAACACCACCAAACCATGACAAAGAAAGTGCGCAGTATTACAAAGCTATTTTTAATCAGATGAAATCATTACGTAAACAATTTTTTTCAGACTATGAAATTGAAGGTTTATTTGGTATCGAAGATGAATATCATGATTATACCTTGGCTCGCATGAGTGTCATGGAAGATAAAAATTTATCTGAAAAACAAAAAGCCGATAAATTAAAAGAACTGTTCAATGATCTACCTGAAGATTGGAAAGAAAATTTAAAACAACTTTCTCAACTCGAAGATCTTCGTCAATTAACTGCAGAAATTAAAGCACGTGGTGGTAGCGCAGAAGAAATTCGTCAAATGCGTCTCAGCTTAGTGGGTCCTGAAGCAACACAACGTCTAGAAAATCTTGATGGACAGCGCTCAAATTGGAAAAGCAAGGTCAATCAATATTTATCTGAACGTGACAGCATTGTAAAAAGTAATATGAGCCCTAGTGCAAAGCAGGAAGCTGTACAACGCCTCCGTTCTCAACATTTTAATAATTCACAAGAGCAACTTCGGGTAGAAACATTCGAGCAAGTTCATGATCAAGGCGGTCAACTTCCTTTTGCCGATTAATCTTTTCAAGGAACACATTCATTCACAGGGAAGAACGATGAAAAACTTAAAACTTAAATTGATACCTACGACGTTAGCATTCGTCACAACGCTATGCTTATCAAGCTCATTCACTGCCCACGCAGGTCCGGGATTACTCGAAGTAAATGAGACAAAGATCGGTAGTTATGCAAAAACCAAATATCCTATTGTGATGACACACGGTTGGTTAGGCTGGTCTCGCATAGGCAATGAAACATTCAATATTGACTATTGGTATCAAATCTTACCTGATCTATCGCGCCATGGTGCACGCGTTTTTGCAGCACAACTCTCACCTGCTCATACGACTGAATTTCGAGGAGAACAATTAATTTCTCAGGTTGAAGAAGTCATTGCGATCACTGGGCAGAAAAAGGTCAATCTGATTGGTCATTCGCACGGCGGACCGACTGTGCGTTATGTTGCAGCAGTAAAACCCGACTATGTTGCGTCTGTTACTGGTGTAGGAGGGACTTTCAGAGGTTCTATGGTCGCAGATAAAATTCAAAATAATGAAGCAACTCGAACAATATTTAATATTTTAGGGGATTACATCATTCCCCCATTAATTGCTTATGCACAAGGTCGTCCTGATATGCCGATCAGCTTTGATGCTTCGATGAAATCATTAACTGAAACAGGCTCTGCTGCATTTAATGAACGTTTTCCAACAAAAGCTCTCGCGTCAAGTTGTACTCGTTTAGGCAACCCAATAGACAACGGAATCTTTTATTATTCTTGGACTGGTGTTGCACAAACCACCAACCTCTTAGATATCGATACCATTTTAATGCAGCTAGGGCCTTTAGCGTATGGCAATAAAGATAATGATGGCATGGTTGGGCGCTGTAGCACGCATATTGGACGTGTGATTCGTGATGATTACAAACTAAATCATACCGATTTAGCTAATATGATGTTCGGTCTCAAAGGTTTATTTGCCCCAGATCCTATTTCACTTTATCGCCAGCATGCCAATCGTTTGAAACTGACAGGACTCTAGACGCACAAAATAGCGCAGTTAAATGGAAAGCTATTCATCAGAATAGCTTTTCCGACCATCAGCGACTCTCGACAAAATTTAAATAATGCTTTTTGAACACATTTGCTAATGATTAAATCCTTTAATTATTTCAACTTTTGATTCTTTTTTGCTTTTTATATGTTAATTCGGCAAGCTAAATTGGCATTTTTTGTATCTTGTTGCATTCAATAACATCTTTTAAGGTCTTCTGTATGTTCATCTGGAAGAACATCATAGATTCACTAAAAAACTAGGAATAATAATGAAAATAAAACACATTCTAGGCTCGCTGGTGACAGCGCTATGTCTAACATCTACGACAACTTATGCTACTCAAGCTCAACAGATCAAAGTCTCAAGTGTCAAATCTGACTATGCCAAAACGAAATATCCTATTGTATTCGCTCATGGAATGGTTGGATTTATACGTTTGGGCACTGAAAGTCTAGGCATGGATTACTGGTATCAAATTTTACCTGATCTAGCGAGAAACGGTGCAAACACATGGGCGGCTAGAATGTCTCCTTTCAATTCTTCTGAAGTCCGAGGTGAACAATATGTTCAACAACTTGAAGAAGTCATGGCGATTACTGGTGCTGACAAACTCAATCTGATTGGTCATAGTCATGGTGCAAACTCTGTTCGTTATGCCGCAGGTGTAATGCCTGAACATGTTGCATCGGTGATGACTGTAGCCGGTGCCAACAAAGGTACAATCATCGCGTCAGATGTATTAAAAATCGCAGATAAAACAGGAACATCAGAGCTACTGAATGTTCTCATCAGCACTTTTGGTAAAGTCATTATGTGGGCGCAAGGTCTTCCTGCTGATACGTTCCCACATGATGCGATGGCCGCTGGTGTGAGTACATCTGTTGAAGGAACTGCCTTGTTTAATCAAAAATTCCCTCTCGGTTTACCATTAACCCACTGTGGCGAAGGTGCTTATCAAGAAAAAGGAATTCATTTATATTCAATGACAGGAAACAAGCCTTTTACGAATGCCTTGGATCTAGGTGACCCTGTCATGGTTCTACTTGACCGTTTGTCGGTTCATAAAGCAGGAAAAAATGATGGCATCGTTCCAGTTTGTAGTGCCCATTTTGGTAAAACTATTCGTGATGACTTTCCGTGGAATCATTTAGATGAGGTGAACTTGCTGTTCGGAATTAAAGGATTTTTTGCTCCTGACCCAGTTGCAGTTTATAGACAGCACGCCAACCGCCTTAAATTACAAGGACTTTAAATCTCTAGCTCTTTAATTGAGTAATTGCTTTCAAATTCATTAGGCTGGATTTGAAAGCAGATTCAAATCTTCATCAAGATAGTTCATTGATCAAATCTACCTCTCTTTTTTAACCTTAAAAATTTACCATTCATCTATTCGATATTTAAAATGTGATTTACATCACTATAATCAATTTAACTCTAGGATTAGGGTTTGATAATAAAAAGTTGAGGATGATGATGAAATACAACAAAATTATGGCGTGCCTACTTACGTCTGCAGCTTGCTTAACGACTCAATTATCTAATGCTTCTGCATTAGAAGTGAAACCTGTAACCTCGACACTTGGCAAATACAATACCTACGCAAAAACTAAATACCCAATCGTATTTGCACACGGACTAACAGGATTTGTCCGTCTTGGTACAGAGAGCTTTGGTTTAGATTATTGGCACCAAATCCTGCCAGATCTAGCGCGTAATGGTGCTAATGTCTGGCCTACACGAGTATCTCCATTCAACTCCAACGAAATTCGTGGAGAGCAATTGCTTCAACAAGTTGAAGATATTTTAGCCATTACTGGTGCACAAAAAGTGAACTTAATTGGGCATAGTCAAGGTGGACCATCAATACGTTATATTGGTGGAACAATTCCTGAACATGTGGCATCCATGACCACTGTCGCTGGTGTGAATAAAGGATCACCTATGGCAGACTTTATCTTGCGTTCAGAAGGAACAGGACTTGATACTGTGCTTGCGACAGCGATGAATTTTGTCTCGGGAGCAATTGTTTGGGCACAAGGATTAAATGCGAAAAGCCTGCCACATGATTCGCTTGCCTCGGCTAAAAGTTTATCTACAGCAGGCTCATTAGCATTTACAGAACGTTTCCCTGCGGGTGTACCAACCACAAAATGTGGTGAGGGTGCATATCAAGTCAATGGCATGCGTATGTATTCATTTACTGGTAATACACCGTTTACCAATGCCCTTGATCCATCGGATTATGCAATGCAAGCGGCATCTTTCATTGTATCTAAGGAAGGTGCAAATGATGGTTTAGTCCCAGTTTGCAGTGCTCGCTTCGGACAAACGATTCGGGATGATTACCGTTGGAATCATTTAGATGAGGTCAATCAAATGATGGGGATGACTAGCATTTTTGCAGCAGATCCAGTATCGGTTTATCGACAACACGCAAATCGTTTGAAACTTCAAGGACTATAATCTTCTCAAGCCTCCATACGCTCATCACGAAATTATGGAGGCTTATCTTAAAAATTGTTCCCTAAAGTTTAAATCCACTTTTCTTTCCTTTTGCTTCGCTATACTCTTATTGTGACAACGGAAATTGTCGAGTATTTCAATCCATCTAAGGAATAGAGATGAGAAAATTTATTTTGGGGACATGCCTCTCTTTCGCATGTTTAATTGGCACGAGTTACGCTGCTACAGCACCTGAACAAGTGACTTCAAAATTTCAAACTACTTATGCAAAAACCCAGTATCCAATCGTATTTAGTCACGGAATGTCTGGTTTTATCCGTATTGGCACTGATCCACTCGGTGTAGATTATTGGTATCAAATTTTACCTGATCTCGCCCGTAACGGTGCAAATGTATGGGCTTCCCGTGTATCGCCATTTAACTCATCAGAAATTCGGGGTGAGCAACTTTTACATCAAGTTGAAGAAGTCATTGCACTCACTGGATCGCCTAAGGTCAATCTAATCGGTCACTCTCACGGCGGGCCCACAATTCGATATGTCGCAGGTGTAAGACCTGAATTAGTCGCATCAATGACAGCGATTGGGGCGCCACATCAAGGCTCACCAGTGTCTGATTTTATATTAAAAATTCGTGATACAGCACCAATCCTTGAAACACCTATTGTGGCTGTAGTCAATCTACTGTCTAAAGCTATTATTTGGGCACAGGGACTTGATCCAGCATCCTTCCCTCATGACTCACTTGCGGGAGCCAATAGTTTGAGCTTAGCAGGATCAGCAATATTTAATCAAAAATATCCTATAGGCGTTCCTCAAAACTCATGCTCTGAAGGTTTATATCGTGAACAAGGAATATATAACTATTCCTTTACGGGTATCGGAACGGTCACAAACCCACTTGATGTAGACTCAGCTTTAAAAATTACCAGTTTATTAATTGATGGTGGTCAAGAGAATGATGGTCTAGTTTCACGCTGTAGTGCGAAATTCGGTAAAACCATCCGTGATGATCTCAATTGGAATCATCTAGATGAAGTCAATCAAGTGCTTGGTTTAAAAAGTGTCTTTGCGCCAGATCCAGTCTCGATGTATCGTCAACATGCAAATCGCCTTAAACAACAAGGTCTCTAATATATTTTTTTGTCTGCACTCATCTCTAGATGGGTCCAGACTGTTTAAATAGCCCTCATTAGCATGACATATCTATCCTATAAATGAGTCACCCATCCAATTTATATCAATAAATTTGCACTTTATCTCTTTTTTATAGACTTAAGTCACAATTTTAGTATCTTAAATTATGGCGATGGATATCGCCTGAATCATAAAAATAAACGAATCACTGAATGAGTATCGAAAATGAAACTAAAAAAAATAGTCATGAGCCTATGCATAGGTTCATGTTTTCTTACTGTTGCACAAGCCTCAACGCAAATTAAAGATCTAGCCGTTAACCATACCGTCAAAACACCTAAATCAAATTATGCACAAACCCAATACCCTATTGTGCTTGCCCATGGCTTATTTGGCTTTGGTAGTATGGTCGGTGTTGACTACTTTTATCAGATCACTCCTGATCTTGCTCGACATGGTGCAAACATCTGGCAAACACGTGTTTCAACGATGAACTCAAGTGAAGTGCGAGGCGAACAAGCACTGAGTCAAGTTGAAGAGATACTTGCCATTACCGGCAAGCAAAAAGTGAATTTAATCGGACATAGTCATGGTGGTCAGACTGTTCGGTATATTGCAGGTGTTATACCTGATCATGTCGCATCTGTTACGACAATTGCTTCTGGAAATCAAGGAGCAAGAATGGCTGATATACTAGAAGGTGTTCTGGTAGGTAATATTTTAGAAGCACCTGCTCGCGCGATTTTTGACAATCTGGTATCGCCAGTGATTACATTCGCATCTGGTCTTGATCCAAAAGTCTTTCCTTATGATGCTAAAGCAGCCCTACAAAGTTTAGGAACGAAAGAATCTCTCAAATTTAGTCAGAATTTTCCAAATGGTGTACCTACAACCCAATGTGGTGAAGGGGCTTATCGTGTCAACAATACTCATTATTATTCATTTATGGGTAACTCTCCATTTAATACCGCTTTAGATCCATCTGATTATGGCATGTTAGCTTCTTCTCTTTTGGCTGAAAAAGATGGAGATGGAATTGTAGGGCGTTGCTCCGCTCGATTTGGCAAGGTCATTCGTGATAATTATAAATGGAATCATTTAGATGAAATTAACCATCTACTCGGTTTAAAAAGCATTTTTGCACCAAGCGCTGTAGATGTTTATCGTCAGCATGCAAATCGACTTAAACTCCAAGGGCTATAAAACTTAAACACAAAGGGTGAGCTTTTCACCCTTTCTTTCAGTTTAATAATGATTAACATTTAGTCGGATTTATCTTATTTTTGTTTAGTTTTTCTTTACAATATTTTTTGACAATAAATATTGTCTTTTTAAGGAAGAAAAAATGAAAACAAAAAAAATGATCCCAGCACTTCTGCTAAGTCTCGTAGGATTATCTCAACTTACATATGCTTCCGGCCTGATCGATGTCGAAGCTAAATACGTAAATACCAATTATGCGCAAACTAAGTACCCTATTGTAATGGCCCATGGCTTTGCATTAGGTTTTAGCCGCATTGGTACAGAACATTTCGGTTTAGATCAGTTCTATCAAATTACCCCTGACCTCGCACGAAATGGTGCACGTGTTTTTGTCGCTCAAATGTCTCCTGTCGAATCAACTGTGGTTCGTGGTGAGCAACTGTTACAACAAGTGGAAACAGCTTTAGCTATTACGGGTAAAGACAAGGTCAATTTGATCGGCCATAGTCATGGAGGACCTACTGTACGTTACGTTGAAGCCATTGCTCCTAAGAAAGTTGCTTCTCTAACTGCTGTTGCAGGCAGTATTAAGGGCTCTCCCCTAGGAGATACTTTCGTAAATAGTAAAGTGCTTAATAGTGTAGCAAAATTAGTTATTGGTGATATTTTGGCACCTGCAATTTCAATTATGGAAGGTAATCCAAGTCTTAGCGTTAATTACGAACAATCCATGTATGATCTTTCTGTAAAAGGTTCTTTAGAATTTAATCAAAAGTTCCCTTCTGCTGCGATCCCAAAAGACTGTAATTCTAACGGTTCATCACAAACGGCTAACGGCGTATATCATTATTCTTGGATTGGTTCTTCAAAGGTGACCAATGTTCTCGATATTTTAGATACCGCAATTGTTGTCTTAGGGACAGCGATTATGCCTAATGAACGCAATCACGATGGTCTCGTGCCTATTTGTAGTGCTAAATACGGTAAAGTAATTCGTGATAATTACAACTTAAATCATTTTGATGAAGTCAATCAAATACTTGGGCTTAAAGGCTTCTTTGCGCCTGATCCAGTATCAATCTTTAGACAACATGCCAATCGTTTGAAGATTCAAGGTTTGTAAGTTTTGATCATAAAAAAATGCGCCAAAAGGCGCATTTTTTTGCTTCGAAGCAAGGCTAAAATTAACCTTGTTTACGAGCTGGTAACTTTTCACGAATACGTGCAGCTTTACCAGAAAGTTCACGTAGGTAATAAAGTTTAGCACGACGAACGTCACCACGACGTTTAACTTCGATTTTAGCTACGATTGGTGAATGAGTTTGGAAAACACGCTCAACACCAACACCGCTAGAAATTTTACGTACTGTGAACGCAGAGTTCAAACCACGGTTTTTCTTAGCGATTACAACGCCTTCGAACGCTTGTAAACGTTCACGGTCGCCTTCTTTTACTTTTACTTGGACAACTACTGTGTCACCTGGTGCAAAAGCTGGGATGTCTTGTTTAAGCTGAGCATTTTCTACAGCTTGTACTAAAGGATGCTTACCGCTCATGGGGTATCTCCAATATGTGTGGGTCAGAAGAGGTCTGATATCCACTGGGGCTAGAGGCTAAGGCGCATAGACCCGATTGACTTTCCCTTTATGCTTGACCGCTTCAATGCATAAAGAGCCTATTTAATACTTCAAGCAATATGCTTGAGGTCATATTTGCTTAAATAAATCTAAAAGATTTATTTTTGCGAATCTTTGAGCCATTTCTTTTGCTGCTTAGTCAACTCAACTTTTTCAACCAATTCAGGTCGACGTTCAAGCGTTCGTTGATAGCGCTGCAAAAAACGCCATTTTTCAATATTTGCATGATGACCTGATTTTAGTACCTCAGGCACATCCAAACCTTCAAAATGATCAGGCTTTGTATATTGCGGACAGTCGAGTAAACCATCTACAAATGAGTCTTGAACGTGTGATTGTTCATCAGACATTGCACCCGGAAGTCTCCGAATAATACTGTCCAATAAAACCATCGCAGGCAGTTCTCCCCCAGATAAAACGTAATCCCCTATGGACCATTCCTGATCAACATATTTTTGGATCAAACGCTCATCAACACCTTCATAACGACCACACAATACAATTAATCCGTCATATTGCACGAAATCTTGTACTGAAGGTTCATTTAAGGTTTTACCTTGTGGCGACATATACACCACAGGTACATGAACAGCACCTGCTTGCGTTGCAAGCTCTTTGGCACGATGAATTGCTTTTGCCAATGGCTCAGCCATCATCACCATACCAGGACCACCACCAAATGGACGCTCATCCACTCGTTTGTAGTTCCCTGTTGCAAAATCACGAGGATTAATACAATGAATTTGCATTAAATCGCGTTTCGCTGCGCGACCGCTAATACCAAAACTTGTAATCGCTTCAAACATTTCAGGAAAAAGCGTAATGACTGCAAAAAACATCGCAGACTCCCGTATTTCCGAAAATATTAGTAATCTACGCCCCAATTGACATAGATACGACCAGTTTCGAGATCAACGCGTTGCACCACATCTTTATGCCATGGAATCATTCGCTCTTCGCCATCGACACTGTCAGCAGTTGCGCGAACTACCATCACATCGTTAGCACCTGTTTCAAACAACTCGTGGATTTGACCAAGATTAACTTCTTGCTCTTCATCATCCAGACCTAACACTGTTAGACCCTTTAGATCAGACCAATAATACTCGTCCACGCCTGGTTGAGGCAGTTGCGATTTAGAAATCCAGATATTTGCGCCAACTAAATTGTCTGCTGCAGTACGATCACTCACACCTTTCAGCGAAACAACTAAGCCTTTACCATGTGGCTTCCAACGTTTCACATCTACAATTTGCCAACCTGCTTTGGTCTCGATGTACCAAGGCAGATAGTCAAATATGTTGCTCATAGGTTCTGTGTTCGAATAGACCCAGAGCCACCCATTTAATCCATAAGCTGAACGTAGCTGTCCAATCTGAATACGATCTTCGGGAACATTCTGTGTTGGTGTCATGGGCTAGCTTCTACCGTATTAAACAGCAGCTGCAGCTTTTTTAGCTTGAGCAGCTAATGAAGCAACACGTTCAGAAGGTTGAGCACCTTGAGCAACCCAGTGAGCGAAACGATCAGCATCTAAACGAAGTTTTTCTGCTTTACCTTGAGCTGTAGGGTTGAAGAAACCGATACGTTCGATAAAACGACCGTCACGTGCATTACGGCTATCAGTCACGATGATTTGATAGAACGGACGTTTTTTAGCACCACCGCGTGCAAGACGAATAACAACCATGATAGAACCTTATAGTTTTTACGGATTATCCCTGCACCGACCATCGATACATTTCAAACCCCTTTCATAGAGGGCAGTATTTTACGTGAACTTTGATCCGATTGAAAGCTCAAAAATTATTTATCCACATTTTTGAATTTAAATTTATTTTCCATCCCAGTTTGTACTTGAAGAAGGTGTACAAGAAGCTGCTTTCACCCAACATTTTTCATTGGCTTCATTTATGACAAAGTGACCATCTGTTTGCATCAATTTTCCACTCACAGGCACTGCACTCAACACCCAGCTGTTGTTGGTTACATCTGATATACCAACCGTATAGACAGGATCATAATACGGAACTTCAACTCGATTTTGCGCATTGGTCTGAAATCCCAATTCAGCCAACGTGACTGCTTTGCCATCCGATTTAATATAACTGTAATTCGCAACCTGATAGTGCTGAAGTCGAGCTGCAATATCTGCCAATGTGGTTTTTACTTCGACACGTTTAGTTTTACGAACATATTCTTGGTAGGACGGATAGGCAATCATGGCTAAAATTCCAATGATGACCACTGCAATCATGATCTCTACTAAAGTAAATCCTGAATTACCATTGTTTTGCATTTGCACCACATCCTGTATATGCATTGACTTCTTTTAAGTCATTTTTCACCAAATATTCTGTTTTACAACGAATACCCTGACTCGTCGCCAAAAACGCATCATAGCCTGTCTGCGTTGGTACAGCTCGAATCCCCCATGCCCGTCCCAAGCCCTGATCTGAACTTAATAAGGTTTTAGGTGTTTTTTCACTGATATCGGCAATACTAATCACATATTTTGGTTTCTTCGCATCAGGCAGGGAAATACTCGTCATTGATGTATCTTGATCGTAAATATACTTCGCATCAAAACCTCGATAGGAAAAACTGCGACTTTTATAGCGTTCAAGTTGTTCAATAATTTTGGATACTTCTTGCTGAGCCTGTGCAGCAGCATTACGTTTTAAATAACTTTGGTATGATGGCACTGCGATTGTCATCAATATGGCAATCATCACTACAACAACCATCAACTCAATCAGCGTAAAACCTTTTTGATTCATGGTAACCACCTACTGACGCTCAAACCAGTTATAAGCTTTCAGCACTTTGGTTGTGATGTAGTTGGTATAACCACCGCCCAGCAAAGTCGTTTTCTTTTTACCATTCTGGACAATAGGTACGCTGTTTAGCTTACTAATCCCATCAGACTTAGTGTCTGAGATTTCTGCCACAATTTTATTTTGAAGATTAGACGTTGATCCAGCATCTCCACAAACACCATACGGCAAGCAAAGCTTTAAGGTACGACTTGCTCCTTTAATGCCCCCAGTACATTGGTTCGGTTGTTGTGACGATGCATCATTTGGATTGTATAAAGACACATATAAATCTGAATGACTTGGACTATTTGCGATCGCAATATAACCATTTAATGCTTTAACTGTACCAGTATTCGCTGTTTCGTTTTTAGCCGTTGTTCGTTGCAACACATAGAACCAACCACGCTTATTACGGTTCATCAGATGTGGCACTGTTGTACCTGATAAATTAGACCATGCAGTTAAATGAGCTTCGGTAAGGTTTTGTGTTTTAGCAAAATTCGCTTGAAACAAATTCGGTTGTGCCAAGTCATAATCATGTAACACATAGACTCGATTGTCATAAATATTGCTGGTATTTAATGGAAAGCTGCGATTTCCTGACGCAATACTCACCGCACCAAATCGCTCACCATTCAGATCATGGATGGTCAAAGCAGGCATTTCATAAAAACGTTGGTGATACGCACTAAAATCAGCAAGACGTGTCACTCGTCCAAACGCGGTTGTATTCGTTCCAAGACGATTATTGAGATCGACGCGCCACACTTGCCCACCTAAATCACCAAAATATAGGTGATCGATCAAACCATCCGTATTACGGTCAAATGCTTTAATTTGACTGACCACACTATATTTCATCTCAGCATGCTTAACATCAACACTGGTTTGATTCGATTGGTTGCCATAGCGTGCATTCCACAATAATTCGCCCGTTTCAGCATCAAAAATATAGACGCCCGCCCCTTGATTAGCTCGTTGACCAGTTAATGCAGATTGAGGCTGATAACCATCCGTTTCATAGGCCATATCATAGCCACCACCCACAATCATGACCGTTTTAACTTTGCCGTCAAAACGAATTTTAGCAATGGTAGGTTTAGACCAACTATATCCCATAGCTTTTAAGGCATCTGATTGATTTGTGCCACTCACTGATGTTGATTTACTCTTTATCGTTCCAGAACTTGGATCAACATGGAAAAGTAATTCAGGTTGGTTCGGATTTTTCATATCCAAGGCATAATAACTACGCCCACCCATGCGCATACCACCATAAATGTTGGCTTTCGCAGCAATAAACTTATTGTTGTTCTGATCAATCTTATATTGAACATCTGAAGTCCATGATCCATCCATGCCATAAATAGGATGCGCAGATGACAATAATGTATTGGACTGTTCAAGTAACGCGTCTCGTCGACTTGGATCTTGAACCATTTCATGAGCTAAGAAACTAAATGCCTCTTCACCAGTTTCTTGATCCACAACATGCAATAATCCTTGCATCGTCCCAAATACCACATAATCTTTTCGATGAGTCGCATTACGGGTATTCGCTAAAATGGTACCAGACCCCGCGTTATATTTTGCTTCGAGCGTGACCAATAGTGGTTCCGAGTGAACAACGCCTCCCATTTGCTGCATCACCTTAAGATCTTTAACCTTATTTAGATCATTCCAAATGTATCCAGCAGGTAAGCTACTTAAGTAGTTTTTATCAAGTCGATAACCCAAAGCCGACAGTAAATAGGGTTGATATACATTTTGTCGCCACCCCGACTTGGTTGAATCAATATAGGTCGCGGCTAGCACATTCTGTGTCGTTAATTTCGTCAGTTGTCCATTCTCAGAACCTACCAATCGTTTTGCTTGATCACCCGTTGTGGCAATCGTTGCATTGGTGAATAAAGGGCGCGTTTTTATTTTGTCTGTAGCAGTAACACCTGCTAGTGGTGAAGGTGTGGCAATCCGAGAGAACACGCCCCCTTGAATTGCACTCAAACCATCATCTATTCCAGTATTGTTCCAAAAATCCTGCGTATTGGTTCGTATTGCACCTGATCGATCAAGTACCTCTTTCCCCCCACGATCAATCATCACAGCTTGAGCGTTAATACTGTATTTCTTTAAGTTCCCTAACCATAATTGATGTGTGGAAGCCAATACCGAATTTGCTGTGCTCACCTGTGGTTGAAACTGCGGTGCGAACACATAAGGATATGCTGAACTTGTTGATAAACGGTCAAATGGCACCACATAAGTACCAAAACTAGCAGCCTCAAAGTTACCGTGAGAGACGGCAACCAAGAAGGTATTCAATGCATTCTGAATATCTTCACCAGAAGTCGCTTGGGTATACCCCCCAATTTCTTGGCGAGTCCCGTAGGTATCCCCTTTACCAATCACATTCCCCAACTGTTTTAATGCTTGAGCATTCATACTATTGGAAATGTCATTTCCAGAACCTGTATAGCTACTATCAAAAGTACAATGATCGTATAGACCGTCATTGTCATAATCACGACAGGTTTCTCGTGGATGCTTTTGGAATAAGGGACCAAAACCTACAGTAGATGTATAAACACGCTTCTGATTCGCATCGCTGGTCATCTGTGTTTGATTTGCCAAACGCTGAACCATCTTACCCACACAAGCCCATGAACTACGGTTTTGCCAGGTGGTTTGATTGGCTGACACAGCATTACCAATATCATCTTCATAAAAACGATATGGCTGCGTCGCCATTTCCTTAAACTCGCCATTGAAGGTCGCGGCACCACTGGCACCTTTGGCATTACCGTAATTGTAATAGACATCTTTTAAGGGCGAGCCTTCACAAGTAAAGCTGTCATCTGCCAACGCATTTTGCATGACAGGGAGTACCGTCTTTGGTCTCAAACCAACTGGCGCCCCATCTGTTAAGAAAAAAACACCTTGCGTACTACATTGGGCATCACTGTTATTCAACTTGTTGAGTGGCGCTCTATAACTACCATCCGCTTTGCGAATGTCCGCTGGCGCAAATGATGCTCCAGATAAACCACGGCTATAATTAGAATATTTAGATGAAGGAAGTAAATCGATGCCTTTTAGGTTAGCCCCAAAGGTACGATTTCCTAGTAAATACGCATAAGTTTCTGAGAGTAATAGTGGTGTGGGCGTACTACCTACGGCTCCAATACTATTAATTTTATTGATTAAATCCGTACGGTGAGCAGGTGTAAGTTGTTTTGCTTCTAGTAAGATTTTAGATGAACGAGCATTTTCACCATAGCTTAACCAATCTTCTGTTGTCCCTATTTCACCCGTTGACGTAAACACCGACACCCCAATATAAACATTATCTGGAATACGATAATTTCCTGATAAGTCCTTTGCATTTAAGGCATCTACCAATGAGTTTTTTAAGGCATTTAAACGGCTAACACTTTGACCTTTATAAGTTGCATCTACTGCACTCATACTCATCGAGTTATCAATCGCCAACATGATAATCGGATTATTTTTTGCTACAGGATTTTGATAAATTTGTAGATCACTGGCGTTCATTTGCATTGGGATCGCACCCAATGCCATCACGACTGCAATACTTTGCGCAATCATCTTTTTTGTAAAATGATTCTTTATCTTTTTATTCACAACACATCCCCATTAAGATTCAGCGCGCTGATAAGCATCAAAAATGTAACTTTGAATTTGGGTGTTATACGGCACACCAATTTCCTTTAAACAGGACGAAATGGTTTGTGCATTACCCACCAATGGTGCTGTATGTGGTCGGCGCAAACAAAGATGGATTTCATCCGTTAAATCTGTCGAAGACAATGCGGGTAAGAGCGATGTTGAATAGACTGTTATTTTTTTAGTATCAGAAGGTTGTCCTATACTTTCAGTGTCAGTTCCAACGTTTGCGTTTGAAAGTGGGATATCATGATCACTGTCTGATGGAGGGCTTACGATTACAGACACCTGAGTTAATTGCGCCTTACGAGCACTGGCATAATCCCCATCATTTGATAAGGAACAAAACCCAGAAACACCATCGACTGAGACATCACTCATTGCTTCATTCCAACGCAATACACTACTGTTGGAAACATTAAACATCGCACTATTGGATTGGTTTCTAAAACAGAATACGACTTCGTTACCTTCATTCTGAATCGAGTAACCAATTAAGTTCAGAGGGTTACCACTGGAGGCAGCATAGCCGCCATGCCCCAATCGATAAAAAACAGTATCGGAAGATTGCATTAACAATTGTTGCGCTTGGCTGTTGGTGGTGATATTCAAACTCACCATACTTTGTCGAATCGCCCAAGTACCAATAATGGTGAGCAGAACTAACATAATCAGTACCACAATCAGCGTTGCACCACGTTGATGTTGAATCATAAGCCCTCCGCTGAATCCATCACACTCATACCATTTCGAATCGCGATCGTTTGTGTAATGACTTGTCGAATAAATTTAGTCGCGACGGTTTTTTGTGCTTTTTTTAATTTTACTTTTTGATCAAGAACTTCAAATTCTTGATGAGGAGAAATTGCTTGATTTTGACCTACATTCTCAGATGACCTTACTAATAAACCGACCTGTATTGAATTAATGCGTGGACGTGGATAAACATTGAGCTTTTTATAATCTTCAATACTTATATATCTTTGCTGTGCCGTATTATCGTCATTAGAAATCCCCAACAGATAGTGAAAGTGATCAACACGATGCATCAAAATTTCACCATTCGTTGTTCCAAAGACAGTCTTTTTATTATTAAAATTTTTTAAAATTTGAGTGCTGTTACGCGTGTACCACCCTGCTTCACAGGCCAAGACCAATGCATCGTGTGGTTCTTTTTGAATATTTGCATTTGCATCTTTACGTAGAAAAAAACGTTGAACAATATATCGTCCAGCATCGTAATTATTACCTTCACAATCCACACCTTGTGTATCAGCATAAAACTGCATGACCAATTGGTCGCTCATTCCCGCTTGAGCAGGTTGTGAAGATTCAGCTGAAACCAACTCTATATTACTCGGCATACCAGATTGCGATACAGGCACAACCTCCGTATTTGGAATATTTCGTGAAATATTGACAGGAATATTGGTCGCATTAAATGCCAAATCACCAGATGTAGGCACCACTGGAGACTGAGCTGAAGTGATAACAATGCCACCATGCGTCAAACGATCATTAATGATATTTACTTGACCATAATTTGCTTTACGAATTTCATAAGTAAGAAAGCGCAGACCAAAGTTGCCGTTATCTTGAACCTCCGACATCCCTTTCTGCATCGTGAATCCCATCTGCCCTGTAAAAAACAGATGTACCGCAGCAGCGGTAATCAATAATCCAAGCACCAAAGCGATCATAAGCTCGACTAGCGTCAAACCTTTTTGTGTATACCTAAGATGCTGCATCAATAAAGCTCCATAACGATGCATTGCGCTTTTGGTAAATAACTTCCACCATGGGTACATGCATCTTTTGCAGAAGCATCATCGATAGGTTTTGTTTTTCCCCAGGCTACGTAAATGCATCGGCGAGATTGCAAATTATTACTGACTTGGCAATTCGGCATTTTGATACTCATACCAAGACCATTGGCATTTTTTATTATCTGGGCAGCATCATAATGGGCAAAATCGGCTGCTTGAACACATGGATTCGTCGTTCCTTTTTGCACACATGATTTGGCTGTAGTTGTTTGTGTTTCTGCATTTATTCTGGCTTGATACTGAGTATAAGCATTTGAGTTCGCACGTATCTTCTCAGATAAGTCACGCGCTAAATTCATGGCTTGTAATTTAGACATTGCTTCATGTGAAGCATCAATTGCGCGCATTTGTAAAAATGAAAACCCCAATACCCCAATGGCCAAAACCAATAAGGCAACTAGAATTTCAATCATTCCTACCCCCTGTTGCGCAGCACGCATTAGCATGTCCCCTCTGCTTTTAAATATTGTGTTCCCATTCTTGTAATTGCTATCGTTTTAGAAACACCTAACACCTTATTACAAATAGAAAAATTTATGTCAGATGTAAAGTCAGAAATTCCCCCATCCATCCAGAATGTGACTTTTTCTTGTGATGAAGTCAATTTATTTTGCTCTTTGGGTGTCCAATGAAAGATTGTATTGCTATCTGATTGATTCGACTGAAGATCTACAGTCACATCTTTTCTTAACAATGTTGCTTGATTACGCGCCATCATCAGCACGCTTGATAATTCACGCACATCTGAATTTAGGCGATATTGCGCAACAAGATTTTTAAAAGATGGAATAGCCATGGTTGCTGTGATTGATAGCACAATTGTGGTAATCAGCAGCTCAATAATGGTAAAGCCCCGTTGTAAGTCTTTCATATTCAAACTTTTGTATTTATTTATTAATGTTACAAAAGTAATATTTTATAATTATAAAACCAACACAGTTATGACAAATGGTATGAAAATGAGGATAAGATCACGATTTTGCAATCTGTTCACTTATCCTGCTATGTCATTGATAATTCATTATTAAGCTTGAGTAACTTGAATTCTCAATTCTTTAGGCAAGCTAAAGGTTATGTTCTCTTCTCGCCCATTTAATTCCTGTGGTGACGTAGCGCCCCAATCTTGTAGACGCTGAATCACTTGTTTAATCAAAATTTCAGGTGCTGAAGCACCTGCAGTAACACCGATTTTAGTGGTTTCAGCAAACCATTCTTTTTTTAGCTCATCCGCATTATCTACGAGATAAGCATGCTTACCCATTCGCTCTGCCAATTCTCGAAGACGATTAGAGTTCGAGGAGTTTGGAGAACCAACCACTAAAACGACATCACATTGAGTCGCTAAATCACGGACCGCATCTTGACGGTTTTGAGTTGCATAACAGATATCATCTTTACGTGGCCCTTGGATGGCTGGAAATTTAGCACGTAAAGCATCAATGACCTTTGCAGTATCATCAATTGAAAGTGTCGTTTGAGTGACAAATGCTAACTTATTAGGATTATTCACCTGTAAAGCAGCAACATCATCTTCATCTTCAACCAGATAAATTGCACCACCATTTTTCAGATCATATTGACCCATGGTGCCTTCAACTTCTGGATGCCCTTCATGACCAATCAGAATGGCTTCAATCCCTTCACGCGCATATTTTGTTACTTCGATATGCACTTTTGTCACGAGAGGACATGTGGCATCAAATACTTTTAATCCACGGCGCTCAGCTTCTTGTTGTACAGCTTTTGATACACCATGTGCACTAAAAATCACAATATTGTCATCAGGAACTTCATCTAATTCATCTACAAAAATTGCACCACGTTGGCGTAAATCGTCCACAACAAATTTGTTATGTACCACTTCATGACGAACGTAAATCGGAGGATTAAAGCTTTCAAGTGCACGATTAACGATCGCAATAGCGCGGTCTACACCAGCACAGAAACCACGTGGATTAGCTAAAACAATTTCCATAAGACCCTCAAACGATCGCTAAAATTTGGTCAATGAATCAGAATATTTTTTAAAACAAATGCGAATTGCTATTTAGTTTAAAAGCACTCTGCTCTAAAATAGAGAAGATATTTTATCATATCAGGAAAAATATCATGTCGGGTCTCTTGTTTGTCGTTTCAGCTGCTTCTGGAACTGGCAAAACATCATTAGTTAAAGCCCTACTTGAGCGCGTAAGCAATTTACACGTTTCTGTTTCACACACTACTCGAGGTCAACGCCCTGGTGAATTAGATGGTGTGCATTATCACTTTACCAGCAAAGAATCTTTCATTGAGCAAGTGAATCAAGGTGGTTTCATCGAATATGCGGAAGTTTTCGGTAACTACTACGGCACTTCACAAGCGACTGTAAAAGAACAACTTGCAAAGGGTCATGATGTTTTACTTGAAATTGATTGGCAAGGTGCAGAACAGGTTCGCAAACTTTTTCCTGAATCAAAACAAATTTTCATTCTTCCACCTACTCAATTTGATCTTCGCCAACGCCTATCAAACCGCGGTACAGATTCTGTTGAAGTGATTGAACATCGCTTAAGTTGTGCAGTAGAAGATATGCAACAGTACGTAAACTTTGATTACATCATCCTGAATGATGATTTTAATAAAGCTTTACATGATCTTGAGTCTGTCATTAATGCGAACCGTCTTTCATTATCACAACAGGCTCACCGACATAAAGATTTAATTCAAAAATTAATCACACCGAATTCGTGATTAAACTTGAGTCTATAGACAAAGCATTTTATACTGCGCAGTCTGTTAAAAAATTTCATACATACGAGAACTCTTATGGCACGCGTAACCGTTGAAGATTGTTTAGACCATGTAGACAACCGCTTTGAGCTTGTACTAGTGGCAAGCAAACGCGCGCGTCAACTTGCTCGTCAAGGTATCGAACCAACTGTAGAATGGGACAATGACAAACCAACAGTGGTTGCTTTACGTGAAATCGCTGAAGGTCATGTCACTAAAGATATCTTGAAACAGCGTGAGCAAGATTATCAAACGTCTAGCTTAGATTTAGCACTTTCTGCAAATAACTTAAACTTAGATGGTTTTTCTTTCCAATAAGCTTTAAGACCTGCATTTAAAAGAGCCTAGTCCAGTGACTAGGCTTTTTTATTGAATTTTTTTAGAGAATGATTCGACAAAATTGAAAAAATTTGTTAAAAAAATTAGAGCTATTCTCTATTTAAAAATAGAGCATTGTAGCAATATGAATTTTTAGTAAAGTCTTTTACTTTTTACTCTCTTCCACGGATTCAAAGGTGTAGTATGCCAGGCCCATTGGTCAGCCAAGCTAAGCAACAGCTAAAAGTCATCATCGACGCGTATTTATCTGAAAAGGACGTCGACAGAGTACTTGTGGCCTGCGATTATGCTGACATGGCGCATGATGGTATTACACGCAAAAGCGGTGAACCCTATATTCTGCATCCGATAGCCGTAAGTTGTATTCTGGCGCATATGCGCCTAGACCCAGAAACGTTAATGGCAGCACTACTGCACGATGTTATTGAAGATACCGACTTTAGCAAAGAAGACATTACTGAAAAATTTGGCAAAACAGTGGCTGAGCTGGTCGATGGTGTTACGAAATTAAGCCACTCTAGTGACAAAGAATATAATAAAGCAGCCTCATTCCGAAAAATCCTACAAGCCACGTTACAAGATCCTCGTGTGATCATCATTAAACTTTCAGACCGTTACCATAATATGACGACTTTGGAAGCTTTAAGACCAGATAAACGTGCCCGTATTGCACAAGAAACTTTTGATATATTCGTGCCAATGGCACGTTTGGTCGGCATGAATGAAATGGCTGACAATCTTGAACACCTCTGCTATCAAAATCTTGATTTAGATATGTTCAATGATGTACAAGATGCTTTGGCGCAAACCAAACCTCAACGCTGTAAATACCAAGCCATTTGGGAAAAGCATTTGAGCGATCTCTTGGAAAACTTCAATATTCCCGGGCGGATCAAAAAGAAAAACAATAACATTGAATTGCTACGCCACTTTGTTAAAAACGAAATTAACCTTCAAGAACTCACACATAGTCATGCGTTTGAAATCGTTCTACAGACCATTGCCGATTGCGATCGTTTAGTTGAGTTGTTAAAAGATAACTTCCAAGTTTTAAATTACCAAGATCATATCCGCCGCCCTCTCCCTGGTGGCAATCAATCCTTGATGCTGCGTTTGAAAGGCGAGAAAACAACGCTTTCGCTCACCATACAAACTGAACTTATGCGTAAGGCTGCGCGATTTGGAGTGGTATTAGGTGAAAATGCTCCTCAAACATGCCGATCTGCCATTCAAGCATCTATGCAAAATTTGCACACCTTAGTCGGTGGCGACTGTGCAAAGACCACGTTTAATGATCTATTAGATTATCTACATCAAGAAAAAATATGGGTCTATACTCCTCAAGGTCACTTACATGAGTTACCACAAGGAGCGACAGCAGTAGATTTCGCTTACTCTGCGAGCTTATTCCTAGGTAACCATGCAGTCGGTTGTAAAATTGATGGTGAAATCAAACCGCTTTCTACACCACTCTCAAGTGGTCAAGTCATTGAGGTGATTACAGATGTTCTCGCTTCACCCAACCCGGATTGGCTGAGCTTTATCAACACTCAAAAAGCCAGACGCTCTATTCAAAATATTTTGCGAGATCAAGATATTGATGAACAGCGCCTTGTCGGTCAACAAGCCTTAAATCGTGCATTAAAGTTATTTAATACCTCTATTCATGATCTAACCGATCAAAATTGGACTGAACTATTACAATGGCGCCATATTCCAAGCAAGAATCAACTTTTTGAACAAATTGCTGTAGGTGATTTGCTCCCACAACTTGTGGCGAACCATCTCTTTGCTCAAGATCATCATCAAGATCAAGCATCAAGTCGCCTGATCTTAGGTACTGATGGTGTAGATGTAAAATATGCCCATTGTTGTAATGCAGTGCTAGGCGATCCTATTCAGGGACATTTATCTCGCCGCGGTCTTATTGTTCACCGTGCTCGCTGTAAGAACCTTCTACACGAACAACAGTTACACCCTGAAAATATTATGCCGTTGCACTGGAAAGATGAAGGTGAATCAGAAATCAACTTCAATGCTTACTTGTGTATCGATCTATTATTAAGTGATGAGCAAATTTCACAACTGATTTATATCTGTCGTAAATCAAAAATCGGAATCGAGTCCGTTCGACAATACGAATCAAAAACCTATCTGAGTATTGTTGTTCATAGTCGTCAGCAAATTGCGCAAATCATTCGTGAACTCCGCATGCAATTTGGTTTTCCGCGTATTTCACGCATGTCAGCTCCTCTTGCAGTTGAAGAAGTCTCACAAGCCTGCTAAACAAATACAGATTAGAGCTTTCACCTATAGTGTTCATCCTTTATGATGAAGCTAGATTTGAATAATGGAGAAATAGATGTCCCGCCAAGTCATTCATACTGAAAATGCACCTGCTGCAATTGGTACTTACTCTCAAGCCATTCTTGTCGGCGATACACTTTATCTTTCAGGACAAATTGGATTAGATCCATATAGCATGGAATTGGTTGAGGGCATTGAAGCTCAAATTCGTCGTGTATTTGATAATCTAAAAGCAGTTTGTGAAGCTGCTGGTGGTTCTTTAGCTGATATTGCCAAACTGAATATTTTCCTCACTGATTTATCTCACTTTCAATTGGTAAACCAAATTATGGGTGAATATTTCGCTCAGCCGTATCCAGCGCGTGCAGCATTAGGCGTTGCAAGTTTACCTAAAGGAGCACTGGTTGAAATGGATGGTGTTGTGATTATTTCTAAATAATTTCAATATCTTAAAAAATACCACCTATGAGGTGGTATTTTTTTATCTAGAAAATCGATGAATTAAACAGCATTTTTAAATGAATTTCATTGACAAACGATAATAATTATCAATAATATCAACTATCGCATTTATCCTTGTGGTTGAGCAGAAATGTACGTTTGTTTATGTCGTGGAATTACAGATCAAGATATTAAAGATGCTATGGCAAATGGCGCTGAATCTTATCGTGAAATTCGTGACTTGCTTGATCTAGGCACTTGTTGCGGACGCTGTGTTCCTGAAGCACGCAGTATTATTAATGAAGAACTTGCTGAAATAGCTGCCAGAATTTCAATCGCCGCTTAATTCAGAATGTGCTAAAAATAATAAGAACTCATTCTATAACTATAATTCAGATTTCCAATTTCTCCCCCCGCTTTGACTCAGCGGGGTTATTTTTTGAAAAAGTGTATTTGATTGCGATTTTCATTTGCTGTTCAATAAATTACTCGTCAGACTTTAGCAAGTTGGGTTAAGATAATCTCTATCGATAGCCTTCTATGATAGGCTGAATTTTGAGTTTGGAGCTAAGATCATGAAAGGCAACCGTGACGTTATTCATCAGTTAAATCAGGTGCTTTACCACCATCTTACAGCCATCAACCAATATTTTTTACATTCACGCATGTTTAATGATTGGGGCATCGAACAACTCGGTTCAGCGGAATATAAAGAATCTATCCGCCAAATGAAGCATGCAGATAAAATCATTGAACGCATTTTATTTTTAGAAGGTCTTCCAAATCTTCAACATCTGGGTAAGCTCTATATTGGTCAACACACAATCGAAGTGCTGCAATGCGATGTTCGGAAAGTAAAAGAAAACATTGAAACGATACAAACTGCTGTGAAATTAGCAGAAGAACAACTCGATTACGTTACGCGTGATTTAGTACAAGAGATTTTAGAAAAAGAAGAAGAGTATTTAGATTGGGCGACCACTCAACTCGATCTTGTCAATCAAGTTGGTGTAGAGAATTATATTCAAAGCCAAATTTAATGATTGAAATAAAAAAATCCCCTTTCGGGGATTTTTTTATTTCAATAAGTCATCATACTCAATATGTTGCTTATGCAATGTTTCTAAAATCCATAGTTGATGCTTCGCTTCTTGCTCCATACCATTAAAAGCCAATACTTGTGCATACTTATGTAAATCATATTTTGATGCCAAGTTTGCAACCATTCGCTCTAGATCAGCAAGTTGTTGTTCTGTCATTTCAGTTTTAGGATCTAATCCGATCCACCACACGCGCTCTTTAAATTGGGTAATCAACCAAATTTGCTTTTGCATGGTGTGTTGTTGATCTACTGTTAAAGCTTCAGTCTTTGATGCGAGTACACTTTGCTCTTTATATAAAAAATAATCCCGTGTCGTAACTAAAGCCCCCACAATCGTGATAAGAGCAATCACTGCGAACACTCGACCATTCATTTTTACTGAAGGCAAATTTTTATATTGCGCCTGAATGATGCCCAGTAAGAAACCTGCTGGAAGTAGAAAATAAGCATAATGCAAAGGAAACTCTAACATGCCATGAATGAGGATTGCACATACCATTAATGTTGCAATGATCGAGATATTATCCTTCACCCCTTTATTGAGCCAAAGTAGCCAAGCTGTAAAGTACAGAAGAATAAACCCACCTAAAATCAAACCATTCCAAACCAATAAGTCTAGAATCATGTTGTGTGCACTTTTATACCAAAGTGAAACTTGGAAGGTATCGGTAATATAGTATTGTGCTAAGCCTGTTTGATTCCATCCATACCCCCACCATGGTTGATGCAGAATCGCAGCTATCATTTGTTGCCACATATCAAGGCGAATATCACCCATACCTTGGACAGCACGGTTTGCTGCGGAACTTTGCACGACTGAAGCTGAATCACCAATAGAAAAAATCAACTGGTTGATCGTCGTTAAATTCAGTGTTAAGAGTACAAATACACCTAACCAAAAAGCTAAATGGGTCAATGAAAATCGATTCTGTTTTTTGAATTGTTTGATTAACCAATAGATCACGATAAAAGCACAAACGATAATGCTTGTTCGAGATTGTGCTAAAACAATTCCCAATAAAATAACAAACGCGATTGGTATAAGATAAAGATTGGAAAGTAATCGTTTTTCAAATAGATAGAGCGAACTCAGTAGCCCTAAAAAAAGTAAAGTCCCTAAGTTATTGGGTTGAGCTAAATTGGCGTAAGGTCTATTTCCCTTTAGCGGGTAAATAAGATCACCAAAAATCCAATTTAGCTGGAGCCATTGAAGCACCGCAAATACAGCTGAGATAACTCCGACTGAAACAAATGTTAAACAGGTAATTTTAAATACTTGCTCTCTCTTTTTCTGCTCGAGGCAAAGTTGATATCCAGCAATCACCATCAACATAAAGAACAGAATATAAGCAAAACTAAATAAAGCATTGCTGAAATAGATGTTCTGTCCGAAAATAAATTGAATAAGTGGAATACTTAGAAATGGCAATAAATAAAGCTGTGGTTTTGCGATTTTTACTTTAGATTTTGCTAAATATAGCAATAAAAAAGAGACTGCGATAAACGTCAATACTTCTGAACCGAAGGTTGGCCAAGGAGAACGATGGTATGGTAGCAGCCAAGCTAACGCTAAAAATAGCAAACATGCAAATAAGTTCAGCATACAAATATGTAATTAAGAAATTGTAATTGTACTTTTCGAATCTAAATTCGCCAACAGTGCGCCATAAAAGAAACAAAAAATATGTAAAGTCACGATGTAATAGAATCCCCCATTGAACATAGCAGCGACGCATATATTGATAACAAAACTCGTCAAAATTATAAATTCATAGTTCTTTTCAAATTTAGCAATACGAATTAGTGGTTTCACAAAAATAATTGAAATAAGAATAAAACCGATGAGCCCAAACTCAAGCAATATTTGTAAAATCAGATTATGTGCTTGGGCAAACACATCTCCTGCATGCGGAATCGCAATATTTCTCACAGCCTCAGGACCCAAGCCCCATAACGGACTTTCAGAAAACTTGCTTAATATTGTTTGATATAACTCTACCCGGCCTGAGGTATAGCTATTAACCGACTTGCCAACCACATCAAATGATCGCCCCATACCTAAACCAGGTAAATTTGTTTTAAAAAACAGTGGCAAGATGACTGATGGAACTAAAACCATAATTAATTTTTTTATAGTCTTAATATCATTTAAAACTAAAAATATAAGGGCTAAAGCGACACTTAAATAAGCTGCCCGAGCTCCAGTCCAAATAATCACAGAAAGTAAAACAACTGAAAAAATATAATATATAAAACCAAGCTTCATTTTTTTATTCAACAGCAAAATAAATGAAGCCAAAAAACAAATGGACAGATAATCCGCAATATGTCTGATGTTTGAAAAAAAAGGCATATCCCATATCCAATCGTAATCAGCTGGACTCGGAACAGTAAACCAATAAAATATTAAAACTGTACAATGAAGGAAACCGATTAGACTCAAAATTTGGCTGATAAAAATCAGATCAAAGCCTTTATTCTTGTAGTTAAAGTATCCAAATATTCCAAAAATAATACTTAAGACCACTCCAAAATAACGATACAACATGTGCTCATTTTGATAAGGTGAGAGATAGAGAGAAACTCCAAAAACTAGAAACAATAAAAAAAAATAAAACAGTGATCTTTTCTTTTCGAAGCTAAAATATTCAAGTTTAAATTTCAATAAAACAAATAATAATGCCACACCCAAAATAAAAGTAATCACTAAATTATTGATAAGGCTATAAGAAACACTACTAAACCCTATAATAAAAAATAAAAAAAACAAAAAGACATTATTATGTGTTTTTAAATTCGTCACTCTATATACCCCACGATCATTGGAACTTTAGCATCTTTAAATTTGATTTCATTATTTTCGAGCAACGGTGGCACATGATCCCCCACAATTATGATCATTGTTCCACTAAGTTGTGATTGAATTAGCAATTCATCTATATTTGAAAAAAACTGCTTCTGTAATTTTAAATTTCGGCATAAAGAGGATTTTCCATCGATTAAAAATCGCTCGCAATCAAATTGATCATTTTTAAGATCTCTCAAGTCATATGAAAGATGCGTATTCAACGTAAGCCAATAAAGAAAAATTTGATCGTGATTCATGAGTTTATTTCTAATAACTTGCATCAAATCTCGATCGCACAATCCTGGAAATGAATAGCAACGCGAATTTAAGTTTAAAAAATTTTCATAAAATAGAGATTCCTTGAAACCTAATTTTGGATACCAGTCTTTCCTCTCATACATGGTGCTCGCAGCACCATGAACACCCAGTGTATGAAATCCCCTTTTACTCAAAATATGAGGTAGACACTGTTCAAATCCATTTTTTTGTTTTTTGAGATTAAAATTATTCAGATATAGACCGCATAACTCTCTAATTTCAGCATTGACGGTAAACCCATCTGTACTAACTTCAGACTGTTTGAGCAATTTAAACCGTTTATTGTTCAAAATTTCATGCAACAAATCTTCTTGAATTTCATCTGAGGTGACTCCCCATGATTCATTTACAATAAATAAAATTTTTTTAGGATTTTCAATTCTTAATACTTCATCATAACCAGTTGAAAAAGAATATCTGTCTCCCAAAGCTGTTTCTGAAGTTTGAAATTTTTTTATAAAATCTATATTTCTAAATTTTGTGAAATTATAAATTTGTGAATCAAAATATTTAGATTCACCAATACGCCATGCTCGCTCACCATTGGCAATATAAAAACTCTGTAGTATTGAAAGTAAGATTACAATAATGACTCCATAGGAAAAGTATTTTTTGGAAATCGAAAATTTTTCTAAAAATTTCCACAAAAAAAACAGATATATGAACAGAAATATTAATCCAAACGAAATTATTATTTTTTTAGTATGATCTATTTCTGGTATAAATTTAAGTAGGTAGATAATATCGGATAGATGAATAATAGGAAATATTTGAAAGAATATATTCAAACCATCTATGAAAATACAAATTGTAAATAGCATTACAGCTAGAAATCTATTCTTTAAAAATAAAAAGATGATTACGACTAATAAGTAATCGTAATTAATCAATGGTCGCCCTACCCCCAAGTAACTTGCAAGTGCAACAAGGGCAAAGTTGGCGAGAAGAATATAAATAATTTTCATATAAAAAAGAGGATTTAAAATCCTCTTTTTTATTCAATTTAAATTATGAACCAGAAACTGTTAAAGACTGTGGTAAAAATTCTTTAAGAGTTTCGGTTGTACCATCAGCAACTGTCATAACACCATTGTCGTTAACAGTAAGATTCAGCTCTGAATTTGCTACTTTACTAGAGACACCAGTACCGTTAAATTTATAATTGATACCACAAACTAAATCATCACCATCCGCTTTAGTAATTGTAGCGATACCATACTTACCTTTAATTGAGTCTTGTGTACCTGCTTCATCTGAACCATTAGCGAAACAAGTATTGCTCTGTAAATTTGTTTGAATTGCAGTTTTTAGACCACCAGCAAGCGTTAAACCTTCACTCACTTGAGATTTAGCGATATAGTTCTGGTAAGCAGGAATCGCAATCGCAGCAAGAATACCGATAATTGCAACAACAATCATTAACTCGATTAAAGTAAAACCTTTTTGAGCGTTCATAACATCTCTCCTAATTTTTTAAGTTCAAAGTTAACAACCTATCCCCAATATAGATTTTGTTGTTGCTAACTAACTGATGCTATTTTCTGATAACGCTTCAAAGTTGCCAATAAATATTTTTCAAATTTATTTTTAATGTTAATTTATGTAAAAAAGTGACATTTTTTGTCACTTTTCTTAAATCAATTTAAAATAATTGGCTGATTACTGAGCTCATTTTCCAAATCTTGCACTTTATCATCATAAAAACGATTCAAAATTTCGCCGACTTCCATCACGCCAACAATAACACCCTGTTTATAATTTTTATTTTTTAGCTCATTAATCATGTGATCACAGATTGCTTGCCAATCTTGTTGCGTTGTGGCCTTTTGAATCCCACGATCAATCACAATTTCAACTTTCTGCTCACATAGATTTAAATATATCAGCACACCACTATTAAACTCTGTATCCCATACACCTAATTCAGCAAAAAGTTGTTCTGCTCGCTGACGAGTATTCATTGAATAAGCCAAGGCACATGGAATATATCCCTCTATGACCACTTGGATCTCTCCAACATGACCTTGCTCCGCTTGTTTCACTGCCTCTGCAATCGCATTTTGATCCATTTTGGAAAAATAACGTTTAGATGCAGGCAAATAACAAAAGTGCCTAATCCAGCGCTTGAAGCTCGGTTGAGATGTTTGTTGCAACTTAGGTTCAGTGATAATTTCTGTCGTTTCAGTTTTTGTTACCATGAGCCTGACGCACCTCCCCCACCAAAGCCACCACCACCGCCACTAAATCCACCACCGCCAAATCCGCCTCGACCGCCACTGCCGCCGCGTCCTCCGCCAGATAAAAATGCTTGGAAAATCAACTGTGCGATTGATGTAAATAATAAAAAGAAAATTCCAATACCCACAATCAAGCTGATTAAAATCCCTGAACCATAAATCATACTCGCAGCAAAAGCAGTAACGCCCGCGACCGAAGCACTTAAACGATTACCAATAATAAAAGAACCAATCACACCAGCGATTAAAATAAATAATACCGTGTTAAATGTCTTTTCCTTTGCATATTGCGCTTTTAAGGCTTGTTCTTGTCTAAGTTTCAGCTCTTCAGCAGCCTGTTGGGCAATTTCAGGATCAAGGTTAACAATTCGTTCAATTTCTCTAACCCCTGCAATTAAACCCTGTCCAAATTCATTGGCTTTAAAATAAGGGGTGATTTGTTCGCGAATGATTCGACTCGCAACGATATCTGGAATCACACCTTCCAATCCATAGCCTGTTGCGATATGTAATCTTCGATCATTAATTGCCACTGCGATTAATAAACCATTATCTTGTTGAGCAGAACCTAACCCCCAAGTCTGTGCAGTCCGCATTGCAAAATCAAAGATACCTTCCTGACCAGTTGTTGGAACGATGACGATCCCAATTTGAGCCTTACCCTCGTTATACAGACCACGAATTATTGTATCGAGTTCTGACTTTTCTTGAGGAGAAAGTATATTCGCCTGATCTATCACAGGTTCATTTAATGTAGGAAGTTGACGTTGTGTGTCTCCTTCCTGCATATCATTTGAGACAGTAACTGGAGATACTGGTGTTGGTTTATTTTGCTGAGCACTTGTTGATGGATTTGTTGAGTTGGATTGAATCACTTTTCCCAGCACAATCGCGTCAGACTCATGATCTACTGCTGTTGCAGATTCTGCATGAACCGTTTGCAATGTACAGGTCATCACAAAGACAAATAGCCATGAAATCAATTTCATACTATTTTGTCTAAGATGCTGAGTTCTCATGCTCATATTCATCAACTTATAATCATTGATTTAATCAAAAGAAACATTAGGTGTCTTTTGTGCACTCGCTTCAGCACTAAAGTTTTCTTTTGCATCCATGCCAATGACTTTCGCAGTTACAACTTGTGGGAATTGACGAACATAGGTGTTGTAATCTTGGACGGTAGAAATATAGCGATTACGCGCAACTGCTATACGGTTTTCTGTACCCTCTAATTGTACCTGCAAATCACGGAATTGCTCATTCGCTTTAAGATCTGGATAGTTTTCAGTCACTGCCAGCAAACGTGATAATGCACTTGTCATTTGCGATTGCGCTTCTTGATAACGCTTGAATAGTTCAGGATTTTCAAGGACTTCTTTATCAACTTTGAGCCCTGCAACATTTGCACGTGCCTCTGTGACTTCAGTTAAAACTTGTTCTTCATGTTTTGCATATCCTTTAACTACATTCACCAAATTCGGAACAAGGTCTGCTCGACGCTGGTATTGGTTTTGTACCTCAGACCATGATGCAGTCACGGCTTCATCTTTCGCTTGAAGTGTATTGTACCCACAACCTGTAAAAAGCAAGGTACTTGATAATGCGAGCACAACAGCTGATTTTTTTAAAGTTTGCATGACATCAACCTCATTATTTATTTGTATTTGTTTAATTAAAAATATTGTATACGCAAATTCAAAATTGAATGTAGCATTTATTTTATGGCTTTAATTTATATAAAAACATTAAGATAAAAAAAGCCACCCTAAGGTGGCTTTTTGTTTGAAATTACTCTTCGTCTTTTTTATCGTCAGCTGGAGGTAAGTCCTTCACAGCTTCAGCAATTAGACCAAACATGTAGTTTCCGTATGCATTAGTTTTATCATAATGGAAACGTAAACGAGGTGTGATACGTGTCTTAATACGACGACTCAGCTCATGACGCAGAAAACCTGATGCTTTATTTAAAACATCTAGAGTATCTTTATTTGCTGCTTCACTTTGCTCATCACCAAGTTCACGCCCCATGACAGTGACATAAACTTCAGCATAGCCTAAATCTGGGCTCACTTTCACCGCTGAGATGGTCACAAGACCACCTAAGCGTGGATCTTTCAGCTCCTGACGGATGAGTTCAGACAATTCTCGCTGAACCGTGTCCGCCATACGCTTAAGACGTTGACTACCCGCCATTAAAGACTCCGTTTAATTAATTGAACATCATAGACTTCGATTTTATCGAGCACTTTGATGTCTTTATAGCCTTTGACCGCAAGACCACATTCCATACCAGCACGAACTTCTTCAACCACTTCTTTATAACGGCGAAGTGATTCGAGTTCACCTTGGAACACAACCACGTCATCACGTAAGACACGAATTGGTTTGTTACGGTGTAATAAGCCTTCAAGAACCATACAACCTGCTGCCGCACCAAATTTACTTGAGTGGAATACTTCACGTACTTCAGCCACACCAAGAATTGTTTCACGATGTTCTGGTGCAAGCTTACCACTCATTGCATCTTTCACATCATCAATCAATTGGTAAATGATTGAGTAGTAACGGATGTCGATACCATCTGCGTCAGCTTTTTGGCGCGCTGTATTATCTGCACGAACGTTAAAGCCTAATAAGAATGCTTCTGAAGATTCTGCAAGTGTGACATCAGACTCAGTAATCGCACCAACACCTGAACCAATGACACGCACTTTCACTTCATCAGTTGAAAGTTCAGCCAATGCAACATGAAGCGCTTCCAATGTACCGCGAACATCTGTCTTCAGAACTACATTCACAATCGGCACATCTTTTTTGCCCATTGAAGCCATTAAGTTTTCAAGACGCATTGCAGATTGACGCTCTAAACGTTTTTGACGTTCACGATCCATACGCGCATCAGCCACTTCACGTGCTTTCTTCTCATCATTTACAACAAGAACTTCGTCACCTGCCATTGGCGCTTCTGGAAGACCTAAGATTTCAACTGGAATCGATGGACCTGCAGACTTAATACGTTGACCATTTTCATCAGTCATCGCACGTACACGACCGTAAGATGCACCAGCTAGAACAAGGTCACCTACTTTTAATGTACCATTTTGAACAAGAATCGAAGTAACCGCACCACGGCCTTTATCAACACGTGCTTCGATTACAACACCTTGTGCCGCACCTTCTTCAGAAGCTTTAAGCTCTAGAAGTTCAGATTGAATCAAGATCAAGTCAAGAAGTTCATCAATACCTGCACCGGTGTGCGCAGAAACCATCGCGACAGGGACATCACCACCCCATTGCTCAGGCACGATTTCTTTAGTTGTCAATTCATTCAATACGCGATCTGGATCAGCAGATTCTTTATCCATCTTGTTGATTGCAACAATGATTGGCGTACCTGCTGCACGAGCATGGTCAATCGCTTCCGCTGTTTGTGGCATAACACCATCATCAGCTGCGACCACCAATACAACGATATCAGTTGCTTTCGCACCACGTGAACGCATCGCAGTAAATGCTGCGTGTCCCGGAGTATCTAAGAAAGTGATAATACCTTTATCCGTTGTAACGTGATAAGCACCGATATGCTGTGTAATACCGCCCGCTTCACCTTGCGCTACTTTCGCACGACGAATACGATCAAGAAGCGATGTCTTACCATGGTCAACGTGACCCATGATAGTAACCACTGGTGGACGCGTTGTTTGTGCACCACGTGCTTCTTCAGCCGCTTCAAGTAAGTTATCTTCTGCTTGAGTATCTGATACTAGAACTGGGTTATGACCCATTTCTTCAACCACTAGAACTGCTGTATCTTGGTCAATTGATTGGTTTTGAGTGACAAGCTCACCCATTTTCATGAGTGTTTTAATTACTTCACGAACCTTAATCGCCATTTTTGCAGCAAGGTCAGCAACAACAATAGTTGCACCGATTTCAACATCATAAACTTGCTTTTTAACTGGCTTCTCGAAACCATGTTTATTAGCTTGGCTTGATTTCAAACCACGTTTATGAGAGTTGTCACGGAAAGATTGCTCTTCTTGACCACGACGACCACCTTTCTTAGGAGAACGTGCACCTGGTGTGTTATTACCACGCTTAATGTCACGGTCTTCTTTCGCAAATGAATCTTCGTATGCTTGACCAACAAGACCAGCAGCCAATGGAGAATCATCGACCACACGAATCGTTGCAGTTGCATCTTCATTAGAGTACTTAGAAGCCATCTGACGCATTTGTTCAAGCGTACGTTGTTGTGCTTCTTCAGCTGCTTTACGACGTGCTGCTTCTTCAACTGCTTTTAATTTAGCAGCTTCAGCTTCACGTGCTTTTTTCTGTTCTGCAGTTTCAGTTGGCTTAGTTGCTTGTTTAACAATCGGTTTATTTGTTGACTTGCGCTTAACCACAACCGCAGCTTTAGCAACTTCTTGCTTCTCACTCGATTGTTTCGCTGCAGCACGCATTGCATCTAAGTTCGCTTTCGCTTTACTTACTGCAGGTTGCGCCTTCTCTTCAGCTTGAACTGGTTTAACTTCAACTTTTTGCTGTGCTTTTGCTTCAGTTTCAGCTTTTGCTTTTGCCAATGCTTCAGCTTTAATTTGTTCAGGATCTGGCTTAGTGAACGTATGCTTCTTACGAACTTCTACGTTAATAGTTTTAGCTTTACCTGATGTACTTGCTACTTTTGCAGTACTCGTAGTTTTACGTTTCAACGTGATTTTTCCTGCGCTGCCGCTGTCTTGCCCATGCGCTTTTTTCAAATGAGCGACTAAACGGTCTTGCTGTTCTACTGAGATTGTGTCTTCTGCCTTAGATTGAGGCAACCCAGCATCTCGCACCTGATCTAATAGTTTTTCAACTGGAAGACCTACGCTGACTGCTAACTCTTTAATTGACTTATCCGTCATGTATGACCTCCTCGTTAATTAAACCATGATTCACGTGCTTTCATGATCAATTGACCTGCTTTCTCAGCACCTAAACCTTCGATATCAGAGATATCATCAGTTGCCTGATCTGCTAAATCATCTACTGTGATTACACCGCGAGCCGCTAATGCATAAGCAAGCTCTGAACTCATTCCTTCCATCGCTAGAAGCTCTTCGCTCGGTTCTTGAATATTTTCTTGCTCTTTCAGTGCATCTGCTAATGCAACTTCTTTCGCACGGCTTTGTAAAAGCTCAACCGTTTCTGCATCTAATTCGATTTCATCAAATGTTTCAGCTGGAACGTAAGCAATCTCTTCAAGTGAAGTAAAGCCCATTTCTACCAATGCCATCGCAAGGTCTTCTTCAATATCAAGACGACCTACAAACATATCGAGATATTGCTGTGCTTCATTTTGTTGACGAGCACGGTACTCTTCTTCAAGCATCATATTGAGCTTATAACCAGTTAACTCAGAAGCTAAACGTACGTTTTGACCTTGAGAACCAATTGCACGCGCCAATTGATCGCTTGTAGCAAAAATAATATCTGCTGTGCGTTCTTCTTCATCAATCACAATACCCGATACATCTGCTGGCTCTAAAGCACTTGCGATATATTGAGCTGGATCATCTGACCAAACTACAACATCAATACGCTCACCGTTCAATTCTTGCTGTACAGCTTGAATACGTGTTCCACGCATACCAATACATGCACCAACTGGATCAATACGATGATCGTTCGTTTTCACTGCAATTTTAGCACGAACACCCGGTTGACGTGCAGCAGCTTTAATTTCGATGATTTCTTCAGAAATTTCTGGAATTTCTTTTTTCATCAATGCCATTAACATTTCTGGCTTAGCACGAGAAAGTTGTAGCTGCGCACCACGACCTTCACGGTTTACGTTAAATAAAATCGCATTTACACGCTGTTTAGGACGTAAAATTTCTTTTGCGATCATTTCTTCACGTGCAAGATATGCTTCCGCATTCTCACCGAGGTCAATGATGAAACCATCTTTAGTTTGTTTCTTTACTTCACCGTAAATTAACTCACCAACTTTAGATTCATATGCATCTGCAATAAGCGCGCGTTCAGCTTCACGAATTTTCTGAACAATAACTTGCTTCGCAATTTGAGCTGCAATACGACCAAATTCAATTGATTCTACTTCAAGCTCACGCACATCACCGATTGACCATTTCGCTGGGTCTACATCAGAAATCGCGTCTTGGCATGCAGGCATTTCATGATCTTCATCTGCTACTACAGTCCATTGACGGAAAGTACGGTATTCACCAGTCTTACGATCGATTTCAACGCGCAACTGTGCTTCTTCAGAATTTGTGCCTTCGTAGAATTTTTTCTTCGTTGCAGCAACTAGAGCTTGCTCGAGCGCTTCGAAAATCGCTTCACGACTAACACCTTTTTCATTACTAACCGTCTCAGCAACGGTAAGAATTTCACGGCCCATAAGTCACCTACTATTCAAATTCTTTTAGTTAAGATTAATTTAGTCTTGGTAGATCAAGTTGGCCTTATCGATATTGTGACTATCGATCTCGAGCACTTGTTGCTTTTCAACTTCAACTTGGATCATTTCATTTTCTACATCTACAGCAACCAGTTTCGCTTGGAATTTACGGCGGTTATCCACTGCAGAAATCAAACGTAAAGCAACTTGTTGACCAATATATGCTTGCATCTGTTCAAGTTTAAAGAAAGTGCGATCCCAACCTGGTGATGAAACTTCTAATGCATATTCACCAGAAATTGGATCATGAACATCGAGGATTGCACCAACTTGTTGGGTAACACGTACACAATCTTGCACACCCACACCACGACCAAGATCAATTTCACCGTCTTCGGAAATAACAGGTTCTTTGTTTGGATCTTCAGGCTTGTCAATGTAGATACGTACTAGCGAACGCTTACCCTGAGGTGTAAATTCTAAACCCCATAGTTCAACATCGCACGCCTCAACAGCGGGTGCGATCAGTTCATACAATGCTTGGGTTTTATTTGATAACTTCATTTACTCTCGTCATTTATGTGCGATTCAATCGGCCAACAGACCGACACAGACTAACTATAGTGATAGCATGATTATTTGACCAATTGATGTCCACACTACACGATAGATAACAAAAAAGGGCGCATTCGCCCCCATTATTGCACAGAAAAGCAATGCCCACTGTGCAAAAAGGCCCACCTAGTTGTGAGCCTCTTTAGAAACTTGGTAGCGGGAGCTGGATTTGAACCAACGACCTTCGGGTTATGAGCCCGACGAGCTACCAGACTGCTCCATCCCGCATCAACGTGCAAAATTATATCTAAATTTGAATCATTTTTCAATCAGAAAAACTTTCTAATTAGACTTGATTAAGTTGCACCTTAATCAAAAGTGGTAGCGGGAGCTGGATTTGAACCAACGACCTTCGGGTTATGAGCCCGACGAGCTACCAGACTGCTCCATCCCGCATCAACGTGCAAAAAGTATATCTCAACTCAAACTTTGTTTAAGTTGCCTATTTTAAGTTTGCATCTTAATTATAGGATTGATTGGTAGCGGGAGCTGGATTTGAACCAACGACCTTCGGGTTATGAGCCCGACGAGCTACCAGACTGCTCCATCCCGCATCAACAGATTTTGCTGCAAACACCAACTTAAACTTCTGGATTATAAGTTGGTGCGGAAGGGGGGACTTGAACCCCCACGCCCGAAAGCACTACCACCTCAAGGTAGCGTGTCTACCAATTCCACCACCACCGCAGCTGTGACGCATTCTAGTGGTTTCAATGAAAAATTGAAAGCGAAATATTCAATTATTCAGCTGGTTTTGGTGCAGTTGATGAAGTTTCAGGCGATTTTTGATCAACTTGCTCAGTTGTGTTAATCGTTTTCAAACCATAAGCATCTGTCGTTTGCTGCTTCGCAAAGTAAGCCAAGCTAATACTTGTGATAAAGAATAAAGCAGTAAGTATCCCGGTTAAACGAGTTAAGAAGTTACCAGAACCAGAAGCGCCGAATACAGTCGCTGCACCGCCACCGCCAAAAGACGCACCTGCATCTGCACCTTTACCATGCTGTACTAGAATTAAAATAATCATCAATAACGCTAAAATGATGTGTAGCACCAGTACAAAAGATTGCATGATGAACTCCTAATTATTTTGATTGGGCAAATGCTTGCGCAATTTGAACAAATGATTCTGCATTGAGTGATGCACCGCCTACGAGGGCACCATTGATATCAGGGCATGCTGCCAATTCAACAGCATTCTCAGGTTTTACACTACCACCATAAAGAATTGCTATGTTTTGACCTTCAGGTGTAATTTGACTCAATCCTTCACGAATTTTAGCATGCATTGCTTGTGCATCATCCGGGGAAGCTGTTTTACCAGTTCCAATTGCCCAAATTGGCTCGTAGGCGACGGTAATATGCACCCATTGCTCTGGATTCACAACACCTGCAATGTCACAAATTTGTTGTAACACCACTTGCTCAGCTTGCCCACTTTCACGCTGTTCAAGGCTTTCACCCACACAATAGATGATATGTAAGTTAGCAGCTAAAGCATTTTTTATTTTTTCATTAAGAATCGCAGGCGTGTCATTAAATATTTCACGACGTTCAGAATGTCCAATTAATACATAATCGACTTGGCTATCCTTTAAAAGATCTGCGCTAACTTCACCTGTAAATGCACCAGTACCCGCAATACGTGATACATCTTGAGCGACCACAAACACTTCATGAGCATCTGTTGCAAGTTCATTTTTTACTTGGAGTAAAGCCAATAAAGTTGGCGCAACACCAATTTTACAAACATCATGAGCGATTGAAGCTTGCTCAAGCTGTTGTTTCAAATCAGCTAAAAGCTGTTGCGTGTTAGCCTGCATTGGGTTCATTTTCCAATTGCCTACAACCCACGGAGTAATTGTCGAACCCGACATAGATCTAACCTTCTATCAAAAATGCGCACATTCTACACGGATTTTAAAAAATTAACGTAAAAATTCAATGGATACAGATTCAGCACCTAGAATTCTTTAAAAAAAGACAACATAAGACACAATATCCAACAGAATAAGTGAAAAAATTCAATTTTTTCATAGTTTTCGGATAATATTAATGATTTTAAGTATAGAATTTTCTACTTATAACCGTATAATTTTAATATTCGAATTATAAAATGAATTTAAGGCGTATTGGGGATGACTTTAGATCAAAGTGGGCCAAAATTTTCTGGGTTAAGTCGTCGTTTGGTTGATGAAGGCATTTTGACCTCCCAGCAAATGCAAAATGCTATTATTAATTCAAAAAAATCTCATCAAAAATTAGTACCTTACCTCGTTGAACATCTCAAAATACGAGCAAATACGATTGCTGAAATGGTTGCTCAAGAGTTTGGGGAGCCATTGTTCGATTTAGATGCATATAATGTTGAGTTACTACCCAAAGATATCGTTGCAGAAAATCTTGTTACAAAACATGTAATCTTACCTTTGTATCAAAGAGGTATATCTTTATTTGTAGCGACGAGTGATCCTACAGATATCGAAGCATTGGAAGCAATTCGATTTAATAGTAAATTAAACGTCGTTCCTATTACTGTAGAACATAATAAACTTGAAAAACTGATCGAAAAGCATTTTTCTGAAAATGAGAATTTCAATTTCGGTGATGAAGATCTTGACGTTAACGTGGTCGAGAACGATACACCGCAAAATAATAACGATGATGGTCCTTCAGGTGATGATTCCCCGATTGTTAAGTACATCAACAAGCTTTTGGTTGACGCCATTCGCATGGGTGCATCAGATTTACACTTCGAACCTTATGAAAAAACGTACCGAGTTCGATACCGCGTTGATGGTGTTTTAAGAACTGTTGCAAATCCACCATTGCAACTCGCGAATCGATTAGCTTCACGCTTGAAAGTTATGTCTCAAATGGATATTTCAGAAAAGCGTATTCCGCAAGATGGCCGTATTAAGCTTAAATTATCTCGTACTAAAGCGATTGATTTTCGTGTTAACTCATTGCCAACCTTATTTGGTGAAAAAATCGTATTACGTATTTTGGATCCGTCTAGTGCAATGCTTGGTATTGATGCATTAGGTTATGAAGAAGATCAGAAAGCTTTATTTCTTGAGGCACTTGAGAAGCCTCAAGGCATGTTACTGATTACGGGTCCAACAGGTTCTGGTAAAACAGTATCGCTTTATACAGGATTGAATATTTTAAATACTGAAAATGCCAACATCTCTACAGCAGAAGATCCCGTAGAAATTAACTTAGAAGGCATTAATCAGGTCAACGTCAACTATAAAGTGGGCTTAAGCTTCTCAGTCGCATTGAAATCATTCCTGCGTCAAGATCCTGATATTATTATGGTCGGGGAGATTCGAGATCTCGAAACAGCTGAAATTGCAATTAAGGCAGCACAAACAGGCCACATGGTGATGTCTACACTTCATACCAATAGTGCTCCTGAAACCTTAACCCGTTTGCGCAATATGGGGGTTCCCTCTTTTAATATTGCAACTTCGGTGAATCTCGTCATTGCTCAACGACTTGCTAGACGACTGTGTGTACACTGTAAAGTACCTGCTGAAATTCCTAAACCAAGTTTGTTAGAAATGGGATTCACAGAACAGGATTTAGCAGATCCAGATTTTAAAATTTATCAACCTGTCGGTTGTCCTGAGTGCCGTGATGGTTATAAAGGACGTGTCGGTATTTATGAAGTCATGAAAGTGACACCTGAAATTTCGAAGATTATTATGGATGATGGCAATGCATTAGAGATTGCAGCTGCATCTGAAAGACTGGGGTTTAAGAATCTTCGACGTTCGGGCTTAATTAAGGTCATGAACGGACTCACTTCTTTACAAGAAGTGAATCGTGTGACCAGTGAATAATTAAAAATAAGGAAATCATTATGGCGGTGAAAAAAGCACAGATGATGCCAACGTTTGTATATGACGGCGTGGATCGCAAGGGAACCAAAGTTAAAGGTGAAATGCCTGCGCGTAATATTCAACTTGCAAAAGTCATGCTCCGCAAACAAGGCATTACGGTGCGTAGTATCCGCGAGAAGCGCAAGAATATTCTTGAAGGCTTAATGAAGAAGAAAGTGTCTACTTTGGACATCACCATCTTTACGCGTCAGCTTGCCACCATGATGAAAGCAGGTGTACCACTTGTTCAAAGCTTTGAAATTGTTGCAGAAGGCCTAGATAATCCTGCAATGCGTGAAGTGGTTTTGGGTATTAAAACTGAGGTCGAAGGTGGTAATACTTTTGCAGGTGCACTACGCAAATATCCTCAGCATTTTGATCAGTTATTCTGCTCATTGGTAGAATCAGGTGAGCAATCAGGTGCGCTTGAAACCATGCTCGATCGAGTTGCGATTTATAAAGAAAAAAGTGAAGTTCTCAAACAAAAAATTAAAAAAGCGATGAAGTATCCAATTGCTGTCATTGTGGTTGCAATTATTGTGACCATTATTTTGATGGTCAAAGTGGTTCCTGTCTTCTCTGAGATGTTTAGCTCATTTGGCGCAGACTTACCTGCGTTCACGCAACTCGTAGTGGCAATGTCTGAGTGGGTGCAAAAATATTGGTTTATTTTAATTATTGGTATCGCGCTGACCATTATCGGCTTTATTGAAGCCAAAAAACGTAGTCAAAAATTTGCGGATGCATTAGATCGCACGGCTTTAAGGCTGCCTATTTTTGGTGATTTGGTTTATAAAGCAATTATCGCACGTTATAGCCGTACACTTTCAACCACATTTGCTGCCGGCGTCCCTTTAATCGATGCACTCCAATCAACAGCTGGTGCAACGAATAACGTGGTATATGAGCAAGCAGTTATGCGTATTCGTGACGACGTTGCGACTGGTCAACAACTTAATTTCGCTATGCGCTCGACCAATTTATTCCCATCTATGGCTGTGCAAATGGTAGCAATTGGTGAAGAATCGGGTTCACTCGATGCTATGCTAGATAAGGTTGCAACCCATTATGAAAGTGAAGTCGACAATGCTGTCGATGGCTTAACCTCCATGATGGAGCCTTTGATTATGGCCATTCTAGGTGTCTTGGTCGGCGGCTTAGTCATCGCAATGTATCTTCCAATCTTCCAAATGGGTTCTGTGGTGTAATGAACGAAATAATTGCGTATTTAATTCAATCGCCTACAGCACTCTATTTAACTGTGGGAATCATCAGCTTATGTGTCGGCAGTTTTTTAAATGTTGTCATTTACCGCACACCTAAAATGATGGAGCAAGAATGGCGTCAAGACTGTCAGATGTTTTTACATCCCGACCAAGCCATAATTGATGAAGATAAGCTCACGCTAAGTAAACCTGCATCGACCTGCCCAAAATGTAAAACACCTATTCGTTGGTATCAAAATATCCCCGTGATAAGTTGGTTATTTTTACGTGGAAAATGTGGTGAATGTGAAAATCCGATTGGTATTCGTTATCCACTGGTAGAAGTTTTGACTGCTGTTTGCTCATTAGTGGTCGTCGCGGTATTTGGTCCAAGCCTACAAATGCTTTTTGGCTTAATTTTAACGTGGACACTGATCGCACTCACATTCATCGACTTCGATACACAACTTTTACCCGATCGATATACTCTCCCCTTGGCTGCACTTGGTTTAGCGGTAAATAGCTATGCACTCTACACCTCACCTACCTCCGCAATTTGGGGATATTTGATTGGTTTCCTCTGTTTATGGGTGGTGTACTATCTATTTAAAATCGTGACAGGCAAACAAGGAATGGGATATGGCGACTTCAAATTACTGGCCGCGCTTGGTGCATGGATGGGTCCATTTTTATTACCGCTCATTGTCCTACTTTCATCCTTAGTCGGTGCAATCATCGGCATCATTTTGATGAAAGTCAAAAAAGAAAATCAGCCCTTTGCTTTTGGACCTTATATTGCGATTGCTGGATGGATTGCATTCTTATGGGGTAACGAAATTATGAAGGTTTATTTAGGGGGTTAAGCTAAAATAAGCCCCATTATGATAATTACAAGGTTTTTTACATGCGCTTTATTTTGGGCTTAACAGGTGGTATTGGAAGTGGAAAAACTGCTGCAAGTCAGTGGTTTGAAACACAAGGTATTACTGTTGTTGATGCAGATATCGTAGCACGTGAAGTGGTTGAAATTGGAAAACCTGCACTACAAAAAATTAAAGATCATTTTGGGGATTGGGTGCTATTGGAAGATGGCGCACTCGACCGCAGAGCGTTAAGAGACCATATTTTCAAACATCCTGAAGCTAGAAAGATATTAGAAAATATTACGCATCCTGCAATTCGCCTATCGATTATTGAACAACTACAACGGGCGACCAGTCCTTATGCCATTTTAGTTTCCCCACTCTTATTTGAAACCAATCAACACCAACTTACTCAACGTACTTTACTGATCGATGCATCCACAGAATTACAAATCTTGCGTGCTTCGCAACGTGATCATCAAGACATTGAGCAAATTAAAAAAATAATGAGTGCGCAAATGTCTCGTGAAGAAAAATTAAAACATGCAGACGATGTTGTTATTAATGATGGTGAACTTGATCATCTCTATCAACAACTCGCAGTAAAACACCAATATTATCTCGATATTACACAACAAGCTTAGATTTTAAAAAAGCAGTCTAAGAAGACTGCTTTTTTTGTTGCTCAAGTTTTTGGCTTAGTGCATCTTGGCGACCCAGCCATCGCCATGGTTGTAATGCGCCTATCGCCATACCCAACAACCCAAATAACATCGCAATACTTAAAGGTTCATTTAACAAAGGCACTGCCAAAATTGCAGCTAAAAAAGGCGCTAAATTGGTAATGCTCCCTGCTTTAAAAGCCCCGAGTCTTTTAATCGCTTCCACATAAGTTAAAGTTGCAATAATGACCACGAATATGCCATGAAATATTGTCTGAAACAGTAAATGCTGAGGCTCAGGAGTACTAAGATCTTTGGGTAAAAATAACACGTAAATGGGTACATAAATCACGGCTGACCAGATGGCAACTCCACACATCGCCTGCCATGCACTCAGTTGGAATTTACGCAGTAATACGGTAAATATTGCCCAAAAAATGGCGCTCAAGAAGAATAATCCATCACCAGCACCAAAAGGAATGCCTGATTCACGATACATCAGGAGACTCATAATACCGAGCACGGTGATCATAATGAGCAAACTTGCCCATGTATGACGATCAAAAGCCTGCTTCATCAATATAAAAGCCACGATGGCAGTACAAATAGGAATACAACCATTGAGAAAAATTGCAGCATGCGCAGTCGGTGCATAGTGAAATGCGCTATAAGCCAACAAACAATAGATCACACCACCAATCATTGCCAAAATAAATGGTTCTTTTTTAAGTAAAAAAGAGGCGTCTCTACGATAAAGTAAAATCGGCATTAAGATCAAAAAAGCCAGTGAAAAACGCAGTGCCACAATGTCCCACGTATTGATGTGCCATAGCGCATTTAATCGTGCAGTGAGGGTAAATCCCCCCCAGATGCACATGGTAGTAATAAGAAAAAAATAGCCTTGGGCTCGATCTGAAAGTGCCATCTCAAATTAGGCTTGACGTTGTCTACACGCTTCGTAAAGTGCCATGCCTGTCGCCACACTCACATTCAAACTTTGTAAATTGCCACTCATTGGAATATAAACTTTGTGATCGCATTGCGCCTGAGTAATCGGTCTTAAACCAGTATCTTCAGCACCCATAATCACTGCGACAGGACCAGTCAAATCACATTCGTGAATAGGTAGAGCATGCTCATCTAACATCGTGCCAATCACTCGAACATTAAAATCATCTTTGATTTTAGCTAAAGTACGAGCCAAATTCGTCACTTGGATAAATTTAACTTTCTCTGCACCACCAGCAGCAACCTTACGAGCCGTTGGTGTTAAGCTCGCAGAACGATCACGAGGAACAACAACCGCGTGTACGCCCATGGCTGCCGCAGTTCGAATACACGCACCCAAATTATGCGGGTCCGTCACTTGGTCAAGCGCCAGTAAAAAAACATTGTCTGTACTTTTGATTAATTGCTCAAGATCATTTTCATTCAGCGTTGGATGAGGACGAACTGCAGCAACGACACCTTGATGAAAAGGTTGTCCAGCCAGTTTTTCAAGGCTGTCTCGGCTCGCTTTTTGAATACTAATTCCGAAAGGTTCAGCCAACTCAAAAATACGTTTTAAACGTTGATCTTCACGACCTTTTAGTGCAAATAGAGTCAAAACGCGTTCAGGTTCTAACTCCAACAATGACTCCACAGAATGAACGCCATAATAATATTCGGGTTTAGCCATGAACGACCTCAACTCACTAAGACAATACAATAATATAGAAAAGAAAAATCCCGCAAAGCCAACTTTACAGGATTTTATATAGCGAATAGTTTAACCGATTTGACCATTGAATGTTGGTCAAATTTTTTTTTGGTAATTAACCTTCGAAATGACAAACGTAGTCTAATACGTCATCTGTTTCGATTTTGAAACGGCTCTCACCAGGCACGTAAAACGACTGCCCTGCACGGAAAAGCTCATGTTCTTCATTGTCTGCAATTGTGACACGACATTCACCAGAAATAATTTCCATACGCTCTGGTACATGTGTTTCAAAAGTAAGCGGTTGTTCCGTCGGTAGAATAACCCCAAGTGTTTTTTTCGTACCGTCTTCAAATTGAACAGTGTGGCTAATACACGTCCCGCCAAAATAAACATTTGATTTTTTTACAACAGATACATGATCAAATTGTGATGACATGCGTATTCTCCAAATAATGCGCATTTTATAAATTTTAATTGCCGTAGTTTAATTGCGCTCGAGCAACTAATCAATCAGTGTTTTGCAATGGTTTTTATAAGCAACTTTTGTTCCCTATTGATGAAATTTAAAGATTTTTTTGATTTCTTCTATATATCTTTTGTACACAGGTAAAAGAATATATTCAGTCACTAGTAATCAACCTAATTTCAGTTAAAATGCAAACTAAAAGTTCTCATATTCAAATGTCGTGACTTGAGACTAAAACAAAATTTCTCTATCTTAGAATCCACACTTTCGCAGCTCGGATGCGTTTATGCTGACACACCTTAATCTGATCAACTTTGCTTTAGCCGATAACTTAGCCATTGATATTGATCAAGGTTTCAATGTTCTTACGGGTGAAACTGGTGCAGGTAAATCTTTATTACTCGATGCATTATCAGCGTGTTTAGGCGAGCGTACTGATACGAATTACGTTCGTTATGGTTCAGATAAGGCTGATGTTACAGCCGTATTTAGTTATCAAGATCAAAGTCCCGAAGCTGAATGGTTAAGCACTCATGAGCTGGCAGATGAATCAGGTGAAATTCACCTAAGACGGGTAATATTTGCTACAGGTCGTAGTAAAGCTTGGATCAATGGACGTCCAAGTAGCCTGTCAGAATTAAAGGAAATTGGCAGACTCTTAGTCCAACTTTACAGCCAACATAGTCAGCAACAATTGTTAGAACCACCCTATCCAAAACATTGGTTGGATCGTTACAGCAATTTTGGTCAGCATACGCTCGCTGTCAAAGACAGTTATAACGCATGGCAAAAAAATATCCGACAGCATCAAGCTGCGCTTGATGCACAGACCACCCGCCTTCAACGCATTGAGATACTTAATCTTCAATTAGAAGAATTAGAAGAAGTGGTTCGACTTGACTATAAAGAAATTGAACAAGAGTTCGATCGCTTAAGTCATCATGAACACATCATGCAAGATTGTAGTTATGCAATCAACGTTTTAGATGAGTCTGATCAAAATATCACTCAGGAAATTTCAAGTATTATTCGCAAGCTTGAATCTCATGCAGGTCGTAGTGATTTACTCTCTGAAATTTATAACTCATTATTAAATGCGCAAAGTGAACTCGATGATGCCAGTGCTAATTTAAAACAATTCATTGACCGTCAGAGTTTTGATCCTGAACGAATGGAAGAGTTAAACACACAACTGGAAATATTCCATCGTTTAGCGCGCAAATATCGAGTACAACCCGAAGATTTAAAATCAGAATACGAACATTGGCAGGCAGAGCTAGAACAATTACATCAGCTTGAAGATCCAGAGACTTTGGCTGAACAAGTTGAAATTTCACATCAACAGTTTATAGAGAAAGCTCAATATCTAGATGATATTCGTCGTAAAGCAGCAGAGCCCTTAGCCAAACTCTTAACAGAACAAGTCAAACAACTGGCTTTACCAGAAGCTCATTTTGAATTCCGTTTCGATCCTCTGGAGCAGCCTTCATCTGAAGGGTTTAGTTTTATTCAATTATTGTTCACAGCAAACAAAGGGATTCCACCTCAACCGCTTGCGAAGGTTGCTTCTGGTGGTGAATTGTCACGTATTGCATTGGTCATGCAAGTCATGAATGCAGAAAAAACCGAAGCTGAAGTACTCGTTTTTGACGAAATTGATGTGGGCATCAGCGGTGGAACAGCTGAGATTGTCGGTCGCTTATTGGCTGGATTAGGTCAACATGTTCAAATTCTATGTATTACACATCAAGCCCAAGTTGCAGCGCAATCGGACCAACATTTGTTAGTGAAAAAACTGCAAACTGACCCTGCTAGCAGCACTATCGTTGAGCTTGATGAAGATCAACGGATATTAGAGCTTGCTCGTATGACTGGTGGTGTCGAAATTAGCGAGACCACCCTTCAACATGCAAAACAATTAAGACAATTAAAGTTTCAGACCAGCACATCTTGATTATTTTAAAAGGATTGTTGAAAACCCATAAGTCTAGTATGTTGAAGTAAAGTGATACTCAAACATAGGAGAAGCCATTAGGTGAGTAAACAATTTCTAACGCACCGTTGCCTGATTGCCCCACCTGATTTAGCAGATGATTTCTTCGCAAATAGTGTGGTCTATATCGCTCGTCATGATCATGAAGGTGCGCAGGGAATTATGATCAATCGTCCAGCTGGGATTCAGGTTAAAGAACTCTTAACAGATCTTGATATCGTTGCAGATCATGTTCACCCACATGATGTCTTACAAGGTGGTCCTTTACGACCAGAAGCGGGTTTTGTACTTCATACGGGTCAACCTACTTGGCATGCGTCCATCGCTGTAGGTGAAAATCTCTGTTTAACAACTTCAAAGGATATTCTTGATGCAATCGCACACAATGAAGGTGTTGGTCGCTATCAAATTGCTTTAGGCTATGCAAGTTGGAGTAAAAACCAGTTGGAGCAAGAAATCGCTCGAGGTGACTGGCTCATTTGTGACTCTGATATGGATTTGATTTTTAACTTACCCTATGACGATCGCTGGGACGCTGCCTATAGAAAAATGGGGGTCGATCGTACATGGCTTTCATCTGAGATTGGACATGCCTGATTCAACTACCGCTCAACTCATTATGGCCTTTGACTTTGGCACACAAAAAACAGGAATGGCTGTAGGATCGTCCATTATTGAAAGTGCTACGCCACTTTCACTTTTACCGATGAAAGATGGCATTCCCAATTGGGATGATCTACTCAAAATTGTAAAACAGCATTCTCCAAATCTGTTTTTAGTCGGGCTACCACTGAATATGGATGATAGCGAATCGGAACTATCAACACGAGCACGTAAATTTGCTCGTCGTTTAAGACACCAAACCAATATAGAAACATGGATGGTGGATGAGCGATTAACAACTCGCGAAGCGCGTGATGAACTCGATCATTATCAGGCGCAAGGGCGTGGAAAAAAGTTGTCCGCAGACAGCTTGGCAGCTGCTTTATTTATTGAAAGTTGGTATCGTAATCCTCAAGGTATTCAACCTTAATAGAATACTTACCATTTCATCTAGGATAAAAATAGCGAAAGGTTAAATTGATTCTAGGCTCTAATACTTTGGTTGATTTCGCTAAAGTGTGTTTCCAAAAACGCTGTGTTTGACCTTTCATTACAATTAACTGTCCTGATTGTAGATATATTTCCGCAGTATGAGTTTTATCACGATGTTTAAATCTAAATTTTCGGGTTGCGCCGAGACTCAGTGAAGCAATGACGGTCTCGCCATGTTCAGGATCTCTTAATGCAGCCTCATCATCACTATGCCATCCTACACCTTGAGTTCCATCTTCATACAAATTAGCCAAACAAGAATTAAATTGAACTCCTGTTATAAGTTCAATTTTTTGCTTGAGTGCTAATAATTTCAAATCCCAAATCTGTGCTTGTTTATCCATCCCTGAATAGTGATATTGATAGTTTTGGTCACCATACCATACGACTTTACGACCCGTCTTAAAATATTGGCCGTATAAAATCACTTCATCCTGTTTCCAAGCCAAAGCTTCTGAAAAATAATCGAAATAATCCTGTGATTCAGCATGAGTAAGTATAAGGCCGTAATCTTCTACAATCCCATCACAAGGTAGGAGATTTGAATTGGGTTCGGGTGCAAACAGCTCGAAGTTCATAACCAATTTGCCATGAAAATATAACCTTATATTAGCTGAATATTTCAACTGACAAATTGAAACATTGTGAACGCTTGTGACACTGGACAATCAAGCTTAGACTGGCATAAATCTAGACAATAAAAACAATCGCTTATGAATTTATGGCAACTTTTTCTAAAACTTAAACCTTTCGTTCGACCTTATCGCTTTTTAGTGATTGCCACTCTCTTTCTTACGCTCATCGGCTCTTTCACAGCTCAAGTGAATGCACTCACTTTGCAGTATGCAGTTGATGAAATTAATGCGCTGGTTGAGAATGGTTTTGGCTTAGCTGAAGGCTGGAATATCCTGATTACCATTACAGCGATATTATTGGGTAAAGAAGTAATTAATGCTTTTGTGCAATTCGGACAAAAGTTTTATGGTGAAAAACTTAGAATTTTTATTTCACAAGATCTAGCACAAGGCATCATTGAAAAATTTCTGACCTATAGATTAGCTTTTTTCAACGAAGAGAATAATCAGGCGGGCAAATTACAAACACGAATCGATCGTGGTATTGGCTCTCTGACTCGTCTAGTTCAAATATTCTTTATTGACATTTTGCCGTTATTTACCAGTGCGATCGTGGCTTTAGGATTAATGTACTACGCCAACTTTTATGTTGGCTTAGTGGCGACCACTATCGTTCCAATCTACTTCTGGTTAACTTATAAACAAGCACAAAAACTCGGAGGCTGGCGTCGGAATTTACGTGATGGTCGAGAAAAGAAAAGCCAAGGTATCCTCGGAATTATTAATTCAATTACGGTTATCAAATCTTTCAACCGCGAGTCAATAGAATCAACCAAACAACTCAAACTACAAAAAGAACTCACAGATAATCAAATGCAAACCCGTCAGGTCAGCTTTTTATTTGATGGGTTAAAAACCTTTATTGAACAAATAGGTATTGTTTTAATCATCATCCTAACTGCGTATTTTGTGCTTGATGGTCAGATGAGCATCGGTATGATCATGTTTCATGTACTGTTGTTCAATAATGTATCCGCGCCAATTCGCTCCTTACATCGTATATATGATGAAGTGAATGATGCCATGATCTATTCAGAAAGCTTCTTTAAAATTTTAGAAGCAGATGATCAAATTGAACCTACAGGTCAACTCAAACCGCAAATTCAAGGAAAATTTACGCTGAAAAATGTTGAATTCTTTTATCCAAACGGTCACCACGCACTAAAGAATATCAATATGGAGATTCGCCCCAATAAAATTACTGCATTAGTTGGCTTATCAGGTGCGGGAAAATCAACCTTAATCAGTCTTTTAGATAAATTTTATGAACCTAATCAGGGGTGTATCGAACTCGATGGAATCGATCTCAATCAAATTGATACACAATATTTGAGAGATCATATTGGATTAGTCCTACAAAAAAATCATATCTTCCAAGGGACTATTCTTGAAAATATTCGCTATGGTAAAACAGATGCTACTGAAGAAGACGTGATCATTGCTGCTAAAAAAGCATCCATTCATGAGCAAATTTTACAACTTCCAGATGGCTATCATTCCGATGCATTGCAACTCTCTGGAGGACAACAACAGCGTATTGCGATTGCTCGTATGTTCTTGAAAAATCCACCGATTATCTTTTTAGATGAACCGACAGCGAGTTTGGATGCCATTGCTTCGGAACAAATTAAACAAAGCCTTGATGAGATTAAACAAGGACGTACTGTCATTATTATCTCGCACAGCCTGTCACAAATTATTGATGCGGATTACACCTATGTCATGAAAGAAGGCGAAATTGCCGAGCATGGAGAACATGATGCTCTTTACCATCAAGACGGTGTATATAAACAAATTTTTGATGCGATGGCTAAAAGTTTGAATATCGAAAAAATTGCAAAAACTTTTGAAGACGATGGGGATGAGGAAACCCATAGTTAAAGTTTAATCTAGGTAACCTTGGCATTGAAGCAGTTGAATCAACACACAGTCATCTGCTTCATAGAGCTGACTTAACTTCGTGTAAGGATCACCATCGAGCGCTAACATCTGTGCAAATGCAGGTTCAGTTTTTATACCTTTTCGCTTAAGGCGAATGATTTCCTGTTTATATTGGTCATTTGCCAAATCTAATATTCTACATTCAACATAGAAGTGCTGGAATCCCGCCTGCTGATCAATTGGTGTTGTAGAACAAAATATCTCAATTGACCAAGCACAATATTCAAATCGGCAAATCCAAGTATCACGTTCAAAATAACTTCGCTCAATGCACCATGCCTTATATGTTTGAAATAAGTTAGTATTTCAATCAAATGATTCTCTTGCTCAATCGGATAACTACAAATGAGGTCGATATCACTTTGTGCTGTTGCAATTCCTAAAGGTGGCGTACCGACCACTGTAACTTGATACCACTTGAGTATTTCCATAAGGTTTAAGTCATCAATGACTTTTTGAAAGTGTATTTTTTTCATTGTTATTTTTAATCTCTAAGATGATTCAACTTTAAAGCGGTTGAATCCCCCAATATGGATTACTTTAACCCTCAGCAGAAAAGCTTAAGCAATTAAGGTTATTTTTGATTTTCGATAACATCTAACGCATAAACAGTTTTAATATAATTTCGATACTGCGTTGAATAAGAGATTTCCAAACAACGCATAAGGTATGCTTTCTCTTTTGAATATTGATAGCTGCCTAACGCTTCTTTGAGCGCTTGATCAATATAATTTTGCACTTGTTTTGCCGCCTCATGGCTATGCTCACCGAGTTGAAAATATCCACCTCTCGCAATATTTGCTTCAGCTGCATAAATCTCAGAATGAGATAGACAATACGCGATTCCATCATTATGCAAATACTCTTGTGCCCGTGATAAATCATCCGCATAAATGCTTGAACTCAACAATATACTTAAACCAATAGCAAATTTAATTTTCATTTTTAAATCACTTTCTCAACACAATAAAAAAGCGCCTTTTGGCGCTTTAAATATATTAGGGTTGTTTTAGATATGGCCATGCCGCTCTTAAATAAATAAACATGGACCACAGTGTTAAAATTACAGCGGTATACAACAAACCATATGCAACTAATTCAAGTGGTTTCCAATTGAGTAAGAACACTGAAATAGCGATCATCTGGAAAGCTGTTTTATATTTTCCAACCGTTGATACAGCCACATTGGTACGTGCACCGAGCTCAGCCATCCACTCACGTAAAGCAGAAACCGTAATCTCGCGTGAAATAATCACAATCGCAGCAAAAGCCATCGAAATTGTAGGTTGCCATTGCACCAAAACAATCAATGCTGCTGCGACCATTAATTTATCCGCAACAGGATCTAAAAAACGTCCGAATGCGGAAGTCTGATTCAATGTTCTTGCCAAATAACCATCAAACCAATCTGTGACAGCAGCAATCACAAAAATTGCAGTCAGAATGATATGACGCGTCATACCCCCTTCATGCCCACCCACACCAATCGCAGGAGGCCAATAGGCAATAATTAAAAAAACAGGTATTAACGCAATACGTGCTAGCGTCAAGATATTTGGTATATTCAGGATGCGACCTGTAGACATAGACACCGCCAGTTTGCCCCAATTACAGCTAAAATTTGCAATAAAAACTTGAGCTTTGATTCTTTAATCCGCTTACTTTAAACGATTCACTACCCGCTGTCGACTAGGCAAAAATCGCGACAGTCTGTCTACAAATTGCAACGAGACGGTCATTATGGTCCCAAATATGGGCATATTCAGTAGAATAACCATGCGCAGAATGATCTGTAAATACTTTATATTTAAACCAATCTCGTCGGTCAGCTTGAATAGGTTCTAACAGCGTCACATACCAAGAAATTGAACTGCCCGGTGCTGGTTTTTTTAATATAGGAAAAATTCCTGCAGGCCAAATATCTAACATTGCTATAAATTCAGGCATGCTCAGCGGACCTGCTTCAAATTTAGATTCTGCATATCGAAACCACCCACCAAAATCTGGCTTTTCAGCAGCCGTACAAGGGTATTTCCCTTCAGCCCAAATCAGATCATAGTTCTGATAACATTGTGGCATGAGAGGATGATCAGGCAACTTAACTAAACTTTCAGGCGAATCATACTGTGGTGCTGAGCGAGTTTGATCCATATTCACAACTGATTCACGGTCTGAACCAAAACTTGCCAGCAGAATTCCCTGTACAGCATCATCCTGCCAAATCCGAGCCTCAATATTGGTCACAGATTTACCTTGCCTTAAAATTTCCACTGTCACTTTGACTGGCTTTTCCTGAACAGGACCCACAAATACCACACTGGTGCTCAATAATCTTTTTCGAGGGTCATGAATCATTTGTGTTGCTTTGTGTAGCATCATCGCCGTGGTTAAACCACCAAAAATGGTACGACCTTGCAACCAACCCTCAGGGATCTCCACCCATTCTTGTTGATCAATTTCTTGAAATACCTGTCCAAATGACATGCGCAACCCTTTTATTTTAAATTTCTTATCGCGCTAGCATGCTGAATTTTCAGATTGAGGTAAATGATCAATGACTCGCAGGTCAATGATCATTTTGGCAAATTGATATGCATGATTACTCATGCAAGATTTTGTACACAGTCCGAGCGAGATTTGCACCAAAACCTGGGACTAAATTCAGATCCTTTTCAGAGGCTTTTAATACCCCTTGAATCCCACCAAAATGTGTTAATAAATCACGGCGACGTTTTGGTCCTAGACCTGGAATAGCTTCTAAAACTGACTGCCCACGACGTTTATCGCGCTTGGCACGATGTTTAGTAATGGCAAATCGATGCGCCTCATCACGAACCTGTTGAATTAAATGTAGCGCTTTATGGTCTTCAGGCAGTTGAATCTTTGTGCCATCAGTGAAATGTAAGGTTTCCAAACCAGGCTTACGTCCTTCCCCTTTTGAAACCCCCACCATGAATGCATCCAATCCAAGATCTTGCATGACCTGCATTGCCATATGTAATTGCCCTTTACCACCATCGATGAGAAGCAAATCTGGCAGCATCGCCTTCTTATACCGTCGTGTCAAAGCCTGACGCATGGCAGCATAATCATCACCGCCAGTGATATCTTCGATAGCAAACTGACGGTAATCGCGCTTGCGAGCCCCTCCACTATCAAAGACAACACAAGAAGCGATCGTTGCTTCGCCCATCGTATGGGATATATCAAAACATTCGATACGATCAATTGGACGTCCGACCACCTCTTCTAACTGATGAAAACGTTCATTCAATTCATAATGGTTAGCAAGTTGTCCTTTAATGGCATGCTGTACATTCATGGTCGCAAGCTCGAGCCATTCTGCACGGGTTTCTCGAACTTTTGCTTTAATCAGAATTTTTTTGCCAAAATTTTGTTGTAGTGCCTCTTCTATGTCTTTTTTGTCTGGCAGCTCCACGTTGACGATTAATTCTGTTGGAATCTCATCGGCAACTTGGAAATAAAAGTTCGCGATAAAATCTGCCAGCATTTGTCCCAAATCATCGCCCAACATATCTGGGAAATAACTTTTTCCTCCCAACATCTTGCCATTACGCACATGCATAATCTGAACGCACGTTACCCCCGCTTGGTATGCGATCGCCAATATATCTGCTTCACCTTTGACTTTATAAATCGCTTGTTGCGTTTGTACATCACGCAATAATGCCATCCGATCACGATAAAAAACGGCTTTTTCAAATTCAAGAGCATCTGCTGCCGCTTCCATTTTGGCAATTAATTCTTGATTAAGCTCACGTGTATCCCCTTGTAAAAAACGAATAGAGTTATCGACATCATCTTTATAATCTTCAGGTGATATCATGCCCACACATGGAGCTGAGCAACGTTTAATTTGATACTGCAAACACGGTCTTTTACGTTGCGCAAAATAACTATTTTCACATTGGCGGACATTGAATAATTTTTGTAAGACCACCAATGTATCACGTGCATTAAAAGCACTTGGATAAGGTCCAAAAAATTTACCTGCTTGATGTTTCCCCTTACCACGACCTGCTGCAATACGTGGATAAGGCTTATCACTGGACACAAAAATATAGACGTAAGATTTATCATCTCGCAGCATGATGTTATACGGCGGTCGATGAAGCTTAATTAAGTTTTGTTCAAGAAGTAATGCTTCCGTTTCTGAGCGGACCACCATGGTTTCAATATCATGAATGCGGGCAACTAAAGCCTGTGTTTTGGGATGCTCAATGGTTTTAACAAAATAGCTAGAAACACGATTTTTTAAATTCTTGGCTTTTCCCACATACAACAACTCTCCATCTTTACCTAACATGCGATAGACACCAGGCAAAGTCGTAAGATTGGCTAAGATTTTTTCAATGTGTTCACGTGCGTTTTCGTTCACAAGCAGCCTTTAATGTAGAGTCAGTCATTCATGCAACAGCATGAGCTTATTGTGAAGATAACGCGCTCTATTTCAAGTGCATTTCGGTAGACGATTTTAAAACCTTGTTGATCCAACAGTTCAGGGTAATGATCGCAGATTTTATAATCAGCTGATTGTTAAAAAGTCTGAGTTGTTAAATTCAAGTTTGATATGCTTTTCAACTGATTCATTCATGGATGCGCCAACATGACTGCGACCGATCGTGCTTTTCACGCCATACAACCTGCACTCTCATCCCATAGTCCTTCAGAAAAAGATCGACTCATTGGAAAGTCTCGCTTTCATTTTGAACCAGCCAAAGTGATGCAGTTATTGCGTGATCGTATCATTGGGCAAAATCCTGCTTTATATGAAATCGAAAAAATGCTTCACGTGGTCAAAGCTGACTTTTCAAGTCCTGAACGCCCCTTGTCCGTCACCTTGATGCTTGGACCAACAGGTGTTGGTAAAACAGAGACTGTTCGTTTGATTGCTGAAGCGATTTATGGTCGTCCTGATGCATTTTGTCGTATCGATATGAATACACTGGCTCAAGAACATTATGCAGCCGCATTAACAGGCGCTCCGCCTGGATATGTCGGCTCGAAAGAAGGTCACAGTTTATTCGATGAAACTGCGATTAATGGCTCTCATACCCGTCCTGGCATTATGCTGTTTGATGAACTTGAAAAAGCCTCTCCCGAAGTGATTCGTGGCTTAATGAATGTGTTGGATACAGGTCGTCTAACCCTTACTGCTGGAACAAAAACGATTGATTTTCGTAATTGTATGATCTTTATGACCAGTAATGCAGGAGCACGCGCAGCACAACAATATTTAGATAAATTAAATGTGTTACCGCAAAAACTTCAAAATCTATGTTTAAAACGCCTACCCACGAAAGCCATTATTGAAAAAATACTGCATCGCAGTTTTGATCCCGAATTTCTGAATCGAATTGATCGTGTCCTTCATTATCAACCTGTTCAAGATGATGCACTCCCTAAATTGGTTGATATTGAACTGGAAAAACTCAACATTCGTTTGCAACATCAAAAACGTCAGGTTCATTTATCAGACCTTGCCAAAGCATATTTCTATCAGGGTCATGATATCCGCTTTGGGGCACGTCATTTAGCACGTAAAATGAGAACCGAACTAGAACCCATTATTGCAATCTACTTTCTAAAGCATCCAGATCAACTTCATCTCAAGTTGGATTGCAGAGACGGTCAGCTCTCGATCATCAATTAATAAAAAAGCCCATTATGGGCTTTTTTTGAACAAATCATCTTAAACCAGGAATCGTGACAAAGGATTCTGCTGCCGTTTTATTATAATACGTACACCCTTTTTCAATATTTGCCATTAATAACTGATAACGCTGTCTATTTTCTGCAACGTCATCGTTCATTAGCAATTTTTCATAGAGTTTATATTCATCATCAGTCGTACGCTTCAAAGTTTGATGATATTCAGCAGGATATAGTTTGCTTTCAAATTCAATGGCTGTTGAATCATCTAAACTAATCTTCATACTGGTGTCAAAAATACTGCTAAAATTCATACCCATCCAACGATCTTTAGCGAGTTGAAATTTAACAATTGGATTTTTGTCATTTAAAAGATCAAGATACAGCAAGTTATCTTCATAAAATTGGTTAAAACTCTCTTCCAATGGTTCACTCGTGTTTGGATAGAGTTGTAAATAATCTACTCTGTTTTGTTCTGCTTTCTTTCTATAACAATAGCTACCTGAAGAAAAATTTTTAAGACCATCTTTGGCGATAAACAATCTCACATTAGGGCTCAAATCATTTCGATCAATGTTGCGATAACCTGGTAAAACTGTATCAAAAACATTTTTACCCGATAGGTTTACACGCTCCATTTCGATATCCGTTTGGATGTCACCAATGATATTCATCGTCCAATGACTAGGACTATTCACACTAAGCGTATTTTGGGCTTGATCATAGGTTTGATAGATACGATTTCGCGTCACAATCACACTATTCAACGGTTTAAAACTATCCGTATAAGTAAATTGTCCATTTTGAAATTCAATATAATTTAAGCCGAATCGATCATTGGAATTATAGTAAATTGAATAGAGTTGATCACCGTTTCGAAATTGTGTACTCGGTGATGATTCATACGAATCTCCCGACCCACCGCCGCCACAGGCACTTAAAAAAAACGGTAAAACACATAAAGCCAATATTGTTTTTTTGAGATTCATTTGAATTTTCTTTTGTATATTATACAGACAAAAGCATAGCTTTTATTGAACCACTTCTCAATTTTAATTTACATCATTTTAAGTAAAATTAAAAAATGCGCCCTGAGGCGCATTTTGATCTGAATGCTCTTAAAACACATAAGGTCGAATAAAAATCAGGAAGAATATCCCTAACATCAAGAACCATTTTAAAAAGTAATATAACTGACGGTTCTTCGCTTTCAGTGCTTTTGCTTTCACACGCAAGCGATAAACATAACCAAATGCTTTGTTCAGACCACCCGTTTGATCCCCTGCTTCATTCGGTGAACTTGCCGCAGTCATTACATTTTTACCAAACCAATGATTAAACCGTTCCATCCAACGTGTCTTTAAAGGACGCTCTACATCAGCAAAGAAAATAATACGATTTTGATCCGTCGTGTTTTCTGCATAATGAATGTAGGTTTCATCAAACACAACGCTTTCACCATCTCTCCATGAATACCGCTGACCATCTACATCAATAAAGCAACGATCATCATTTGGCGTCAACAACCCTAAATGATAGCGTAAAGATCCCGCATAAGGATCACGATGACGAACTAATCGACTATCAGGAGCAAGCTCAGTAAACATCGCTGCTTTAATGGTTGGCAATGTTTTAAGCAATGCTGTCGTTTTAGGGCACAGTTCTGCTGCTGAAGGATGTGCAGAGTCATACCATTTTAAATAAAAACGCTTCCAACCAGTTTTAAAAAATGAGTTAAAGCCTAGGTCATCATATTTTTCAGAGGCTTTTATCCCACCCTGCTCATATAAAGCTTTGGCTTCATCACGAATCATTTCCCAATTTTCATCTAACACTTTTAAATCTTTAAAATGCTGTGTGTCGATATAAGGCTGGTTTGGCACCTTAGAGAACATATACATCAAAAAATTAATAGGTGCCAAAATGGTCGAATGATCAAAGAATTGACGATAGAACGAATGTCGTACTTTTCCACGACGTTGAATATACAGTGCCGATATGATGAATATCGCGAGAATAATCCACTTGATCATTGATTGACTCGGTTTATCTTTGGTTAGCGGGTTAAATGAGGAGATGCTGCACCTAAATTGGAAATGAATTGTTCCAATTTAGATGTATAGATAATCACGTAAATTGTATAACGACTACCCCAAACAACGAAACATTGTGTTCTACAAATAGACTTTTGATGGCTTTATATTTCAGTTTATTGACTTTTATGACGAAATTTAAAGTGCAAAATAACTTGAAATTACCTACCTACCCCAGATATAAGTTGAAGTGTTTTTAAATAAAATGCCAATTGAAACAATCGCTTTATTGTAAGAAGAACAAACTCTACATTCGCATCTGCTGTTTTATAACGCATGCTGGTGCAATAAATAGATGACCATTGCGTCACGGCTTGATACAACTTGTTATGTTCTTTTTCGATATAGTTATCGTAAGATTAGCGAAGCTTTAATGTGCGCAGGAAATACGCACTTGCTTCACAACATCAACTTAGAAGTCCTCCAAAAAAAAGGAGATCAGGGCATGATCCACGCTGGCAATGCCATTACCGTCCAAATGCTTTCGGACGGAATTGCAGAATTCCGCTTTGACTTACAAGGTGAGTCGGTTAATAAATTCAACCGCGCAACAATTGACGACTTTAAAGCTGCAATTGCTGCTGTTCAATCAAACGCTGAGATCAAAGGTCTTATCGTTACATCTGGTAAATCTACATTTATCGTTGGTGCAGACATCACTGAGTTTGGTGAAAACTTTGCGCAAGGCGAACAAGTCATTGTAGATTGGGCGATGCCTGTTCATGAAATCTTCAACTCATTCGAAGATTTAAATATTCCTAAAGTTGCTGCAATCAATGGTATGGCATTGGGCGGCGGTTTCGAAATGTGCTTGGTGTGTGACTATCGCGTGATGTCAGAATCAGCACAAGTTGGTCTTCCAGAAATTAAACTTGGGATCATTCCTGGTTTCGGTGGTACCGTTCGTCTAAGCCGTGTAATCGGTATCGATAACGCTGTTGAATGGATGGCAATGGCGAACCCGAAAAAAGCACCTGCTGCACTTAAAGATGGTGCGGTCGATGCTGTGGTCGCTGCTGATAAATTACAAGATGCTGCGATCTCTATCGTTAAACAAGCAATCGAAGGTCGTTTAGACTGGAAAGCGAAGCGTCAAGAAAAATTAGATCCAATTAAGTTGAATCCATTAGAACAAATGATGGCTTTCAACTCTTCTAAAGGTGTGGTGCTTGCGAAAGCTAATCCTGCACAATACCCTGCGCCAAAATTATTGCTTGATTCTATGCAAGCAGGTTCAAGCTTAGATCGTGCTGGTGCACTTCGCCAAGAAGCTGAACACTTTGCAAAAGCAGCGGTAACGCCACAAGCAGGCGCGTTGATTGGTCTATTCATCAACGACCAAGTTGTGAAGAAAACTTCGAAAAAATATGAACAAGGCGCTCACCCTGTAAATCAAGCTGCAGTACTTGGTGCAGGTATCATGGGTGGTGGTATTGCTTATCAAGCGGCAAGCAAAGGCACACCAATTATCATGAAAGATATTGGTAACCCACAACTTGCTTTAGGAATGAAAGAAGCAAACGGTCTTCTGACTAAACAAGTTGAACGTAAGAAAATCAAGCCTGCTCAAATGGGTGAAACGCTTGCACGTATCCGTCCGACATTAAGCTATGATGAGTTTAAAGAAGTCGATATCGTGATCGAAGCGGTAACTGAAAACCCGAAAGTGAAAGGCATCGTACTCAAAGAAACTGAATCTAAAGTACGTGAAAACACGATCATTGCATCAAACACTTCTACGATCTCAATCACGCGTTTGGCTGAAAACCTTGAACGTCCTGAGAACTTTGTAGGGATGCACTTCTTTAACCCAGTGCATATGATGCCTTTGGTTGAAGTCATCCGTGGTGAAAAAACTTCACCTGAAGCGATTGCAACGACTGTCGTACTCGCTCAAAAAATGGGTAAAACTCCTATCGTTGTCAATGACTGCCCGGGCTTCCTTGTAAACCGCGTATTGTTCCCTTACTTTGGTGCGTTTGACCTTCTTCTTAAAGACGGCGCTGACTTCCAACAAGTCGACAAAGTGATGGAAAAATTTGGCTGGCCAATGGGTCCTGCATACTTAATGGACGTTGTCGGTATTGATACTGGCGTTCACGGTGCAGAAGTGATGGCTGAAGGTTTCCCTGACCGTATGAAGCCTGATTTCAAAGGTTCAATCCAAACAATGTATGAAGCACAACGTCTTGGTCAAAAGAACGATGTTGGTTTCTACAAATATGAATTGGACAAGAAAGGCAAGAAAGCAAAAACTGTTGATCCAACAGCGTATGACGTAATTGCTTCTGTCGTGACTGGTGAAAAACGTGAATTTGATCCTCAAGAGATCATTGACCGTATGATGATTGCTTTCTGTAACGAAACTGTTCGTTGCTTAGAAGACAACATCGTTGCAACACCAAACGAAGCAGATATGGCAATGATCATGGGTGTAGGCTTCCCTCCATTCCGTGGTGGTCCATGCCGTTACATCGATCAAACTGGTGTAGCTGAGTATGTTGCGCTTTGCGACAAGTATGCGCATTTAGGTAAGGCTTATGAAGCGCCACAAATGTTGCGTGACATGGCTGCTAACAATAAAAAATTCTACGGTTAAGGAGCAACGTGAATGGCTACTTTAAATCCACGTGACGTTGTCATCGTTGATGGCGTACGTTCAGCAATGGGTAAAACCAAAAATGGTATGTTCCGCAATGTACGTGCCGATAACTTATCTGCTGAATTAGTTCGTGCATTGGTTGCTCGTAACCAGTTTGATGTGAACGAAGTTGAAGATGTGATCTGGGGTTGTGTGAACCAAACTCTAGAGCAAGGCATGAACATCGGTCGTAACATCGTGTTATTGGCAGACTTACCAAAAACTGTTGCAGGTCAAACTGTTAACCGTCTTTGCGGTTCTTCAATGCAAGCAATTCATACCGCAGCTGCTCAAATTGCGACTAACCAAGGTGATATCTTCATCATCGGTGGTGTTGAGCACATGGGCCACGTTGGCATGATGCATGGTATCGACTTGAACCCACAAGCATCTAAACATTATGCAAAAGCATCTAACATGATGGGCTTAACGGCTGAAATGTTAGGTCGTATGAATGGCATTAGCCGTGAAGAGCAAGACGCTTTTGGTGTTGAATCTCACCGTCGTGCTTGGGCTGCTACTCAAGAAGGTCGTTTCAAAAACGAAATCATTGGTGTTGAAGGTCATGATGCAAATGGCTTCAAAATCCTATGCGATGTAGATGAAGTGATTCGTCCAGATGCGAACCTTGAAGCATTTAAAGCGTTACGTCCTGTGTTTGATCCTAAAGGCGGTACAGTGACTGCTGCTACATCATCAGCATTGTCTGACGGTGCATCTGCAATGTTATTGATGTCTGCTGAGCGTGCGCAAGCATTAGGTCTTAAGCCACGTGCTGTAATTCGCTCTATGGCGGTTGCAGGTTGTGATGCTGCGATCATGGGTTACGGTCCTGTTCCTGCAACGCAAAAAGCGCTTAAACGTGCTGGCTTGAGTATTGGTGACATTCAAACTGTTGAGTTAAACGAAGCATTTGCCGCTCAAGGTCTTTCAGTATTAAAAGGTCTAGGTTTACATGACAAACAAGACATCGTGAACTTAAACGGTGGTGCGATTGCGCTTGGTCACCCATTGGGTTGTTCTGGTGCGCGTATCACAACGACGTTGTTAAACGTGATGGAACAACAAGATACTCAAATCGGTCTTGCGACGATGTGTATCGGTCTTGGTCAAGGTATCGCAACTGTGATCGAACGTGTTTAAGTTTTAAATACGAGACCAAAAGAAACCCCGCTTAATGCGGGGTTTTTTATTTTTATAAAATAATGACATAATATTATTATTCTAAATAATATAATTATTAGTGGGGTATTGGGTGAAGAGTGAAAAGTTATTTGAACGTCAAAGAACGTTTGTATATACAGGATACAATTTAACTTTGCATCCACACCCCTCACCAAAAATTTATATAGATTTTTTTAAATTTATATTAGAAAAAAAATTCTTTCTCCCTACTGGTTATAGAACTTATCACTTAACACTTCATGACATTAATTTTATTGATAGTAATGACCAATTAGCTGGCTTCTATGGATCTATTGTTCGTTATGAAAATCTTTTACCTAGTCAATTTATAGATTTAAATACAGGAAAAACACCTGAGGATCTAGAACTTAATATAGCTTCAAATATTAAGTACAAACCAACGTTCTTCCACTTCCTCTTTTACCCAAAAGATCACAAATTAGTGTTTGAGTTGGAGAATGAAAAATCCACTATAAGTATAAACATTGTCCTTCAATTTTTTAAAAAAATTTTGGATAGTGATAAATCTAAATTTACAAGTGGTGAAATTCACCCTATGAAGTCACGTAAAGCAGTTAATACTATTTTAAAAAATAAAAAACTTAAAAAAATCGAATTTTTTATCTCTAGACCTAACCCAGATATATTTGATGATCTAATAGACTCTGATGTAACCGATTATCTTGAGGAAAAAAAAGCTAAGGAAATGACTTTAACCCTGACGGCACAAGATGGAAAGTTTCTAAACATGGGAGGTAATACAGAAAAATTAGGATTAGTTGCTGCGGATAATGGAGAGGTTTATGCTGCTTATGAAGGACCTAATCATAAAACTATTGAAGTAAGTACAAAAAAGTTTCCATTGAAGCTACAGGAAGCATTTACAAAAAGCACAACTATTGAAAATCGCTTGAGATTTGCGAGTGATAAGATCGTTAGTAAGAAGAGCGCTTAGGAATAGCCATGTGGAGATCATTAAATAAGTATTGGGAATATTATGGTGGAATAAAAGCTGTTCTTGTATCTGGTTATTTTTGGATATCATTTTTTATCACCATAATTTCCTATAAATTTTGGCTAGAGCCTACATGGCATAATAAATTTCTCGGAATATTTCCTAGTTTATTAGGATTTTCTTTGGCAGGTTACGCTGTGTGGTTAACATTAGGTGATCCAACTTTGAAAAAAATCTTAAGCAAGAAGAAACAAAATGGTGATCCTTCAACTTTTATAGTTATAAATGCAAGTTTTATTCACTTTATCATTATGCAACTGTTTGCATTTATAGGACTATTTATTTTAGAAACTAATTCATTATTATCAATTATTGATCAACTTTTACCTAACTTAAGTAGCTGTATGAATGCGATTATAAATTACGTTGGTAAAGCTCTTAACTGTTTTATTTTTTTTCTTTGTATTTATTCAATTTTTTCAATGTTAGCAGCAGTTTTTGGCTTATTTGCAATTGCACAAGCTATGGATAAGATTCAAGGAGCCGACCTTTAAAATATTTTAAACTTTGTTATCCCTTTGTAAAATTAGTTGAATATCCAACCATTAAAACCTTACTCATCATCAACTTAATCCTCATAAGCGTATTATATCGCCCGATACATTCTCCTTTCTCCAACAGGGCGTACAATGAACATGCTTAAAACTATCCTTGCAACTGCAATCGTTGCTACTTCTGCATCTGCTATGGCTGCTGAAATCGTATCTCCTGCTGCTGCCCTTAAAACACAAGTAAAAACTGTTGCTGATCAAACAGCTCAACAAACAGCTGCACCTGCTCAAGCAAAAGTTGAAGCTGTAAAAGCAGAAGCTAAAAAACAAGTAGCAATGGCAAAAGTAGAAGATGTGAAAGCTGCACCTGCTGAAGCAAAACAAGCTACTGAAGCTAAAGTTGAAGCTGTAAAAGCTGAAGCAACTGCACAAACTGCTGAAGTAAAAGACGCTGCTGCTGAAAAAGTAGAAGCTGTAAAAACTGAAACTGCCGACAAAGTAGAAGCTGCAAAAGCTGCACCTGCTGAAGCTGCTGTAAAAGCAACAGAAAAAGCTGAGAAAAAAGGCTTCTTCTCTTGGTTTAAAAAAGCAGCTTAATTTTCCAAAATTCAGTAGGAATGTGTTCGCACATTCCTCTGAAGATATTCACACTTCAAGAAGCGAATTAGATCCTTTATCCTCTTTTACAAATTTGCGCTTCAGGCAAAAGGCAATATTGTTTATAAAAAGAAAAACATCTAAAAGTACGGCGTATGATTACAAAAATTAGAAATGCCCTTTTCATCGTGTTTATCTCTCTCAGTTCTATTTGGACAGTTTTATTCATTTGGACACATCAGCCTGTTAATACCATTTTCACTTATGCGCTGATCTTGTTTTGGGTTGGACTTACCATCATTACAGGGATATTCCATTTCAAGCAACACAGCTATAAGCCCTATTTCACATGGGCGTATTTGATTATTTTTTTGATTGCCATGATTAGCTTTTTTTCCTTAGAGCCGCGCAATGATCGCGTTTGGCAGGATGAAACCGACAAAATTATTCAATTCCAATTCAAAAATGGCAAAGTGGAATTACAGAATGTCAGAAATTTTATTTGGCACAGTGATAAAGACTACGTGACGCGGTGGGAAACACGACAATACGATTTAGAAAAGTTAGATCGTATAGATTTAGTGGTATCTCATTTTATGCAAGGTCCTATTGCGCATGTTTTTATTACATTTGGTTTTGATGATGGCCAACATCTCGCATTTTCTTTAGAAGTTCGTCAGGAAAAAGATGAAGGATTCTCCACCATTGGCGGGTTTTTTCGGCAGTATGAATTGGCACTGGTCGTAGGTGATGAAAATGATTTGATTTATACCCGCTCAAATATTCGCGAAGAAGATGTTTATATTTATCCAATTCAAATGAATCAAACCGAAATTCAGATGTTGTTTTTAGAATTCCTGAACAAAGCCAATCGGCTAAATCATACCCCAGTTTGGTATAACACCTATATCAGTAATTGTACGACCATCTTGTTTGATTTATTAGAACATGCAGTAGGACAAATTCCACGAGATTATCGCGTGACATTGCCAGGTTTAATTCCAAACTATTTATATGACAAAAAAGTCCTCGATAATGGTATCACCTTAGATCAATGGAAAGAAAAAGCACATATTAATCCTAAAATTGAGCATGTTCATGAAGTACATTTACTTTCAAGTAAAGCATTCTCTGCCTTACTCCGTGAGTAAAGCAGGCGTCCATTTTTTATAACCACGCTGAAAGAAACAACCAAGAAAGAATGTTTATTGCGTTTCTTCCTGAAAAACCGGTTCAGAACTTGGACTTTGATTCACTGTTTGTGCTTCAATCACTTCGGCATTTTGATTTTTTAACTGATCAATTTCACGTTGTAATTGATTTAATTCGCGATATAACTCGTTAAAGCGATTCACACTGAGATCACTTTTAAATAGGATCATTTCGTTACGGCGTTGCCAGTCATGATTCTTCAAAAACTCAAACATTTCTTCAGCTTTTTTTGTGATCTTAAGTTCTAAAGCAAACAAAGCTTGATCATTATTATGCTGTCGGCTGAATTTTAACTTTTCTTTCATTGGCTCACGCAAGTCTGATTTCATCTCCAAAGCATCAAGCGCTTGTAAAGCTGTCGCATAAATTTGTTGGTCACGCATTTGATATTCAGATTGAATTTTCTTCACTTGGACAAACATCTTTTCGGTGTTTTGATATTTATTCTTTTTATCTAATTCTAGGCGACGAACGTTCAGAAACTCATCCCACTTGGCTTGATCTAACTCACGTAAATACATATTTCGTGATTCAATATTGTCTACCCAATACTTCAAAATAAATTCAGAAAGTACCTTATAGTCACCATCCAAACGCTCATCTTCAACTTTAAAATTCAGAGGGGTTTTCCAATCCTTCGCTTGAACATAAAGCTGCTCAATTTTTTCCGTCATCACCAAATCAAATTGTTGACGTTGCACTTCATCATTTTTTTCATTTTGCGCGTAGGCACAATAACCAAATAATAAGGTCACCATGACGATAACCACCGCTAAAATTCCGCGCATCTCAAACTCCTATCCTTTTTTGTTTGAGTAATGAATCACTTGCGAACAATGACAAGCACATGAAGTGTATTGTATAGCATATTTTTTAAGCAGAAATAGGAATGAATTTAGTGGATATTGCTGTGATTTTGTCGATTTATTCGTGATTCTGTGATCAAGTTTCAATAATTTATTACGCAATATTCATATTTTCGACAGAAATATATCGGATTGAAACTCTGCGTTTCAGATTTAGACCTTTAATTTTGTTGTCATTGCCCACACTATAGATTCATAAATGATGATTAGAGATTTTTTATGCGTGTAGATGTGTGGTCAGATGTAGTATGCCCTTTTTGCTATATCGGAAAAAAACGTTTAGAAGCAGCAGCTGCTGCAACTGGTGTTGAACTTGAAGTCCATTGGCACAGTTTCCAGTTAGATCCTGATGCACCGCCACGTCAAGAAGTCTCAAATAGCGAACGTTTGGCATTGAAATATGGGCGTACTGTCGCTGAAGTTGAAGAAATGCAACGCAATATTGCGGAAATGGCAAAAGCAGAAGGCATCGAGTTCAATTGGGAAAATGCCAACTCAGGAAATACATTCAACGCCCATCGAATTATTCATCATGCACAAAGCTTAGGATTGGGTTCGGAAGCAAAAGAAGCCTTTTTTTATAGCTATATGACCCAAGGTTTAGCCATTGGCGAGCGTGAAACTCTCGAAGATGTTGCTTCGCGCATTGGTTTAAATCCAGTTGAAGTGGATGATATTTTGGATTCTGATCAATATGCCGATTTTGTCCAATTTGATGAAGAACTTGCACGTGATCAATTAAAAGTGACTGGCGTACCATTTTTTGTATTCGATCAGCGTGTGGCTTTGGCTGGTGCTCAACCGACTCAAGTCTTCCAAGATGTGATCAACAAAGTATTAACGACTGCCAATGAACAAACAGATCAACCCACTGTTGAAGATGCAGAAACTTGTACTGATGAACATTGTGACGTGCCACCAAGCAAATCATAAAACATCTTCGAGAACCTAAATACTGGCTTAAGGTTGCATGACTTAAGCCATATTTAGACTGTTATAAAAATAGAATTCAGCGTTGCATAAACAAGCCTATTCAAGTGAATCGGAACTGAATATACTTCATATATAGATTCACTGCATGACTCTATACATGGTAAATTTTTATAGACCTCTTTCCCCAAGGAGGTCTTTTTTTATCTATAAAACAATCATTTAATAAAATTATTTCAGTTTCAAGTCTTCTCATTATCTGTTCCAATTTTAAATCACTTTAAATTCATTGTTGTTTATTGTGAATTTTGTTGAACAATTCATTAGAATAGATCAAACATTGATTTTTAATAATATCACGATGCTTAAGCCCATTTTTAATTTTATAAATAAATTCAGCGGCTTAACAATGAAAATGACTTAGAGCGAATATGAAAAGAATCATGCAGCAGTTCAAACCGTCAACCTTAAGTCTTGTCTTAAGTTGTAGCTTTTTAAGTACTTTCGTGTATAGCCAAGATCAGATAGATCACTTGACTGATCCTTATCAAACAGATGAAATCAGTGTCAGTAGCGAATTCCCTACTTTAGACTATCCTTTAGAATTTCAACAAAAAGATTGGCCAACATCGGATGAAAATAGCTTAGGTTGGATTAACTACGTTCCTCGCATGGTAGATTCAACCCCCACACTATTCCCTGAACAATCCAATAAAAGAATATACGCCCCGACCCAAGCGACTGAAGATTTATCATGGATTGACCGACGTCAAAAATCGATTCGCCACTGGGCAGACCGAACCGCTCAGCGAATCGATGGTTGGTTTGGTGAAGGTTATGAAGATGAAACCGCCAAAGCAACGCTACGTGTAATCTTTGATAATAAATGGAATAAGTATGATGATTACGAATTCAAGCCACGTATACGCGGTAAAATCGACTTACCAACCTTAGAGCGTAAATTAAGTTTAGTCTTTGGTGATGATTCACTGGATAATGAAATTGACAACAATATTGCCATTACCAATGAAAATCCCGCTGCTGATCCCGACAAGAATGTCGACACTAAGCGAATCCGTGAAGATAACAGTTCGATCGCATTACGTTGGTCACAACTATCTGATAAGTTACCTTTCGATTTAGATGCTGATTTAGGTATTCGATCTGGAGATGACATTTATGCCCGCTTAAAGGCAAAAAAAGATTGGGCTCTCGGGAATGATTTTTCCTTTCATGCTGAACAAATCTATCGTTATGGTATAGATAGCGAAAATTATCTAAGAACCAATTTGGAACTCACGCATGCACGTCCAAATGAAGCGTTTATTTCAAATCAGCTTTATCTAACTTATGCGGATGAGCAAGATGATGATTGGACTTGGGATAATCGTACCTATCGCCAACATCAGTTTTTCCATGATAACCGCTTTAACTACGGTATGTATGTGGGTGGTTATTACAACGAAGATGATTTACGTATGAACAGTTGGGGACCTTTTGTTTCTTGGCGCCAACCCTTATTCCGCGAATGGTTCTTTGTTCAAGGTGATCTTAACTATTTTAATGACAAGCGTGAAGATCGATCACACTATCCTCGTGCATTAGTTCGTCTTGAAGCTAGATTTTAGCGCTCGATAATAGTCATAAAAAAAAGCCCATCACTGATGGGCTTTTTTTGGATCTTAGATTCTCAAATGACAGGCTTTTGAATCACGATACGATCATTACGTGTAATACGTGTTTTTTTAGGCGCCACTTCAGCTTCGGTTTTAGGTAAAACATAACCGACACGATCTGTGCGTGCGATACGTTTACTATCCACAAAAGAATTAATATCAAACTGTGGAATTTGATGCTTCACCACGGTTACACGATCATTTCGAACAATTTTTTTCACATCTTGTTCTGCATAAGAGACATTGGTTAAGCTCAGACAAAACATGCTAAATGCGAGCATCATTGAAGTTTTCATAGAATATTCCCAATATTTAATGATCGCTATTATAGATTAATTATTATTGTTTAATATGTTTTCCAAATCAAAACTTGGACGTATTTTTTTATCATTAACATCGAAAAAATTTATCTATTTTAACCCAAAGCTTAAATAGTTCCTTTTACATCCTACGACGGCGCTGCATAAAAAAAGCCTATCCGAAGATAGGCTTTCGATCACAATTTAAAATATGCGCTTATTTCAATAATAAACTGTTAATGCGTTTTAAATATGCAGCTGGATCTTCTGGTAAACCACCTTCCGCAATCATCGCTTGATCAAAAATCACATTTGCAAGATCGTCAAATTGTGCTGAACCATCCAATTTTTTCACCAATGGATGCTCAGGGTTAATCTCTAAAATTGGCTTGCTTTCTGGGACTGCTTGACCTGCTTGTTTTAACATGCGAATCAACTGTGGAGACAATTCGCCTTCACCAGTTACCAGACACGCTGGAGAATCAACCAAACGAGTGGTTACGCGCACTTCTTTGGTTTTGTCTTTTAATGACTCAGACAGCTTTTCAACCACAGGTTTAAACTGCTCAGCCGCCGCTTCTAATGCTTTTTTCTCTTCAGCATCTTGTAAATCACCTAAATCGACAGCACCTTTTGCGACATTCTGCATTGGTGTCCCGTCAAACTCATGAACAAATTCCATTGCCCATTCATCTACACGTTCAGTCATTAGCAGAACATCGATGCCTTTTTTCTTGAATAACTCAAGTTGTGGCGAGTTTTTAGCAGCGGCTAAGCTTTCCGCCGTTACATAATAAATCGCCTTTTGACCTTCTTTCATTGCTGCTTTGTAGTCAGCCAATGAAGTGGTGACCTCATCATTGTTTGAAGTTGCAAAGCGTAGAAGCTTCAAAATTCGGTCACGATTGGTGAAATCTTCACCCAAACCTTCTTTTAAGACAGAACCAAACTCAGCATAAAACTTCTTAAATTTCTCTTGATCTGCTTCATCTTCAGATTTAGCTAAAGTATCTAAAGTTGTTAAGATTCGACGTGTGTTACCTTCACGGATGGTTTTAACATCTCGACTTTCTTGAAGTAATTCACGACTCACATTCAACGGTAAGTCTGCGCTATCCACAACACCTTGAACGAATCGTAAATAGTTCGGGATGAGATTATCTGCATCATCCATGATGAAGACACGTTTCACATAGAGCTTGATACCTGCTTTCGCTTCACGTGAGAAAATGTTGTGCGGTGCTTTACTTGGGATATACAGTAATTGCGTATATTCAGTGCTCCCTTCTACACGGTTATGCGCCCAAGTAATCGGTGCTTCAAAGTCGTGACTTAAGTTTTTATAAAACTCAATATACTGTTCTTCAGTAATGTCATTCTTACTACGTGTCCACAATGCGCTGGCAGAATTTATCGCCTCCCATTCACCCGTTTTGACATACTGGCCTGGTTTCGCTTCTTCGCCCTCAGCTGCTTCTTCTTGTTGCCATACCTCTTTTTCCATTTGAATTGGTAAACTGATATGGTCTGAATATTTATTGATAATTTGCTTTACTTTATAACTTTGCAAATAATCTAATGCGTCTTCGCGCAAGTGTAGAATAATATCTGTACCGCGACCTTCTTTCGTAATTTGCTCAACTTCAAATTCGCCTGTACCACCACTGATCCAACGTACACCTTCTGAAGCTTCAGCCCCTGCACGACGTGATTCAACTGTGATTTTATCAGCGACAATAAAGCCAGAATAAAAACCGACACCAAACTGACCAATTAACTGTGCATCTGACTTTTGATCACCGGTTAATTTAGACATAAAGTCTTTAGTACCAGATTTAGCAATCGTACCCAAATTATCAATAGCTTCTTGTTGGCTTAAACCAATACCGTTGTCTGAAATGGTGATGGTTTTATTATCTTTATCCAATTGTACGCGTACACGTAAATCTGGATCATTTTCATAATATTCAGGATGATTAATCCCTTCAAAACGTAATTTATCACATGCGTCTGAAGCGTTTGAAATTAGCTCACGAAGGAAAATTTCTGGATTTGAATAAAGTGAATGCGTCACTAAATGTAAAAGCTGAGCAACTTCCGCTTGGAAACTATGTTTTTGTGTATTCTGCTCGCTCATAAACTACTCCTTAAACACATCAAAACAATTTTTTTGAATGCTTAATGAATGGTGTAGCTTCTAATTTTTTCAATGGTCAAAATTAAATTTTTTTAAAAAGGACCTTGTTTGTAAATTCGATCAAGATGTATTTCTAGTTTTTGCTGACGCATTTGATAGACATGATTTAAGCATTGCAAATTTGCTTGGCATTGATCACGTAATTCCAGCCATTTGACTTGTTCATTCTGAATGATTGATCGCATTCCCATCGGTACTAAACGACGTAGAATTTGATAAGTGGCAGCCATTTTAACATCTGCATCATTCAAGATACGATGTTCACAAATAGCTTTCTCAGTTTCGGACTGCGCCTTTTTGCAATCAAAACTCGCTGCAAATACTGGAACACTTCCACATGCAGCCAGTACAATGATGAGTTTTATGAATTGGTTCTTCATGCATACTACTCGGTTATGAGCTTTCTAGATTATTGAAAAAAATTGTTTTTTTATATGGTATTTTCTACCTGTTATAGTACAACACATAAAAAAAGCCCTATTGAATAATAGGGCTAGGCGCAACTTTATTTTTAGAATTTGTAGCTGTAACCAATGCTATAGATGACTGGATCTATATCTAGCTTGAACTTTGTTGTTCCATCTACATTCACTTCAGGGTTCAAATCTGCATAACGTACGTCAGCGAATACACCCCAGTTTTTTGCATCAGCTGGTTGGAAATTGAAACCTAACTGCGCTGCATAACCAAAATCTTCTTTTACACTTTGAACGCCTTGCTCATCCCAAGCAATAAATGCTGTTGCACCAAGACCAACATAAGGTGTAAATCCCGAGTTATTTTTAAAATGATATTTCGCAGTCAGTGTTGGTGGTAAATGTTTAATCGTCACTGCATCAGCGCCATTAATCAAAACATCATGGCGAACTGGTGTGGCTAATAATAATTCAGCAGAAATTTGATCATTAAAGAAATATTCCACCGAAGGGGTAAAAGCAAATTCATCATCGGCTTCCACTTTAGCTCCTCCTAGAGAGGCCACAGCGGTATCTTGCGTTGGAGAAATTGCAGATGCACCTAACTTAAGTTGCCATTCTCCTGCCAGTGCATTTGCAGACATTCCAAGCAAAACAATCAGTGCAATTTTATTTAACATTATTATAACCTCTGGAAGATTGATCTAAATAAACCACTATTTAAATATAATAAACATGTCAAAAATTAATATGCAACTCTTAAAATTTAAATAAAATACATTGTATTTATAAACAATTGATTACAATGATAATTTATTTTAAATCATACTAATTTAGTCAATTATAAAATCATCAATTATTTTAAATAAATTATTAATCATATTATTTTACTCGGGATTTTTTTATTTAAACCCACTACTTTAATCTGATTTAAAATAAAAAAGGCGATTATATTAATCGCCTTTTATTCAATCATTTTTTAAATATAGTTATAGCACCATTGCCGCGATCCAACCAAAAATCATCAATGGAATATTGAAATGAATAAATGTCGGAATCACACTGTCTTTCATATGGTCATGTTGACCATCCATATTCAAACCTGATGTTGGACCTAAAGTCGAGTCTGAAGCTGGAGAGCCTGCATCACCTAGAGCTGCAGCAGTACCTATGAGCGCAATTGTTGCTGCTGGACTAAAACCAAACTGAATACATAATGGGACATAAATGATTGCAAGAATTGGCACTGTGGAGAATGATGATCCTATACCTAGTGTAATTAACAACCCGATGAGTAACATCCAGAATGCTGCCCAACCTTGACTATCACCAATCCATGCGACTGAAGCTTCCACTAGAGTCGGAACCTGACCAGTAGCGCCGATCACGGCTGCAAAACCTTGTGCTGCGATCATAATAAAACCCACGAGTGCCATCATACGCATACCAGTAATGATGACATCGTCAGCTTCTCTCCACTTGAAAATACCTGCACAGCTTAGGATCGCCACACCGACTAAACCAGCTAAAATCATCGAATCAGAATACAATTGCACTGCAAGCGTTGCTAAAACAGCACCCCCCGCCATATAAATCGTAAATTTAGAAACCTCCGGTCTCGCAGAACCTTCTTGAACACCCATTTCACCCGAAATGCTTTGTGGTTGTTCTTCGACATGAATGTCACGATATTCTCGTGGTTTACGATAGCTATAAAACACTGCGATTAATAAACCTACGAACATCCCAAACACAGGAATCGCCATCGCAGAAGGGATTTGATCATAATCAATTTGGAAGCCAAGTGGTTCACCAAAAGTATTGATGTTTTGACCTAAAATATCATTTAGGAAAATTGCACCAAAACCGACTGGGATCAACATATAAGTTGCACATAAACCAAATGTGAGTAGACATGCAACCAATCGTCGATCAAGCTTTAAATGGTTGAATACCATCAATAATGGTGGAATCAATACAGGAATAAAAGCAATATGCACGGGAATTACGTTTTGAGAACAAACAGCCGCTATTGCAACCGTTGCAAAGATGGCATATTTGACACGATTTTGTATTTTAAGATTAGCCTCACCTTTAAGTGAATTAATCATTTTATATGCTAGAAGATCTGGCAAACCTGAACGAGCCAAAGTTAAGGCAAATGCACCAAGTACACCATAAGCTAAAGCAATCTGGGCACCCTTGCCCAAACCACCATTAAACGCTTCCATAGTGCCTTGTAAACCAAGACCAGCCAATAGGCCTCCTGTTACAGCACCAATGATCAGTGCAAATACCACAGGCACACGAGCCAAAGAGAGGCCAAACATGACCCCAATGGCAGCAAGAATTGCAAACATAAGAAATAGGAATCAGACAAAAAAACTATTTTATCAGAATTTGTTTGTAATAAATCTGCTCATCAGGGGTTGAAACCTTCACTCGTCAGATTCTATTCGCCTTGCGCATTTTTTTTTGCAAATTGTTTAATATACGATGCGATCTCTTGTGCACGACTTAAAACTGCCCAGTGATTCGCATCTACCTCAACACGTTCAAAACCTGTCGCCCATTTTGGAATTTCGTCAATCAACTCTGGACTTACATATTTATCGCGTTTTAAGACTACCGCTTGAACGGGGCAAATCGCATGACGTTGACGAGGCATCATTAGACGTGGAATAAAGTTTGCCCGATACAGTGCCACACCATACTCACCATCCTTAGAGATATTTTGGTTTACAGGTAAGCCTTTTGTATCTTCAAGAATTTCAAATATTTTGCCCCAGCGATCTGGATTGAGAAAATTCCACATCGTCGGTGCAACTACGGGTAGCTGAAATAGTACGATGTACCAAGACTTAATCAATTGCTTAAAGAACTTTGGTTTTTGATGTTTGAATTGTTCACGCATCCAATAAGCAGCATGGTCCAAGCATGGTCCAGATATAGTGGTATATGAAAGAATACGACCTTTAAATTTAGATTCTGTTACGGATTCCCATGTTTGAATTGAGCCCCAATCGTGTGCTGCCACATGAAAGTTTCGATTTGGCAACAGACGATTTACCACACTCTCCAAATCCAAAGACAGTTGAGCTAATGCATAAGCGCGAATCTTTTTCGGTAAGCTCGATTGACCAGCGCCACGCACATCATAAGTTACAACAAAATAATCTTCGATTAAATTCGAAATGATTGGTTCCCATACTTCTTGATTGTCTGGATAACCATGCACAAGCACCAATGCCGGCTTATTCCGATCTCCCCATGTTTTAGCATAGAGTTTTTGTTGATCTGTCGTGTTAATCCAATGCGATTCAAATTGCATAATATGCTCAACCTTTTTTGTTATTGATTGACCGTTTTCTTGGTCTACGATGATTTTCGATCAATGCCAGAATATTTTTTGTACTTTAGTATGCTAACTAATGAAATAAAAATAATTGACCTAAATGAGTATTTTGAAAAAGCTAACGACAATTCCGTTAATCTCCAAGTATATGTTTAATAGCTTTGCACCCTTTCAAGGCGCAGGCATTACTATCGATAAAATCGACTTAAAAAATCATCATATTCGTGTAAAAATGCCACTTACACGAAAAAATAAAAATATTGTGGGTGTCCACTTTGGCGGTAGCCTTTATTCTATGGTTGACCCATTCTATATGACATTACTCATGTATCACTTAGGTGATAAATATATTGTTTGGGATAAGGCTGCAAGCATCGATTTTTTAACTCCTGGTCGTAGCACTGTTTATGCAGATATCCGCATTGATTCCAGTGAAATACAACTCATCAAAGAGCTCGCTAGCAATCATGCTCCTGTTTACCGTAGCTATACTGTGAATATTATGGATGAATCAGGCTTACGGATCGCAGAAGTTCACAAAACTGTGTATATCCGTCGCAAGAAGGCAAAAGCCACACGTTTCCGTTAATAAAAAAAGCGCTCTATGAGCGCTTTTTTTTATCACTTTAGCAAATTAACGATTATTTTGTTCTATCGCTTTTGCTCTATCGCTGCTCCTGCACCGCCGCCAATTGCACCACCAATTGCAGCGCCAGAGTTACCACCAAAAATACTTTTACCGACTGCAGACCCGATTGCACCGCCTACACCACTATAAGTGGCATTACGATCTGAGCCCCCTTGAGCTTTACTACCTATAGCGGCACCTGCACCACCACCAAGCGTTGCACCAACACCACCACCAACATTATTACCAACACCACCACCAAGTGCGCCACCTGCAGCAGCTGCACCAATACGCTGTTGATTCGGCGTCATGCTTTCACAACCTGCAAGTAGCATTGTAGATACGGTTGCCATCGCCATGACAGCTGTTAACTTTTTCATCTTGATGTCCCTCTTTGTCTATTTATATAAGCATATCGCGATCTAGAGAATAAAATTTTCAATTTCTGTTACAAGACAACGCGAAAATGATGCTATTTGTAAAGAGTTTTTTTCAAAATAGATATTTAGCCTCAAATTCACATTATCAAACTCAATAAAAAAAGGCACCCGTAGGTGCCTTCTTAATTCAGTTTAGATTAAAACTGATCTTCATTTAATGCTTGTGAGAACGCTTGGTCAACTTCAGAGAAGTCATTAACCAATTCGTGCTCAGCAGCTTCTGCTTCTTGACGACGACGCTCTAAGTGGTAAGCCAAGCCTGTACCCGCTGGGATCAAGCGACCAACAACCACGTTTTCTTTTAGACCGCGTAAATCATCTTCTTTACCTGTTACAGCAGCTTCAGTTAACACACGTGTTGTTTCCTGGAACGATGCAGCAGAAATGAACGAGTCAGTAGAAAGTGAAGCTTTCGTGATACCCATCAATTGACGTTCAAACTTCGCAGGGAACTTGTTCTGAGCAAGTACTGCTTGGTTTTCTTGGACAACACGGATGTAATCCACTTGCTCGCCTTTGATGAAGCTTGTATCACCACCATCGATGATCTCAACTTTACGCAACATTTGACGTACGATGACTTCAATGTGCTTATCGTTGATTTTTACACCTTGGAGACGATATACGTCTTGAACTTCATTCACGATGTAGTTCGTAAGTGCAACTTCGCCTTTCAAACGTAAGATGTCATGTGGGTTTTGCGGACCATCAGAAATCGTTTCACCACGGTTCACATGCTCACCTTCGAACACGTTAATCGTACGCCACTTAGGAATTAACTCTTCGTAAATCTCTGAGCCATCATCCGGTGTGATCACCAAACGATTCTTACCTTTAGTTTCTTTACCAAAGCTTACAACACCTGAAACTTCTGCAAGGATCGCATGTTCTTTCGGCTTACGTGCTTCAAACAAGTCAGCTACACGTGGAAGACCACCGGTAATATCACGAGTACGTGAAGTTTCTTGAGGTACACGACCAATTACATCACCCACACCAATTGTTTCGCCATCTCGGACAGTCACAATTGTATTTTGTGGTAAGAAGTAGAACTGTTCACCACCATCAACTGTATCTAATACAATCGCTGGACGTAAGTCTTTACCAGAAGCTGGACGAGACGTTACAGGTAAAATTTCAACTGTCGTCATACCAGTTGCATCATCTGTTTTCGAGGTTGCAGTTACACCATCAGCGATTTGGCTGAAACGTGCTTTACCAGCAACTTCTGTTACCAATGGATGCGTATGCGGATCCCAAGTCGCTACAATACCGCCAGCTTCTACCGCACCACCATCTTTAATCAAGATTGAGGCACCGTAAGGAAGTTTATAACGCTCACGCTCACGACCGATGTCATCAGTGATACCAATCTCACCAGAACGAGAAACAGACACTAAGTGACCTTTAGCGTGTTGAACTGTCTTCACATTATGGAAACGGACAAAGCCTGCATTACGTACTTGAACACTGTTCGCAGCAGAAGTTCGGCTCGCAGCACCACCCACGTGGAATGTACGCATCGTTAACTGTGTACCTGGCTCACCAATGGATTGAGCAGCCATTACACCCACTGATTCACCTGGATTCACCAAGTGACCACGTGCAAGGTCACGACCATAACATTTCGCACATACACCAAAAGTAGATGCACAGTTTACTACTGAACGCACTTTAACTTCATCGACACCTTGCTCTTCTAGGTAGTTTGCAAGTTTCTCATCGATGAGTGTATTACGTGGCAGTACTACTTCATCAGAACCTGGTCGCTTCGCATCTTCAGCTAATACACGACCAAGCACACGAGTACCTAAGTTCTCGATAACATCACCACCTTGAATGAATGGCGTCATTACGAGACCGTCAAAAGTACCGCAATCTGGCTCAGTAATCACTAAGTCTTGCGCTACGTCTACAAGACGACGTGTCAAGTAACCCGAGTTCGCTGTCTTCAATGCTGTATCGGCCAAACCTTTACGTGCACCGTGTGTTGAAATGAAGTACTGAAGTACGGTCAAACCTTCACGGAAGTTCGCTTTAATTGGTGTCTCAATAATCGAGCCATCCGGTTTTGCCATCAAACCACGCATACCTGCAAGCTGACGAATCTGTGCTGCACTACCACGGGCACCAGAATCAGACATCATGTAGATGGAGTTGAATGATTTTTGTTTCTCATCTTCGCCCTGTTTGTTCTTAACAGTCGTGTAAGACAAGTTATCCATCATCGCTTTCGCTACTTGGTCATTTGTACGTGCCCAAATATCGACAACTTTGTTATAACGTTCACCGGCAGTTACGAAACCTTGTTCGAACTGTTGCTCAATTTCACGAACTTCAACTTCAGCTTTCTCGATGATTGAATACTTCGCAGGTGGAATCACCATGTCTTCCATACCAACAGACACGCCTGAACGTGTTGCTTGACGGAAACCGAGGTACATCAATTGGTCAGCAAAAATAACAGTATCTTTCAAACCAAGCTTACGGTAGCAAGAGTTGATCAATTTAGAGATGTTCTTTTTGGTCATCTCAACGTTGATTTGCTCGAAGCTTAAACCTTCTGGCACAACTTCCCAAAGTAAACAACGGCCTGGCGTTGTATCAACGATAATCGTTTGTTGCTCACGCTCACCATTTTCATTGATCACAGTTTGATGTACACGAGCTTTAACGCGAGCATGTAAATCAACTTGACCTGTTGCAAGCGCACGGTTTACTTCGTGAGTATCTGCGAACACCATGCCTTCACCTTTGGCATTGATTGCATCACGCGTGATGTAATACAAGCCTAAGACAACGTCTTGCGATGGAACGATGATTGGTTCACCGTTTGCTGGAGACAAGATGTTGTTCGTTGACATCATTAACGCACGAGCTTCTAATTGAGCTTCAAGTGTTAATGGAACGTGTACCGCCATTTGGTCACCATCGAAGTCGGCGTTGAACGCAGCACATACGAGTGGGTGTAGACGGATCGCTTTACCTTCGATCAATACAGGTTCAAATGCTTGAAGACCTAAACGGTGAAGTGTTGGCGCACGGTTCAACATCACTGGATGTTGACGAATCACAGATGCAAGAACGTCCCAAACTTCTGGAGTCTCACGCTCAACCATTTTCTTCGCAGCTTTAATGGTAGTTGCTTGGCCAGACGCTTGTAATTTCGCGAAAATAAACGGCTTGAATAACTCAAGTGCCATTTTCTTAGGAAGACCACATTGGTGAAGACGTAAAGTAGGACCTACAGTAATTACCGAACGACCAGAATAGTCAACACGCTTACCAAGTAAGTTCTGACGGAAACGACCTTGTTTACCTTTGATCATGTCTGCCAAAGATTTAAGAGGACGTTTGTTCGAACCAGTAATTGCACGACCACGACGACCGTTATCTAACAATGCATCTACAGACTCTTGTAACATACGTTTTTCGTTACGTACGATGATATCTGGAGCAGCTAGATCAAGAAGACGCTTTAAACGGTTGTTACGGTTAATCACACGACGATAAAGATCGTTCAAATCAGATGTCGCGAAACGACCACCTTCAAGTGGTACAAGCGGACGAAGATCTGGTGGAAGTACTGGAAGTACAGTCAACACCATCCATTCTGGTTTGTTATTCGACTCTTTGAACGCTTCCATTAACTTCAAACGCTTAGATGCTTTCTTAAGCTTCGTTTCAGAAGTTGTATTTGGAATTTCTTCACGTAAACGAGAAATCTCAGCTTCAAGATCGATGTCTTTCAACAAATCTTGAACTGCTTCAGCACCCATTTTCGCAGTGAATTCATCACCGTGCTCTTCTAATGCTGTGAAGTATTCTTCGTCATTCAGAAGTTGGTATTTCTCAAATGGCGTCATACCAGGATCTGTTACAACGTAAGATTCGAAATACAATACACGTTCGATATCACGTAGCGTCATGTCTAAAAGAAGACCGATACGGCTAGGCAGTGATTTTAAGAACCAAATGTGTGCAACTGGTGAAGCAAGCTCAATGTGACCCATACGCTCACGACGAACTTTCGCAGTTGTTACTTCAACGCCACATTTTTCACAAATGACACCTTTGTATTTCATACGCTTGTATTTACCACACAAGCATTCGTAATCTTTTACTGGACCAAAAATTTTGGCACAGAATAAACCATCACGTTCAGGTTTGAACGTACGATAGTTAATTGTCTCTGGCTTTTTAACTTCACCATGAGACCATGACTTAATCATTTCTGGTGACGCAAGACCAATACGGATGCGATCAAACTCTACAGGAGCATGACCGTCTGAATCCGTCTTTTTGCGCATGATATCGAGCAAGTCTTTCAATTTTTTTCTCCGTGTGTTGTGGAGATTTTCACTTCACAACTGGGTCACAAATATTGTTTTTTAACTGAATTGGTAATCTCCCCTAACCCCTCTTTTTTAAAGAGGGGTTAGTCTCCCCCTTATCAAAGGGGGATTGAGGGGGATTTAGTCACCATTTTTCAGTTCAATGTTGATACCTAAAGAACGGATCTCTTTGGTCAATACGTTGAACGATTCAGGCATACCTGGGTCCATATAATGGTTACCATCTACAATGTTCTTATAGATACGGGTACGACCCTCAACGTCATCCGACTTCACAGTCAGCATTTCTTGAAGCGTATAAGCTGCGCCATATGCTTCGAGTGCCCAGACCTCCATCTCACCGAAACGCTGACCACCGAATTGTGCTTTACCACCAAGCGGCTGTTGCGTTACAAGCGAGTAAGAACCTGTAGAACGCGCATGCATCTTGTCATCAACCAAGTGGTTCAATTTCAACATGTACATGTAACCTACAGTTACAGGACGGTCAAAACGTTCACCAGTACGGCCATCATACAGTACTGTCTGACCAGTACGTGAAAGACCAGATAGTTCTAATAACTCTTTGATTTGACCTTCTTCGGCACCGTCAAATACTGGTGTTGCAAGTGGAACACCTTTACGGAGGTTGCCTGAAAGTGCCAAGATTTCATCATCAGTTAAGCTATCAAGATCTTCTTGCTCGCCACCAACTTTGTTGTAAATCTTGTCTAAGAATTCACGAAGTTCAAGTACAGTACGTTGTTCTTTCAACATTTGATCGATCTTGTCACCAAGACCTTTCGCAGCCATACCCAAGTGAGTTTCAAGAATCTGACCCACGTTCATACGTGAAGGTACACCTAGTGGGTTCAATACGATATCTACTGGAACACCATTCGCATCATGTGGCATGTCTTCAACTGGCAAGATGTTTGATACAACACCTTTGTTACCATGACGACCCGCCATCTTATCACCAGGCTGAATACGACGTTTTACTGCTAGGTAAACTTTAACAACTTTCAATACGCCAGTTGTTAACTCATCACCTGTAGAAAGCTTGCGTTTTTTCTCAGCGAATTTCTCATCAATTTCAAGACTCTTCTCTTTCAAGAATACTTGAATTTGAGTTAAACGCTCCGCGATGCCTTCATCTACTGGTTGGATATCAAGTAGATCAACAAGTTCTAGATTTGAAAGAACTTCATCAGTTAACTTATCGCCACGTTTTGTTGTACCGCCGCCATTAGACTCTTGACCATTCAACAAACGTACAACGCGCTCACGTGCAGCTTCTTCGAAGATTTTGTATTCTTCTTTCAAATCTTTACGGTATGCATCAAGTTGAGCTTTTTCAATCGCTTGAGCACGTTCGTCTTTCTCGATACCATCACGAGTAAACACTTGAACGTCGATAACTGTACCCTTCGTACCAGATGGAACACGAAGTGAAGAGTCTTTCACATCAGCTGCTTTTTCACCAAAGATTGCACGAAGCAATTTTTCTTCAGGAGTCAACTGCGTTTCGCCCTTAGGTGTTACTTTACCAACTAAGATGTCGCCAGCAGTTACTTCAGCACCGATATAGACAATACCTGATTCATCAAGCTTAGAAAGTGCAGCCTCACCTACGTTCGGGATATCAGCAGTAATTTCTTCTGAACCAAGTTTAGTATCACGCGCGACACAAGAGAGTTCTTGAATGTGAATAGACGTCAAACGATCTTCTTGAAGAACACGCTCAGATAATAAGATCGAGTCTTCGTAGTTATAACCGTTCCAAGTCATGAACGCGACACGCATGTTTTGACCAAGTGCCAATTCACCGCCATCAGTTGATGGACCATCAGCAAGTACATCACCACGACCAACTTTGTCGCCTAGGTTCACAAGCACTTTTTGGTTGATACATGTGTTTTGGTTCGAACGTGTGTACTTGATCAAGTTGTAGATATCTACACCTGCTTCACCCGCAACCATTTCATCTTCATTCACACGAATAACGACACGAGATGCATCTACGTATTCAATACGTCCACCACGTTTCGCGATCACACACACGCCTGAGTCATGCGCCACGTTCGCTTCCATACCTGTACCAACAAGAGGCTTGTCAGCAATCAGCGTAGGAACAGCCTGACGTTGCATGTTTGAACCCATTAATGCACGGTTCGCATCATCGTGTTCAAGGAATGGAATCAGTGACGCAGCCACAGAAACAACCTGCTGAGCAGATACGTCCATGTGCGTTACTTTTTCTGGCGGCATACGTACGAAGTCACCTTGGTGACGAACAGATACGAACTCTTCTGTTAAGTTGCCATCTTTATCCAATTGAGAATCGGCCTGTGCAATCACAGTACCTACTTCTTCAATTGCTGATAAATATTCAACTTCATCCGTTACACGGCCATCAACAACTTTACGATATGGAGTTTCTAAGAAACCAAAGCTATTCGCTTTCGCATATACAGATAATGAGTTGATCAAACCAATGTTTGGACCTTCAGGCGTTTCAATTGGACAAACACGACCGTAGTGAGTTTGATGTACGTCACGTACTTCGAAGCCCGCACGTTCACGTGTTAAACCACCTGGACCTAATGCTGATACACGACGTTTGTGTGTAATTTCAGACAATGGGTTGTTTTGATCCATGAACTGAGATAACTGGCTTGAACCAAAGAATTCTTTGATTGCAGCCGCTACTGGTTTTGCATTGATCAAGTCTTGTGGAGACAAGTTATCTGTCTCTGCTTGTGATAAACGCTCTTTCACAGCACGTTCAACACGAACTAGACCAACACGGAATTGATTTTCTGTCATTTCGCCAACAGAACGTACGCGACGGTTACCTAGGTGGTCGATATCATCGACTTCACCTTTACCGTTACGGATTTCAACCAGTGTTTTTAATACGTCAATGATGTCATCGTTTGAAAGAATACCTTCAACTTCACGTGACTTCTGATCTGTACCCACTTCGTAAGGACGACCTAAACGACGGTTGAACTTCATACGACCGACTGGTGATAAATCATAACGTTCAGAAGAGAAGAACAAGTTATTGAATAAGTTTTCTGCAGCTTCTTTCGTTGGTGGCTCACCTGGACGCATTACCTTGTAAATTTCTACAAGTGCTTCTTCACGACCAGAAGTCGTATCAGCACGTAATGAATCAGCTACGAATGAACCGCGATCGATATCGTTGGTATAAAGTACGTTAAATTGCTTAACGCCACCTTCAGCGATTTTAACCATAACTTCATGGCTAAGAACCGTGTTTGCAGCAATCACATCACCATTGTGTAATGTAATATCTTCAGCAGTAATACGCTCATATAAATATTCATCAGGTACTGGAAGTTTAGTTAAGCCTGCAGCTTCCATTTGACGAACATGACGCGCATTAATACGTTTACCTTGCTCAACGATTGTCTTACCGTCATTGTCTGTGATATCAAATTGTGCCATTTCGCCACGCAGACGCTCTGGAACCAAGTCAATTTGATAGCTGCCCATGTCTAGATATACAGGAACCTTTTCATAGAACATGTCTAGAATTTGTTCGTTTGTATAGTTCAAGGCACGAAGAATCACAGTCGCAAGTAACTTACGACGACGGTCAATACGAACGTATACTAAATCTTTAGCATCAAACTCAAAGTCTAACCATGAACCACGGTAAGGAATGATACGTGCTGAATAAAGCACCTTACCACTTGAATGCGTCTTACCCTTGTCATGATCAAAGAACACACCAGGTGAACGATGTAATTGAGATACGATTACACGCTCAGTACCATTGATCACGAACGTACCATTCTGTGTCATAAGTGGCATTTCACCCATGTACACTTCTTGTTCACGTACGTCTTTAATTGATTTCGTTTCGCGATCCTTAATGATCAAACGAATTTTTACGCGCATTGGTGCCGCATAAGTTGAGCCACGAAGAATACATTCGCGAACGTCAAACTCTGGTTTACCAAGGCTATACTCAACGAATTCTAAAGCAGCATTCCCAGAATAACTTTCAATTGGAAAAACTGAACGAAATGCGGCTTGGAGACCGATATCTTCGCGGTTTTTTGGTGTTTTGCCATCTTGAAGGAACGTTCTGTACGAGTCGACTTGAATCGCGAGCAGGTACGGAGCATCCATCACTTGGGGCAATTTACCAAAATTCTTACGGATCCGTTTCTTTTCGGTATATGAGTATGCCATCTGGAGTCCTCGGAAAGTAAACTAAACCCGCCTGCAGAACGGGTCTAGAAGGAATTACGCAGGTCGATATGACCACCACTTTGTTCAAATGCTGCAATGTTCAGTGGTATTAAAACGCTTAACAATATTTTTAAACATGGAAAAATATTGGTAAGCGTTTGATTTTATTCAATTATAGTTAGTATTGATGATTTTTACATCAAGTTAACAAAAATCGAGCCGATAATTGTAACGCAAAAAGGCTGATGACCCAAGAGCCATCAGCCAATTTTTGGGGTCAAATTAATAATGACCCCATGGCGAAATTACTTAACAGTAACTTGAGCACCAGCTTCTTCAAGTTTCTTCTTAAGTTCTTCAGCTTCTTCTTTAGAAACACCTTCTTTAAGAAGAGCTGGAGCGCCTTCAACTAAATCTTTAGCTTCTTTAAGACCAAGACCAGTAGCTTCACGAACTGCTTTAATTACAGCAACTTTGTTAGCACCGAAAGAAGTCAACTCTACATTGAATTCAGTTTGTTCTTCAGCAGCAGCAGCGCCAGCACCTGGAGCAGCAGCTACAGCTACAGCAGCAGCAGATACATTGAATTTCTCTTCAAAAGCAGAGATAAGTTCAACAAGTTCAAGAACAGTTTTTTCAGCAACTGCGTTTAAGATTTCTTCGTTAGTTAAAGCCATGAGAATAACTCCAAATGGATATTGAATGGTGTGGAAATTGATTTATTAAGCTTAAGCAGCTTCTGACTCGTTTTTCTCTTTGAGCGCAGTAATAAGGCGACCCAATTTCGAAATAGGAGCTTGAAGAACATTTGCAAGCATAGTAAGCGCTTTTTCTTGGTTCGGAAGGTTCGCGATTACGCTAACTTCAGCACCTTGATAAACCTTGCCATCGAATGCAGCAGCTTTAAGTTCAAATGCTTTATTAGTTTTAGCAAATTCTTCAAACAAACGAGCAGCTGCGCCCATGTCGTCTTCAGAAGTCGAGAAAGCTAAAATTGTTGGGCCAACAAGGTTGTCGTTCAAGATATCGAACTGAGTATCTTGAAGAGCACGTTTAGCTAAAGTATTACGCACGATACGTGTAGTAACACCTAGTTTACGCGCTTCAACACGAAGAGCAGTTAATTGCTCAACAGTTAAACCTTGGTAGTCAGCAACAACAGCAGTGAAAGCAGTAGAAGCAACAGCGTTAACTTCAGCTACGATCTGTTTTTTGTCTTCGATAAGAAGAGCCATTGTAAAACCTCCTAACGGTGATTTATGTACTCACGCGAAGTACACTCCCAGTTCGTTAACTCATCACTGAGTCAACACGCGGAGGATGAACTAAATCACACCACCGCGTCTACGCAGGCTGGAATATTAAGAGCGAAGCATAAAACTCCCCTCGCCTGAGGTCTTTGACGCTGATAAATTCTCATTTACCAATTCAAAGTTTGCCTAAGTTCGCAAGAAATCCAAAACCGGTATCTTGCGTAAGATTTGAAGCAGCGCTTCAAATCTTACTCAGGGCTTTAAAATTCTGTCTAAGTTAAACTTAGTTAGAAACGTTAGTTACATCAATAGTAAGACCAGGACCCATAGTTGAGCTTAAAGTGATCTTTTTGATATAAACACCTTTAGAAGTTGCAGGTTTTGCTTTCTTAAGGTCAGCTACAAGAGCTTCAACGTTTTGACGAACAGCTTCAGCAGTGAAACCTACTTGACCGATCGCAGCATGGATGATACCCGCTTTGTCTACACGGTAACGTGCTTGACCAGCTTTTGCATTTTTAACTGCAGTTGCTACGTCAGGAGTTACAGTACCCACTTTAGGGTTTGGCATTAAGCCACGTGGACCAAGGATTGTACCTAACTTACCTACAACGCGCATTGCATCTGGAGCAGCAATCACTACGTCAAAGTCAAGGTTACCCGCTTGAATGCTTTCAGCAAGGTCATCAAAACCAACTACGTCCGCGCCTTCAGCTTTAGCAGCTTCAGCAGCAGCGCCTTGAGCAAACACAGCTACACGTACAGTTTTACCAGTACCTGCAGGAAGTGTAGTCGCGCCACGAACAACTTGGTCAGATTTACGAGGATCAACACCTAGATTTACAGCTACATCCAAAGATTCTTTGAATTTAGCAGCTGGAAGGCTAGAAAGTACTGCTACAGCTTCTTCCAAAGTATAAACTTTGTTCGCTTCTACAGCAGCTGCAATCGCTTTTTGACGTTTAGTTAATTTAGCCATGTCTTAAAGCTCCACTTCCAAGCCCATAGAACGTGCAGAACCAGCAATGGTACGTACACGCGCGTCTAAGTCAGCACCAGTTAAATCTGGTTCTTTAGTAGTCGCGATCTCTTCTAATTGAGCACGAGTCAACTTACCAACTTTAGTTTTGTTAGGTACAGCTGAACCCTTTTGGATACCAGCAGCTTTCTTAAGAAGAATAGCAGCAGGCGGAGTTTTCATGATAAATGTGAACGACTTGTCGTTGTACACAGTGATCACTACAGGAATCGGAAGACCAGCTTCAAGTTTTTGTGTAGCAGCATTGAATTCTTTACAGAATGCCATGATGTTTACACCACGTTGACCTAGTGCAGGACCGATTGGTGGAGATGGATTCGCTTTACCAGCTGGAACTTGCAGCTTGATATAGCCGTCAATCTTCTTAGCCATTTCAATTACCTCTGGGTACAAACGCCGATTAAGGCTCCCCAATATTTACAAGTAACGATACCGTTACAACAACAATGCCCGATTAATCAAATCGGGCGTTTTCAACCAATTCAGATTAAATTGTTTTTTCGACTTGTCGAAATTCCAATTCAACTTGAGTTGGTCGATTGAATACATTAATCGTCAACGTTAAGCGTGACTTTTCGTACTGAACTTCTTCCACCACACCTTTAAAGTCTGTGAATGGACCATCAGTAACCAATAATTCTTCGCCTGGCTCGAACATTGTCTTAGGACGAGGTGCTTCGCCAGTATTGCGTACACGTGCAAGAATCGCGTCAGCTTCTTTTTGCGTAATTGGGGCAGGCTTTTCTGCCGTACCACCAATAAATCCGAGCACTTTTGGACATTCTTTAACAATGTGCCAAGTATCGTCATTCATTTCCATTTCAACTAACACATAGCCTGGAAAGAATTTACGCTCTGACTTACGTTTCTTACCATCCTTCATCTCTACCACTTCTTCGGTAGGAACAAGGACTTCACCAAAGCTATCGGCAACAGCGCTACGCTGGATTCGATCATTAAGCGAACGCATCACTTGTTTTTCATAACCTGAATAGGCATGAATAATGTACCAACGTTTCATAGCTCTTTTACCCGATAATAAACTTCATCAACCAACTAATAATGTAATCAAAACACCATAAACCAATAGCGGTGATTACAACAACAAGTAACACTTGCCATGATGCAGTTACTGTTTCTTGCTTTGTTGGCCAAATCACTCGACGCAGTTCAATGCGTGAGTCTTTCAACAAACGAACAAAGCCTTTGCCTTGATGGGTGGCGTATAATAAACCTAAAGCCACAACGATACAAGCCAAAATTACCCCAACACGCACCCAAATATTGTTTGCGGGAACCCAATATGCTGGAAGATGTTGATTTACCATAAGTGCACCAGCAAGTAATGCCAATGCAATAATCCATAAAATCACGTCAACTGGTGAACCAGATTTAACGACTTCAGCGGAATTGTTTCTTTGAGGAATTGGCGCGTCGCTTAATGCGTCACGCGATTTATCATTCGACATTTTTGTACTCGTCGTTGAATTCGCGACTTATTATATGACCAGTTTAGCCAGCATCAAGCTTTTTATCAAAAATAATTTGGCAGGCCAGGAGGGACTCGAACCCCCAACATTCGGTTTTGGAGACCGACGCTCTACCAATTGAACTACTGACCTATAACAAAACCGAGAATCGAAACTCTCGGTTTTCGTTTGTACTTCTATTATGCAGTTACTTTAGCAACAACACCAGCACCAACTGTACGACCACCTTCACGGATCGCAAAACGTAGACCTGGGTCCATTGCGATTGGG
>NZ_JBWYIW010000006.1:0-168928 GCF_056779915.1 Acinetobacter sp. ANC_7513
GATGGTAGTGTGGGGTTACCCATGTGAGAGTAAGTCATCGCCAGCTCATTATTCTAAACACCCCCTTCAATACAAGGGGGTGTTTTTTTATATATATAAATTGAAAAAAAGATATAAAAATAAAGGGAAATGGATCATATAACTTACTGATAAAGATTTTTATATAGTGAGGAACTAATAATATAAGCCTTCATCAAATCTTCATTGATCTGTCAGAGGAATGACACCATCATGCCGTTTAATCATGAGTCCTTAATTAAGTGATACATATGGATTTATGAACAAGACACTTTTAAGCACAGTGCTATTGTCATTTTTAGCCCTTAGCGGTTGTAATGATTCTGATGATAAGATCACCTCAGATCAACAAAATCAGATAAAGGAACCCACACTTGCTTCATTTGCAAAGCTTGATGTGGCTACCTATGCCGATGGACCAGATTCAGGACTTTATGTGAAAGGTGCAAACGGTATTTATCCGCCATTTAAAGGTCAGCCAGTTCAAGGATTTTCTGGGGCATTAAAAAATGCTGATGAAACGTATCTTGTAATGTCTGATAATGGATTTGGGGCACAAGATAACTCAGCAGACTATCTATTGCGCCTTTATAATATTTCAGTAGATTTTAGAACTGCTAAGACCAACTCAAATAACGTTAAAGTACTGTCTCATATACAGCTTCGTGATCCGAATAAGTTAGTACCGTTCAAAATTGTCAATGAGAGTACGCCAGAACGCCTTTTAACAGGTGCTGATTTTGATCCGGAATCTATACAGCGTGATAAAAATGGTGATATTTGGATCGGAGATGAATTCGGTCCATTTTTACTGCATTTTAGTGCTGATGGTGTCTTAAAGAGTGCTCCGATTGCATTGCCTCATCCTGAAAAAGAAGGAGAAGAGCTTCGATCTCCACAAAATCAACTTCATCAAAGTGCGGCTGAAATAGAAAATGCGCTCGTGCAAAGAAGTGGTGGATTTGAAGGCATGGCTATTTCTCCAGATGGTCAATATTTATATCCAATGCTGGAAAAACCATTAAGCAAGAATGCGCAAAGACATTTATTAATTTCAAAATTTGATATTTCTAAAAAAGCATATACAAATGACCATTACTATTTTGAGCTCGACCCTAAAGCAACAGCAATTGGTGATTTCCAGTTATTTACTCAAAATGAAGGTATTGTAATTGAGCGTGATGATACTGAAAATAATATTGGTGGTTTTAAGAAATTAGTTCGAATACAACTGAATGAACCGAAGCAGTTGGTTAATAAGATGGACTTGGTCAATTTAATGGATATTGCGAATCCAAATTTATTGTATGGTACGCCACGTGAGGGCGATATTATGACGGGTGAGCGTTTCGGTTTTCCATTCTTTACCATTGAAGATATTGTGATTGAAGGACCTGATTTAATCACAGTGTTGAATGACAATAATTTTCCAGGTTCAAGTGGACGTAATGCAAAACTTGCAGATGATAATGAAATTATTCAGATTAAATTAGACAAAAAGTTATATTAATTGTTCAAGGCCTCATAGATTTTGATCTATGAGGTTTTTTATTAAATTAAGTGAAAAATATAATAATGAAATAAGTACTTTAATAAATTCGTATTTGAGCGAGATATCATCATTACTCACCAATAAAATGATGGAAACACTGATTTTCATAAGTCAAACTAACTTTGGTCTAATGTGATATTTAGATAAAAAGCCTAATTTTGATTGGATTTTAGACTAACGTTCAATTTTTATTAACACAGAATTATGTGAAATTTACCTCACAGACTTTAAGCACACGATTTTGATGCGTCGCTCACAACAATTAAATTCAAAGTTGGTTGGATCGTGCTTAAAGATTATTGAAATACGATCTCTCACAGGAGGTGAGGAATGTCACAGCAAGCAATGAACGTCAATAAAATTATTGACCATGCTAAATTCACACCATTTCACTTCAATGTTGTCGCTTGGTGTTTACTCATTATCCTGTTTGATGGTTATGACTTAGCAATTAATGGCGTAGTTTTACCATTATTGATGGATGAATGGGGTTTAAGTGCTGTTCAAGCAGGCATGCTCGCAAGTACTGCACTTGCAGGGATGATGTTTGGCGCAATGATTTTTGGTTCTTTAGCAGATAAGATTGGCCGTAAAAAAGTCATTATGATCTGTATTATTTTATTCAGTGGATTAACCTTTGCGGGTGGTTTTGCATCCAATCCAACTGAGTTCGGTATTTTGCGTTTCTTGGCAGGTTTAGGGATTGGTGGTGTTATGCCAAACCTTGTGGCTTTGACCTCAGAATATGCACCTCAAAAAATGCGTAGCACCTTGGTAACCACTATGTTTAGTGGTTATGCGGTAGGTGGTGTGATGGCTGCATTATTAGGTTCATGGTTTACACCAAGTTTTGGTTGGGAAATCATGTTCTTTATCGCAGGTATTCCATTACTTTTACTTCCAATTATTTGGAAATTCTTACCTGAATCTTTAACTTTCATCGTAAAAGAAAATCGTCAGGAAGAAGCTCGTCAAATCGTGGCGAAGATTGAACCTAAAGTAAAAGTTGAGAAAGATACAACTTTCGAGCTGGATCAAGTAGATGAGCCTGAATCGGCAACTGTTGTCAGCTTGTTCCGTCGTGGTCGCGCTGTAAATACATTGTTGTTCTGGGTTGCATTCTTTACATGCTTATTAACCATGTACGCTCTCAGCAGCTGGTTACCGAAATTGATGATGGCTGCGGGCTACTCAATGGATAATAGCTTAATGTTCATGATGGTCATGAATGTTGGTGCGGTAGTGGGGATCGTTGGCGGTGGTATCTTGGCAGACCGTTACCATTTAAAACCAGTATTGATGTTCTTAGGTTTAATGGGTGCGATTGTGATGAGCTTAATGGGCTTCCAGTCGAATATGCTGTTACTTTACATCTTGGTGTTCTTGGCAGGTGCTGCATCGATTGGTTCACAGATGTTGTTATATAGCTACGTAGCTCAGTACTATCCATTGGCAGTTCGTTCAACAGGGATTGGCTGGTCATCTGCGATTGGTCGTATGGGAGCAATTGTAGGTCCAATCTTGATTGGTGGCTTACTAGGGATGAACTTACCAGCGCATTTTAACTTTATGGCAGTAGGATTACCTGTATTGATTACCGCAATTGCAGTGGCTCTGATTATGAATGAAAGTGAATCTGAAAAGATTGGTTCAAGTCAGCCAAGTATTGCAAAAGCTTAAATAATTGAATGATTTAAAAGCCTCCGTAAGGGGGCTTTTTCATTGAATAAATAGTAAACATATTGTATTAATAGTGTAGTTTAATACGAGTTGGTTGATGATGAATCAAACTAAATATGATGATAAAAATTATAGAGTTCTGTTAGATAAACGTTGGTCTCTGGAAGATTTCAATAAATTTTCAAGATTGTATCTACAAAATTATTCTTTTATATATTGTCTTGAAAAAAATCACGATAACTATCGAGCTTCTACACTAATTTCTGAATTGAACGATTATAAGCTCCGAGATGGTCTAACATACGTAAATGTTTACAATTTGTTTTATCGGCATATTCCAAAACATTCACATCCTAAAGTAAGGGCAATTTCATATGCTTCTCCAGGTTATATAGAATTAATTTTAAATTATGAGGTTGCAATTCAAGTAGCTGTAGGTATTGGTATTTTCTTGAAAGGATTAGTTACAACAGCTGAGACCTATAATAAATTACATGACATTTATTTAGATTTAGCTCGAAAGAGAAAGGAAAAAGAAAATCATCTTTTAAAATTGGATGGTGAAAAAGTTAAAATAGTAATGGAACTTAATGAAAAATTAGCAGAAGGTCTTGGTTATACAAGTCTACAAGATATGTATGATAAAGTAGGTAATGAAGAAGAGGTAGCTAAACTATTGATGGCACATTATCGAAGAATGAAGGGATTAGCAACTTTTGTAGAAAAAGGCAAATTAATCTTTCCTGAAAAGTAGATATAATTCTAAATCATCATCAGACAATTTTAATATTATGAAACTTAACTCATTCTCCCCAATCCCTGACGATGATAGCGAACTTCATCTTCCTGAACTCATCTATTGGGCTTCATTAGGCGAAATCACAGAAGTTGAAACAGTTTTAAACAAAGGAGCTGATGTAAACCAAATTGATGATGAAGGTTATAGCGCACTTCAAGCAGCCGCAGAGAATGGGTACTTTGATGTAGTACAACTGCTAGTCGCAAAAGGTGCAAATGTTGCTTACAAAGGTCAATTTACGGCCTTAGAACTTGCTGAAATGGCAGGCGAGCAAGAAATCGTAGATTACTTAAAAAGTCTGTAAAACATGCAAAATAAAACCCCAAAAAAGGGGTTTTAATCGTTTAAGACTGCGTCAATTCTTTATAAATGGCTTCATTAAATGCAGGAATATCATCAGGACAACGTGAAGTAATGAGCGGCCAACCGCCAGTATTACAACGATGCACCTCTTCATCGACCCATTTACCGCCTGCATTTTCTAAATCAATTTTTACTGACTTATAAGACGTCAGATTTTTATCTTTGATACGTTGCGCATCAATTAATGTCCAAGGCGCATGACAAATAGCTGCGATTGGTTTTTGATGGTCAGCAAAAATTTGAATCAATTTTTGAACCTGTGGATGAATTCGCAAGTTATCCGCATTCACCGTTCCCCCAGGAATAATCAGGATGTCATAGTCATTTGCGATGACTTCATCGAAGCTTAAATCAGGTTGAACTTGATCAGAAGGCTCTTGATCCCCAACCACAGTCTGAACAGATTTCTTTTCTTCAGCAGCATGATAGGTTTCAATCCCTTTTGATTTTAAAAATGCTAAGGGTTTGATTAATTCATCTTTTTCAACACCAAAATTTGCAGTAATAAATAAAGCTTTTGCCATGTTCACATCCTCAATCTTTAAAATTTTGTATGCAAGCCGTTTGCACTAGGCTATTCCGTATTGTAGGAACAGCATAAGTTGCTTGCACTTTGGAAATTACAGTCAGAGTTGTTGCGTGACACACTTTAAAACTAACAAATGGAATGCATGAAAGTGTTGTGAAAGCGAAAAAGCATGATGAATAATTGTTTTACAAGCGTGACAACGTGTAGTGTGCTTAAAAAATTCTACGTCTAAGAAAAAGAAAAGCCCATCTTCCTGATGGGCTTTTCTTCGTATCGGCTGCTTTTAGGTATAACTCCTGTCGTACCTCACGTCCTGATGCTCAAACTTATTATTGTTGTTTTTTGTTTGGGAAACTTCCTGTTTCCTGATGGTTTAAGAATAGTGCAGTGTCGTTGATATGCATAGCCGACAATGGAAGAGATGATTGTAGGAAAATGCTTACAAAACAATCTAAGTGATTCATTTATCGTTCAATAGATCAATTTAGCGTTGTAAATTTTCACGAATGAATTGATCACTGTATTTTACCAGCTGATCTAATGCAGGTTGCTCAACAGGGTAGTGCCCGCCATTTTGTAAACTCATCACACGATAAGGTACTTTCAACTGTTTCAAAACAGGTTGGCTCAATTTTAAAGGAGTCCATTGATCCTGTTCAGGTTGAGTCAGTAACACAGGTGCTTGATTAAACTGAGTCAAAGGATATGGTTTTTGGTAATGCATATAGCTGTTTAAAAATTCCACGCTCATGCTATTACCTGCAGATGTTTTGTCTGCCAACATGATGCGTAAGGCTTCAGGGTCATTGGTGAGTTTTGACATCTTTGAAACCAAGGACATAGGTAAGGTGATTTGCTTCAAAGGAGTATGCGCTACTGCTTTCATACTTGGCAAAAGAATAGGGCTTAGAGCACTAAAACGCATAGTTCCTTTTTGAACGTCTTTAAATTCTTGATCGAGAAACGTCATTCCGATGATGCCATCGACATGTTGATTCTGCATGGCCACATGTAGCGTGAGCATTCCACCTGCTGAGAGTCCATAAAGGAAAATAGGACGATCATCTTTTTGCGCTTGTTCGTTCACAAAATCATTGACCAATTTCACCCAATGATCATAACGAATTTCTTTTTTTGAAGGATATTGTGTCAGACCATAACCGGGTAAATCCAATGCGAAGGTTTCATACCCTTTTTGGGCAAGTGGACGCCCAAGAATTAAACTCATCTGACGACCATTTGTACCTACGCCATGTAATAAAATGACTTTGGCTGGCGCTTTAGTATTGGGATAAGCATCGACATGTACACGGTAATTATTCCAACTCCAGTAGTACTCATGTGGTTTGTTTTGGTCGTTGATACGAAATTTCGAAGGGAGCCTTTGTTGTAATTGTTGCCAAGCTGCTTGTTGCTGGTAAGACTGTGGAATTTTAGATTGAGTCCAAGCCAAATTAGAAAGTAATAAAGCCATCATAGTGGCAACGGTTGTGAGTATTATTTTGAGCACGATTAAACGCCTTTCATTTTTTTCAAACACTATAAAAATGAAAAGCAACTTTGTTTATTACCCAAATCATCAGTCGTAAAGGAATTGAGTCAATTGCTAAGCTCAAGTTGCTGAAATTAAATGCATATTATTTTTTGTTTAGATTTGGTTGTATGTTAAATGTACAGAAACAGGTCTTAGGTCATCAGTGATGAATAGAAAATTTAAGCAGTTGTATTTGATTGTTTTTTAATCAAGCAAGTTGAGTTGAATTCATGGTAAAATGATCGGCTTTCATCTTTGATCTAATTTTTGATCTTCCATCTGCCAGCCGAGAATTGCTAGCCATGTCTACTGCTTATACCGCTCAGACTGCGCCAAAAGCGTTGTTTGATTACGACAAATATTGGGCGTCTTGTTTTGAACCCGCGCCTTTTTTGCCGATGTCACGCGAGGAAATGGACCAACTCGGTTGGGATAGTTGTGACTTTATTTTTGTTTGTGGTGATGCTTATATCGATCATCCATCATTTGTAACCGGTATCATTGGCCGTGTGCTTGAAGCGCAAGGTTTCCGTGTTGGTATTATTGCCCAACCAGACTGGACGAATGTTGAAGCATTCCGTGTACTTGGTAAACCAAATATTGCTTGGGGCGTATCGGCAGGTAACATGGACTCTATGATCAACCGTTATACGGCTGACCGTAAGATCCGTTCAGATGATGCTTATTCTCCAGATAACCAACCGAATAAACGTCCTGACCGTGCAGCAACAGTCTATTGTCAACGTTGTCGTGAAGCGTTCCCTGATGTTCCTGTTCTGCTAGGCGGTATCGAAGGTTCATTACGTCGTATCGCGCATTATGACTATTGGTCTGACAAAGTTCGTCGTTCTATTTTAATGGATTCAAAAGCCGATCTATTGATGTATGGTAATGGTGAACGCTCAATCATTGAAGTGATGCACCGTCTAGCCAAAGGCGAAAAAATTACAGACATTACTGATGTTCGTGGTACTGCATTTATTATTAATAAGCATAACCGTGCAGCGAAAGCTAAATTTGTTGAGATCGCATCAAATGATGTCGATACCATAGGCCGTGTTGATCCAATCATCAATCCATATGTGATGACCGAAGATATTGATGGCTGTGAAATTGAGAAAGACAAAGGCAACAGCTTAACGCAGTATCAGAATTTCCAAAAAGAAGTGGTCAGCAATCCGATTGTTCGTGAAGGCGACAATTTGGATGCAGATACGCAAATCGTGCAGTTACAGCCATCATCTAAGGCGATTAAACATAAATTGCCACCACGTGAATTGGCTGTGATTCGTCTGCCTTCTTTTGAAGAAGTTGCCAATGATCCAGTGCTTTATGCCCATGCAAACCGTATTTTGCATCTAGAAACCAATCCAGGGAATGCGCGCGCACTCGTGCAGAAGCATGGTGAGCGTGATGTCTGGATTAATCCACCGCCAATCCCACTAACCACAGAAGAAATGGATTATGTGTTCGACTTGCCTTATGCACGTCTACCACATCCATCTTATGGCGATGCGCGTTTCCCAGCGTTTGACATGATCAAGTTCTCTGTGAACATCATGCGTGGTTGTTTTGGTGGTTGTACCTTCTGTTCGATTACGGAGCATGAAGGTCGAATTATTCAAAACCGTTCTGAAGAGTCGATCTTACGTGAAGTTGAAAAGATTCGTGATACGGCGCCGGGCTTTACAGGTATTATTTCGGACTTAGGTGGTCCGACAGCCAATATGTATCGTTTGGCATGTAAAGATCCAGAAATTGAAAAGAACTGTCGTAAGCCATCGTGCGTGTTCCCAGGTGTTTGTCAAAACTTGCATACTGATCACGCACCTCTTACGCAGTTATATCGTAAAGCTCGTGCTTTACCAGGTATTAAAAAGATTTTGATCGGTTCGGGTCTACGTTATGACCTTGCAGTATTGAACCCTGAATATGTCAAAGAATTAGTCACGCATCATGTCGGTGGCTACTTAAAGATTGCACCTGAACATACCGAAAAAGGCCCTCTCAATAAAATGATGAAGCCGGGTATTGGGACGTATGACCGCTTTAAGCAAATGTTTGATCGTTTTAGTAAAGAAGCAGGTAAGGAACAATATCTTATTCCTTACTTTATTGCGGCGCATCCGGGTACAACCGATTACGACATGATGAACCTTGCAATTTGGTTGAAAAAGAATGGTTTCCGTGCTGACCAAGTACAAACCTTCTATCCATCACCAATGGCAACTGCGACCACCATGTACTACACCGGTAAAAATCCGCTTGCGAAAGTGGCACGTTATACTGAAGATGTCGACATTGTAAAAGGTGAAAAACGCCGCCGTTTACATAAAGCTTTCTTACGTTACCATGATCCAAATAACTGGCCTTTACTGCGTGAAGCTTTGAAAGAAATGGGTCGTCAGGACTTAATTGGTAATTCTAAGCAACATTTGATTCCGACGTATCAGCCTCAGGGCACGGATGGTCAATATCAATCTGCACGTAAGAAAAATTCAACTGTTGCAGGTGATTCACAAAAACGTACGGGTCAAACCGCTAATCGTGGTCAATCACAAGGACAAAATAATCGTCCGAAGAAAGGCCAAATCTTGACACAGCACACTGGTTTGCCACCACGTGAGACTGGAGATCGCAAAAAACCTTTTGGCGAGGGGAAACCTAAGGGTAAATCCAAACCCAAGTCTCGTGCATAAATGATAATTTCTTTCAAAAGGACGCTGCGGCGTCCTTTTTTGAACATTTTCTATACAATATTTTCGATGATGCTCATTTATCGGAATATTGGGCTTGATTTGGGTAAGTCTCTTTTTTATTTTAAAATAATCATTTAAATTAGTAGTTTAGTGAGGTTTTGAGTTTTTCATTTCAGGTGATATTGTGTTATCTTCAAATGAAATTTTCATCATTGTCCAACAATTATGCAATAGTGTGATGTGGTTCATGTTTTAAACTATAGCCAATAAGTGCAGAACATGTTTAATATAAGCTTGGTCTGAAGCGCTTTTCACTTGGACTATGCGATGTATAACATCAGCATAATGAAACAATAATAAAAGTTGTGTTTTTTGAAGTAGTTTAAAAAAGAAATTAACGATAAGAATTCAAATAAGGATACTAGTCATGGATATCATGATCATCGCGAGTGTGATCATACTCGCTGTGGTGTTGTTCATTGCTTATAAAGGATTAAAGCATCAACAACCCTCTGATAGCATGCTCCGTCAAAGAGCAGTGTTTAGCCCCTATCAGCAAGTAACTTTCAATCGTCTTAAAGAAATCATGCCAAATGCGCATATTTTGGCACATGTCTCTTTTGACGCCTTACTGACCACAAAGTTACCGCGTACACGCCGTAAATATGAGTCAATGTTTGCCGATTTTGTGGTGATGAATAAGGATTGTAAAGTTCTTGCCATTGTCAGTTTAGAAGATAAATTTTCATTCAAACGTGGACATACTTTACAGTTTCAAAATGCATTACTTGAAACCGCGGGATACAAAGTGATCTCTTACCATGCTGTCCCAGAATATGTGCAGTTAAGACGTGATTTTTTGGATGAATACACTGAGGATATGCCAATTGAATGGGGAGATGAATCCGTGATTGAGCATAAATTAGAAAAGTATAGTGCTGGGCGATTGGCAGATATTCGCGCATTTAGCTAATCATCTTTGAAATAAAAAAGCATGCTCAGGCATGCTTTTTTTATCAAGGTTTCGCGGCAATTACCGTTAGCTCAACAAGAACATCGGGATGATACAGTTTAGCCTCTACGCATGTACGCGGTAGAGCTTGAATATCAGAAACCCATGCATCCCAAACTTCATTGAATGCTGCATAATCTTTGTCAATATCTTTTAGATAAATTGTCACAGACATGATATGGCTTTTATCTGTACCTGCTTCAGCCAATAAACGGTCAATAATGTCAAAGGTTTGTTGTGACTGTCCACGAATGTCGAGAGACGTATCTTCTGCTAACTGACCTGCCAGATGAACGAAGTGACCAAAAATAGCAACCTCAGAAAAACGTTTTTGAACGTGTAAACGTTGAACAGACATAAAGCTCATCCCTTATAGATATAAATATAGATTATGAAATGCCGTATAGGATTTAGAAAGTATAGGGTAAGTGGAACTATGAATTCGGTTTAATTGCTGTATCTCTGAAAGTTTATTTTTATGGGAGGAGATCAGAAATATTTGGAGGAAAAAGACATTGTACCCATTCAAATTAGAGTGCCCTGTAATATTCGGATGGATTGTCACGCCAATCACAGGACAAATGTGTTAGATATAGGTCTTCTAACAACATCTCAGCAGACACATGGGTAAATGTATTGCGCGATTAGATTACTCTAAAAAGGAAAAAAAGGCGAAAAAAATTGACTTAATTTTGTTCTTTTGCATGAAAACTAGACGAAATTTACAATCCGAATAAATTGAGTTGCGTATCTTGTTGTTTTTCTGAAAGTTGATACACCCCAACACCAATGAGTCTAAACTGATATTCATCAGGAATATTCATTTCCATTAACAATAATTTGAGTGCCAGTTGCAAATCCTCTATGTGATTGAAAGGTTGTTTAAAGCTTTTAGAGTGTTGTAAAACTTGAAAATTTTTAAGTTTGAGTTTGACGCTGATACCTCTAGCGATCATTTCCTTGTTTTGAAGATTTTGCCAAACACGAGAAAGCAGTGAAGTCCAAAATTGATCACATTGGTTTAAAAAAAGATCTTCATCAAACGTGGTTTCTTTAGAAATTTGCTGTCTTTGGCGTTCGCTTTGAACAGGTCGCTCATCGATCCCTTGAGCATAGAGAAATAATTGTTTGCCATATTTTCCGAAATGATGAGTGAGAAAGTTTTCTTCGACTTGCTGTAAATCCCCAAGTTTTTCGAGTTGCAAAGCTTTTAATTTTTCCTGTGTGACCTTTCCTACACCAGGGATTTTTTTGAGTGGAAGATCATAGATAAACTGTTGCACCTGATTGGGTTTGATCACACAAATGCCATTCGGTTTATTCCAATCAGATGCAATTTTGGCTAAAAACTTATTTGGTGCAACGCCTGCTGAGGCGGTCAATCCAGTAAGCTGAAATATTTCATCACGAATATGCATCGCAACTTCAGTAGCGCTTGGGATCTGCTGTAAATTTTCAGTGACATCCAGATATGCTTCATCCAGCGATAAGGGTTCGATGATGCTGGTATGTTTTTGAAATATCTCATGAATTTGGGCTGATACATGTTGGTATTTAGAAAAATTTGGCTCAATGACGATCACTTGTGGGCAAAGTTTTTTGGCTTGTGTCATCGACATGGCCGAACGTAAGCCATACTCACGAGCTGGGTATGATGCTGCTGCAACGACGGCCCGTGGGTGATGAGATGCAATGACCACAGGTAAGTGTTGTAATTCTGGACGCTCTCTAAGCTCCACAGAAGCGTAAAAAGCATCCATATCGATATGAATTATCTTTCGCAAAATGTTCAATCAATCATGAGATGCCTTAATTTTAACCCATAATTAAGGCATCGTTGAGCTGATTATTGGGTATGCGTAAGGCTCCGTCAGTAAAGTCACCTTTCGACCTTGATGCTGTGCATGATCAATCACGAGTTGTAGGCTTTTCGGAGAATGATCTGCTATTCGTGGTAGAAACTCTAAAGGCTGTGAAAGTGGTTTAAAGAAATTGTCCCAATGAATTGGAATGACTTCTTTCGGTTGTAACTGATCAATGGTTTCAGCGAGATACTGTTGTTGAAACTCGGGTGATTGTTTTGAAAGCTGAGCAATTCCTAAAAACAAGACATCTACATTTAACTTTTGAAATTGATTAGGAAGCGCACCTGTGCTGGCTTTAACTAAAATTTTGTGATTATTGTGCTCAATCAAGTAGTCAAAGCTACCGCCTTCTTTAAACTCATAAAAACGTGCTGGCTGAGGCAGTGGATGCAGAATCTCTTCACCTAAATCATTGTTCACTGCTGTAGGTGGCGTATGTTGTGAGGGAATAGGCGTAATACGAAATGCACCCAATTGTAGTGCTTGAAAAGGCACTGCCAGTTTCAATTGATGCTCAGGCACTTTGCCGCCTCGTGCTATATTTATTGTACTCAACGAACCAATGATGTGAGTTTTTGGGAGTGAACTTCCGAGCACTGAGATATCCAAAGCATGATCATAGTGACTGTGGGTCACCAATATGGCTTTGAGGCGTTTAAGCTCATGGTCCTGAATCATATTGTGAAGCAGTGCTTGATCACTGGAGAGGCGTTGTAAAGCAATGTTCATGAGAGATGGTCGACTAAAAAAACCATCAATTAGAATTTGTGAATTACCATCATCAAATAGCAATGTGGAAACGCCAAAAAAGCGAACATTTAATTTTTGTTCACTGACGGGTTGGTCTATTTTAGCCTTCCATTGATTAAATTCGGAGAGCTTTCCTGATGGTTGCCATAAATAAAAAAACGCAGCCATGAGCGTGACAGCCAAAAGACCAACCACTGTTAAAATCCCTTTTTTAAGCGACATCATGTCATCCTTATAAAGCGTAACTCGCTTGCTTGAGCCCAGTTGCACTCTATTTTTTTGTTAGATCTCTTTAGTTGTAACGTACTGACTCCTTAAGATTTATGGCTCAATTTGATTTAATTTTAGAAATTTTATCCAGTCGTTTTGATCGCCATTAAATACATTCAAATCCACTGGTGTAGAAATACCCTTAATTTTACCTTTATTAGTGTATTGCCAAAAGATCCAATCTGGATTGTCTTTTAATTCAGGTTGAAAGTTGTATTCACGTACCCAGAGTGGGGTATTCGTAAAAGCACCCGCAAGTACGATGTTATAGAAGGCTTTAGAAACATAAAAGATAGGTTGTTTGCCATAATGTTGATGCAGCAAATCATGCATAACATCGATTTCATATAACAGTTGTTCTTTGCTATAGGTATTGATGCAATTGCTGTCGTATTCCAAATCAATGACTGGAGGAAGGGCATCTTCTTTACGTGGCACAGAATCAATGAAATTTAATGCCTGAACTTTACCATCACGGCAAAGTCGATAGAAATGATACGCTCCGACTTTAAAACCATGCTCGCGTGCTTTGAGCCAATGATCCTGAAATTTTCGATCTTTAAAGTCGCCACCTTCTGTCGCTTTGAGGTAGACAAATTGATATTCCTTTTTGGGAATTTGTGACCAGCGAATTTCTTTTTGATGATGTGAGACATCAAATCCTTTGATTGGATATTCTTGAGCTGTTGCTGGTTGAAACGGCAAAAAGAAAAAGCTCAATAATCCGACCATGAGTGCGATCAGGGCTGCACCTAAAAGGGAAGTCCACAAGATAATCTTTTGCGAATAGATATGCTGCTTATTTTTTGAATTCATGAGCACTTAAAGTTTGGTGCAAAATATAATTAATATCATAACGCGAATAAACGTAAATGGTAGTGACAGTATCTAGAATCCATATCCATTAGTCATCATCCATTTCTTTCGGAATTTTCCAAAAAATAAAGATGGTAATAATGTTAATTGAGCCCATTAAAATTAAGGTCCATTGGAAGGCCTGTTGCATTTGTGCAGTACCAAGATAAGCGGTGAATACATTGACCAGTGTACCTGCAAGCGCTACACCAATACTCATAGATACCATCATAATCATCGAGAGAAAACTGTTACCACTACTAGCATCTTGTTGAGGCAAATCCTTTAAGGTTAGCGTATTCATAGAAACAAATTGCAGTGAGTTCAACATACCAAAAATGAAGAAATGCAATGTTCTTAACCATAAAGGTGTTTCGGCTGAGGTGAGGGCAAAACTTGCAATACATAAGCCAATAAGGCAGGTATTGACTAATAACACCCGACGATACCCAAATCGTTGAATAATTTGGCGAATGATCGGTTTGGATGCCAGTGAACCCAATACCGTTGGAATCATAAGTAAACCGGTAATAAATGGTTCAAAACCAAAAGCAACTTGTAGCATTAAGGGGATAAGAAAAGGCATCGCATTGCCGCCTAAGCGGGCAAAAAAGTTGCCTACAATACCAATCGCGAAAATTTGATTTTTGAATAGTTTCCCACGAAATAGAGCATTTTGGTGGGTATGGGCATGCACCATGTACCAAGCACTTGCAGATAAACCAAACACAATAAGAACAATACTCCACCATAGTGGAAGATAGGGGCTAGCAAAATTTTCAATCCCTAAACTTAAGCCAACCATCGCGATGACTAATAACAAGAAGCCAAAAAAATCAAATTTAGCAACATGGGTCTCGGTCACATTTGGCATGGCTTTAAATGTGAGAAAAACTCCAATGAGTCCAATAGGAATATTAATTAAGAAAATCCACTCCCAAGTCACGTACTCCACCAGCCATCCGCCAAGAGTAGGACCGATTAAGGGGCCAATCAGACCTGCAAGACTCATCAGAGACATGGCTGCAAGGAATTGCGTTCTAGGAATGATTTTCAACATTGCAAGACGCCCAACTGGAAGCAGTAAAGCACCTCCAATCCCTTGAATCACTCGGAAAAATAAAAGCTCATTTAAATTAGAAGAAAATGCACATCCGAGCGATGCCAAAGTGAAAATGATAATTGCAGAAAAATAAACATTTCGGACACCAAATCGGTCAGCCAGCCAACCACTGAGTGGAATACAAGCTGCGACTGACAATACATAAGCCACCACGACACTATGCATGTGTAGAGGATCTTCATTGAGGTGATGAGCGATTGCAGGAATCGCAGTATTGATGATAGTTGTGTCTAGACCTTGCATAAAAAAGCCGATCGAGACCAAAAACACCAATAATCTAAACTCAGGCTGTAAGGGTTGGTGTGCTGTGCTGCTCATCTTGTAGGATCATATTAGTAAGTTAATATTTTAAAACAGTTTCTCAGTATCACTTGTGGTTTATATACGAAGGATTTGCAACAAAATTGCAATCTGATGGTCACAGCATTGTCATCGCATGGTCATAGAGTTGTTGCCAACAACATCATAAGAAGATTAAAAAAATGAAGCTAAAGTCTAACGCACTTGTGATCGCAATGTGTGCATTGGGGCTAGGGGCATGTAATGATGACACTAACAATATCACATCAGTACCAAATATTACGCCTGAATCGATTGAACTCAACTATCTCAGTCGTACAGAAAGTCGTGGTTTTGCGGTCAGCGCAGCAGAGATACCTGCCTATGATGCACAAAGCCAAAGATTGTTTGTTGTAAACGCAAAAGAAGGCGTGGTTGATATTTTTGATTATCGCCAACCTCAGCAACCTAAATGGATTGGCTCTTTAGATGCTAAATCATATTTAACAGACTCAGAAGTAAATAGTGTTGCTGTAAAAAATGGAATTGTTGCCTTAGCTGTACAAGCCAAAGATAAAACAGATCCAGGAATCGTGGCACTTTTTAATGCCAATGATTCGAGCTTTATTGCCCAAGTTCCAGTGGGTTCTCTACCCGATATGCTGACCTTTAGTGCAGATGGTAAAACCTTATTGGTGGCGAATGAAGGAGAGCCATCTCATGATTATGCGATTGATCCCGAAGGTTCGATTTCAATCATTGATCTCTCAAATTTGAACAAACCAGTTGCAAAAACGGCTGACTTCAAAGCCTTTAACAGTCTAGCACAGCTATTACGTGATCAAGGTGTGCGAATTTATGGTCCAAATGCAACAGTAGCGCAAGATTTTGAACCTGAATACATCACACTCAGCGCAGATGGCAAAATTGCATGGATCGCATTACAGGAAAATAATGCCTTAGCTAAGGTGGATGTTTTAAATGCCAAAGTCATGGCTGTTTATCCGCTCGGTTTTAAAGATCATGGCTTACAAGGTCATGGTTTAGATGTCAGTGATGCCGATGGTGAAAATGGTCTTGCGAAGATCAATATTCAAACTTGGCAGCATGTTCGTGGCTTATATATGCCAGATGCGATCTCAAGTTACGAAGTCAATGGTAAAACGTATATTGTCACTGCCAATGAAGGGGATGCTCGTGCTTGGGGTGAAGATGATCCTGAATATTGGGGAGAGAGATTGAAGGATAATCCGAATGCTCAAGGTAATATTAAAAAGGGTTTTGTTGAAGAATGGCGTGCGAAGCATCTATTCCATAAAGATGGTTTCGACAGACGGCAAGGTGAAGATCTGCCACCACAATTAAGAGCACTGGCGAAAGGTGCTGAATTGAATCCTCTGCATTTTGCATATTGTGGAGCGATCGATGGCGATGCTAAAGGATGCCGTGAAGACAAGATGCTTGGTCGTTTGAATATCACTTGGACTGAAGGTTATCAAAAGAATACTGATGGCACACCTAAACTCAATGCTCGAGGCAATTTAGTTTACGATCATTTATATAGCTTCGGGGCACGATCTGTCAGTATTTGGACAGAAAATGATGCTCAAACAGGATTAGAGCTGGTTTGGGATTCGGGTGATGATTTTGAACAATATATTGCTCAGCACCATCCTGAGATCTTTAATGCAAACCATGAAGAAGCAGGGTTCGATAATCGTAGTGACAATAAGGGACCAGAGCCAGAAGGCGTGGTGATCGGTCAAATCGGCCAGAAAACTTATGCATTTATTGGTTTAGAACGAGTTGGAGGCGTGATGGTATATGACATCTCCAATCCTGCCCAACCCCAATTTGTGCAATATATTCATTCGCGAAAACTTGATGCAACCACTGCCGATATCGAGGAAGGTCAGGCAGGAGACTTAGGTCCTGAAGGATTAACCTTTGTTTCCGCAAAAGAATCTCCAACGGGTACGCCTTTACTGATTGTAGGGAATGAAGTCAGTGGTACTACAGCAACGTATCAAATCACGTTGAAATAGAGCCTGATCGTGTAGATGTATGATAAAAGAGCCATATGGCTCTTTTATTTTTTACCCGTCATGCGTAATGCTTTAAAGTCTTGTCGAATTTAGACCACGAATTGTTCAGGGCATTTCATGTTTGCGATGGCATTGATGATTTGATGTGAATGCTCGCATACGATGATTTTTGCCCGATGTTGAGCAGGTAGAAAACCTTCTTCTACTGCATGATCGAGTTGTGCAATCAAGGCATTATAGAATCCATTGACGTTATAAATAATCATTGGTTTTTGGTGTTGATTTAACTGTCCCCAAGTTGCGATTTCTAAGATTTCTTCAAATGTACCTAAACCTCCCGGGAGCGCAACAAAAGCACTAGCACGTTCAGCCATCATGGCTTTGCGTTCATGCATTGTTCTTACCACGTGAAGTTCTGTTAACTGATTATGGGCAACCTCGTAATCAAGCATAAATTCAGGAATAACACCAACAACTTCACCATTGTTTTCAATGACTGTATCTGCGACTTGTCCCATTAATCCGATACTTGCACCACCATATACAATGCCAAATCCTTGCCTTGCAATTTTTTCAGCCAAAGCAATGGCTTTTTGTTGGTAAATAGGATTATTGCCAAAACGAGAACCACAATAAAGTGCAATAAGGCATTGAGTTGCTTTTGATTTAACTGATGTATCGGTCTCTAAGGTGTTATTAAGAACGCTTGTATTCATATTTATTTACTCACCTTTTTTAAATGAACTTCATCATGCAGTTTAATCTAAGCAAGAAAGGTGACAACTGTATAGATAAATAAGAATTTTTTGAAATATTTTGTAGTTTCATTCCAAAATGATTGATAAAGCCAATCTTGATTCACCGAAAAAATAGTGAATTGCAATAAAATCTTTTCTATACTGAAAATCTGTTCGGCAACCAATACATCAATATGAGTAGTGATCGACATCGCTCAATAGAACAAAATATTATTTATTTTCTAAATTTAAATACTGCATTTATAACTTTGCCTCATCACTTTGGTTTAAATGAATCCCATCTTCCTGAAACGTGGGAGTGTAACTCATGATTTTTGAATGGATGTCTGATCCTTCCGCATGGGTGGGACTCTTAACTTTAATTATTTTAGAAATTGTTCTCGGGATTGATAATCTCGTCTTTATCGCGATTTTGGCGGAAAAACTGCCGCCTGAGCAACGCAATAAAGCCAGAATTTTAGGCTTAACGCTCGCGCTTGGCATGCGCCTAATCCTTTTGGCGTCAATCGCTTGGATTATCACGTTAACGAATCCATTATTCCATATCTTTGATCATCCGTTTTCAGCCCGAGATCTTATTTTGATTTTTGGCGGTATTTTCTTGTTAATGAAGGGAACTTTAGAACTACATGAACGTCTAGAAAGTAAAGTTCATGTTAAAGAAGAAAATCCTGTTCATGCTGCATTTTGGATGGTCATTGTACAGATCGTGGTATTGGATGCAGTGTTCTCACTCGACAGTGTGATTACAGCAGTCGGTATGGTCAAAGATCTTTCGGTCATGATGATCGCCGTAATTATTGCGATAGGAATCATGCTATGGGCCTCTAAAGCCCTCATGGACTTTGTGAATAAGCATCCAACTGTGGTGATTCTGTGTCTATGTTTCTTGATGATGATCGGTTTCTCATTGGTTGTCGAAGGCCTAGGCTTCCACATTCCGAAGGGTTATCTATACGCTGCAATTGGTTTCTCTGTCCTGATTGAGTTTTTAAATCAATTGATGCGCCGTAACCAAGAAAAAACGGTAACAACGACTGATTTACGTTTCAAAACAGCATCTGCCGTCATTCGTATGCTTGGTGGTAAGTCAAAAACGGCAGATGCTCAATCGACAAATACGGATGATGTTTTGGCTACCCAAGCGTTGGTAGAGGAAATGTTCTCGGATGAGAATGCTGTATACCAAAGCGTGATGTTGCAAGGAGTATTAGGTTTATCTGAGCGACCAGTCAAATCATTAATGACCCCACGTCCAGAACTCGAATGGATCGATTTAGATGACGATCCTGAAAGTATTAAACATCAAGTGCTTTCTATGAAACATTCACGTTTGATCGTTGCACATGGCGAGCTAGACAATATTGCTGGGGTGGTGCTCACGCATAACGTTTTGAATGACTATATTGAATCAGGCGATTTTAATTTCGAAAAACACATTCGAGAGCCTGTCATTGTCCATGAAAGCGCTCAAGTCTTAATGGTGATGGATCAATTGCGTCAGGCACCCTTACAAATGGCGATTGTGCTCAATGAATATGGTTCCATTGAGGGTATTGCAACACCGATTGATATTTTAGAAGCGATTGCGGGTGAATTCCCGAACGAAAATGAAATAGAAACTGCAGTTGAAAGCTTAGAGGATGGTTCACTCATGCTCGAGGGTTCAACTGATATTCGTCATATTTCATTATTGCTTGATCGTGATTTAGTTGATGAGTCAGAACAGTATTCTACGCTGTCTGGTTATATCTTATTCCATTTAGGACATTTACCTGAAAATGGAGAAACCTTTGAAGCAGAAGGGTATCTATTTGAGGTGGTTACAATGGATGGTCATAAAATCGAAAAAGTACATATTGTACCCATCGTAAAACAAGACCCATCAGAATGATTTAAACTCAGTTAAAATAGCATCTCATTAGGTGCTATTTTTTATTGGAATATTGATGTCCGAACTCAATTGTCCTTGCGGGCATGGAATTTATACACACTGTTGTGAACCTTTACATCGTGGTCAGCGTGTTGCAGAAAGTGCTGAACAGCTCATGCGTTCTCGCTATAGTGCATTCGCTAAACATGAAATCGACTATATTGTGAGTACCACAGCATCAGGTCAGCAAAGTCATTTAGACATTGCTGCCATTCGGGATTGGGCGATGAGCAATCAGTGGTTAAAATTAGAGGTTATTCAGCATTTACCTCGTCTGGATAAAACCCATGCTCAAGTTGAATTCAAAGCACATTACCAACATGTCGATCAGGTACATGTCCATCATGAAACCTCAAATTTCGTACTCATCAATAGACAGTGGTATTTTTTAGACCCAACGACAGATCAAACTGTGACGATGAAGCAGACTTGTATTTGTGGATCAGGAAAAAAATTTAAGCAATGTTGTGCGCGATTTCTCTAGAATTAATTTTTAATTAACTTAGAATATTGCGCATTAAAAACCCTCATTTGGAAGTAGGGCAATGTTACTCACCGTTATTTATATTATTGCGATTACTGCGGAAGCGATGACAGGCGCCTTGTCTGCAGGTCGACGAAGTATGGATTGGTTTGGTGTCATTATTATTGCCTGTGTGACTGCTTTGGGCGGAGGATCAGTTCGTGATGTTTTGCTAGGGCACTATCCTTTAACTTGGGTGAAACATCCTGAATATCTAGTACTTACATGTTGTGCAGCATTATTTACGATTTTTATCGCAAAATGGATGCGACATCTACGTTCGGTATTCTTACTTCTAGATGCCTTAGGTCTGATAGGTTTTACCATTATTGGTTGTCAAATTGCGATTCAAATGGAACAGGGTTTCGTGGTTTGTGCAGTGGCAGGTGTATTGACAGGCGTTTCAGGGGGTATTTTACGAGATATCTTATGTAACGATGTGCCTTTAGTCTTCCGTCGCGAACTTTATGCCAGTATTTCTTTTGTTGCGGTCATTTTCTATTGGGGCTGTATCGAAGTCGGTTTTTCACAAGATATCACCATTATTTCTACTCTTGTTTTTGGTTTCACATTGCGTTGTATCGCAATTTACTTTGGCCTTGAAATGCCAAAATTTATTTATAAAGATGATGATGAACAGTCGGCGTCATCTAAAGATGTAAATTAAACTTTTTACACTCATCTTTCAAAATGGCCGATAATGTGATCGGTCATTTTTATATGGTTCTTTAGAAAATAAAAATAAGCAGTGTTGAGAAAACAGCGATTGTCATTGGTTGTATTTAAATCACTCCTCACAGAGAGCATGCTATGGATTTAATCTCACGAATACAGCGTTTACCTATTGGTAAATTTCACTACACCTTGTTGTGGGTGATTGGATTAGGCTGGATGTTTGATGCAATGGATACTGGACTAATTTCCTTTATCTTGGCGAAGATGGCTGAAGACTGGCAAATGACGCCTGCTGAAAAAGGTTGGGTTGTATCCATCGGCTTTGTGGGAATGGCGATAGGTGCAGTATTCTCTGGTGGACTGGCGGATCGAATCGGACGTAAAGCAGTATTTGCTACAACATTGGTCATTTATAGCATCGCAACAGCCCTTTGTGCTTTCGCACCAAATTTAACATGGTTATTAATCTTTAGATTTATTGTGGGTTTAGGCTTAGGCGGACAGTTACCAGTTGCCGTAACTTTAGTGAGTGAATACATTCCAGCCCATGTTCGTGGTCGCTTTATTGTGTTACTTGAAAGCTTCTGGGGGCTAGGCTGGTTATGTGCTGCACTGGTTTCTTATTTCGTCATCCCTAAATTTGATTGGCATGTTGCATTTTTATTGGGTGGTTTGCCTGCACTTTATGTCTTCGTTATTCTAAAAAAAGTTCCGGAATCTATTCCTTACTTGATCAATCGAGGTCGTATTGATGAAGCGCACGCGATTGTGCAAAAAATCGAGCGACAGTGTGGTGTCGAAGTCATCGAAAAAATTGAAGTGAAACCAGTTTCAACACATTCAAATGTCAGTTTTGGTCAGTTATGGTCAACCGGTTTCGCAAAGCGCAGTTTAATGTTGTGGTTAATTTGGTTTGGGATTGTTTATTCGTATTACGGTATTTTCACGTGGTTACCAAGTCTTTTAGTCAAAGAGGGATATACCATTGTGCAGTCTTTTGAATATGTTCTCGGGATGATTTTAGCACAATTGCCAGGTTATATTGTCGCGGCATGGCTCGTCGAAAAGTTAGGGCGTAAAGCGACGCTTTCAGGCTTTATTGCAATGTGTGCAGTATCAGCATATTTCTTTGGGCAGGCTGATACCGTAGCGATGATCATGTTCTGGGGATGCTTGATGTCATTCTTTAATCTTGGTGCATGGGGCGTTTTATATACCTACACGCCTGAACAATATCCTGCAAATATTCGTGCTTTCGGATCAGGATGGGCAGCAGCAATTGGGCGTATTGGTGGGATTGTTGCACCTTTAGTGGTTACCCATATGATGGTGGCTTCAAATGGATTTAGCCAAGTATTTATGATGTTTACCGCTGTATTATTGGCAGTTGCAGCCGTGATCTTGGTGCTCGGTGAGGAAACCAAAGGTAAGACACTTGAGTCTATGGGGATGTAAATCTGTGAAAAAAGAGGAGCTAAGCTCCTCTTTTTTAGACCCATTTTTGACGTGCTTTAGTTAAGTCAAAATGTAATGTGTTCGACACTTGCTGAAGATTGAATTTTTCTTTATCTTCAGGGAGTTGAATTAAAATAGGCAAAGCTGATACCCCATTGTCGCCATTGACAAAAGCATAGTGACGCTCAGTCTGATTAATTGAAATCAAACTTTCAAACTCAAGGTACACCGTCGTTTCATCATGTTTTTTGGGCACTTTCACGAGATCTAAATATGCAATTCGTCGATTATTAATTCCAGCCAATTTAAGCGCTTCAAGATCCGATTTTAACTTTTCAGTTTTATCAAACATTTTTTGAAAGAATCCTTTGTTTGATTGGCTTTCGAGTTCTCTTTTTTTCTGATTGAAAGCAATTTGATTGACTTTATGTTGGTCTAGAGCATCGGCAATAATTGTTTTAACTTGCTCAATCGCTGCTTGAGATTTGCTATGACTTGCCGCATAAGACTCTGCGTCTAAACTCACAAAAATAGTATGTCGTCTTTTTTCCATCAATTTTAAATAGGATAAAATTTTATATTCGAAAATTTGAGCTTGAGTATTGAAGGCAATAATGGGTTCACTTGAAAAGTCTTTATAAAAACTCGCAATATCAGAGAACAGACGATGCATACTGATAAAACAATAATCAAACTCATCAGGGTGACGAATTGAATGACGCAGTGCATATTGAAAAGGTTGCAAGATCTCAAGAGTTAAAGCTTTTTCGAAATCTAAAAGGCGCTCGTTAATGACTTGTTCGACTGAAAATCCAGAGGCATCGAGCGGTTTTTTGAGTAACGGTAATAACAGATCAAAATTGACGTTATGAAATTTTTCCATCAGATCCAAAATAGGAGTCGTGATCTGTCGTTGAATCGTAATAATTCGACTGACTTGCCATTTAAATTGTTCTAAATAACTTGGATCATTTAAACATTTCTTATCCAACACCACGCCATTTAGGTAAACTCGATCTTCAAGACCTAGCTTTTCTTCCATTAAAAAGCGGCGGATAGAATATGGGTTCTGTCTAAAGTCATGAATGGTCGCGACCAGATATAAATACTGACTGCTTTCAATCACATCAAAATCACGAATTTTTTGTTCTTGAATAATAAAGTCTTGGAATAATGGATGGCTAATTTGCTTCAGTTGTCTCGGGAGGATGGTTTTGAACCAATAGCCTAAAATTTGATGTTTAATATGAACTTCAAGAATAAAAGTACGAATTTCTTCAGCTGTTAAATGTCGGCAATTATCAGGAACATTTAAGTCGAGTGTTTTGATGATATTTGCAGCATCATATAAAAAAGTTTTTCGTAGGAGTTGTTTATCTCTAAGAAAACTTTGATCTTCTTCTGTTTCAATACGATCAATTTGATTTTGTACAGTTTCTAAGTAATCGGCGATTTTAATTACGTCTTGATATGATTTCAGCGTTTCTAAAGTGGCTGCGATCTTTTCAGCCAAAGTGCGCATTTTCGGTGAGATTAAATGACTGCTTAAATCCTGAAGACCAACAATGCCCTTAAAAGAGAATGATTGTCGATGTTGATCCCAGTAAATATTCTTCGCAGTCAGGAATTGTTCCTGTATCAGACCTTGTATTGGTGCGGGAACACTATTAAAAATATTTTTTAAACGCGTTTGCCAATGAACATCTAGATTAGGGTCAATTTGAAATAATTTTGAGCGAAGATCATAAGGAATGTAATTATGCATGTTTGTTCCGTTCATACGATGAGCGTATGTAAAATCATTTGTTATAAAGTTGTGTTTTGATTATTGTATATTCAATAAAATTAATTGGATACAAGAAAAAAGTCCAATTTAAAATGAAATAAAACCAACTGGCCTTTTTTTTGTTATTTTATCTTTACAAAGTATCCAACCTTGCTTGTTCTTCGCAGTTTGGGAGACTAGCATACACCCTTAAACTATTCATTCATTAGGATTTCACGATTCAATGACAAGCCTTGCGCACCAAGCGACAGAGAATCGTTCTGTAGCAGAATTTACAGAACAAGCTTACCTAAACTATGCCATGTACGTGATTATGGATCGTGCATTGCCTCATATTAGTGACGGATTAAAACCTGTACAACGGCGTATCGTATATGCGATGAGCGAGCTTGGTCTAAAGCATAGTGGTAAGCCCAAAAAATCAGCACGTACAGTTGGTGATGTTTTAGGTAAATATCATCCGCATGGTGATTCTGCTTGTTATGAAGCAATGGTCTTAATGGCACAGCCATTTAGTTATCGTTATCCATTTATTGAAGGGCAGGGCAACTGGGGATCACCAGATGATCCAAAGTCGTTTGCTGCAATGCGATACACCGAGGCCAAACTATCACAATATAGTGAAGTCCTGCTCTCTGAATTAGGTCAAGGAACTGTCGACTGGCAAGATAACTTTGATGGTTCATTAAAAGAGCCTGTAAATTTACCAGCACGCGTACCGAATATTCTTTTAAATGGTACGACGGGAATTGCGGTGGGAATGGCAACAGATATTCCACCACACAATTTACGGGAAGTTGTTAAGGGTACAATTGCACTGATTCGTAACCCGAATTTGTCTGATGAAAAAGTTGCTGAATATATTCCTGGTCCAGATTTACCGACTCAAGCAGAAATTATTACACCTGCTGATGAATTACTGAAATTACAAAGCACTGGGCGCGGCAGTTATCGCATGCGTGCGGTATATTCGGTTGAAAAAAATGAAATTGTCATCAGTGAATTACCATATCAGGTTTCTGGCTCTAAAATTATCAGCCAAATTGCTGATCAAATGCAGGCAAAAAAATTACCGTTGGTAAGTGATGTACGAGATGAATCAGATCATCAATGTCCAACACGTTTGGTAATTGTCTTGCGTTCAAATCGTATCGATGCAGATGCGGTCATGAGCCATTTATTTGCCACGACCGATCTTGAGTCGAGCTACCGCGTCAATATGAACATGATTGGTGCTGATGGTCGTCCACAAGTAAAATCAATCCGTCGTATTTTATTGGAATGGATTGAAATTCGTAAAACGACTGTGACGAGACGTTTGCAATACCATTTGAATAAAATTGAAAAACGTCTACATATTCTGGCGGGACTTTTAATTGCGTATTTAGATATTGATACGGTAATTCGCATTATTCGTGAGGAAGATCATCCGAAAGAAGTCTTAATGTCACATTTCGGTATTGATGAAATTCAAGCCGAAGCCATTCTAGAGCTTAAATTACGTCATTTGGCGCGTCTCGAAGAAATGGAAATTCGCCGTGAACAAGAAGAGCTTGAAGCTCGAGCAGCCGTGATTCGAGAGCAATTGGCGAATCCTGAATCTTTAAAAAATCTGATCATTTCAGAATTAAAAGAAGATGCGAAAAAGTTTGGTGATGATCGCCGATCTCCAATTGTTCAGCGTGAAGAAGCGACCGCGATTAGTGAACAAGATTTGATGCCAGCTGATCCTGTCACTGTCATTTTATCGGAAGCGGGTTGGATTCGTTGTGCGAAAGGACATGAGATCGATCTAGATAAAGTCAATTTCCGTGCAGGAGATCAATATTTAAGTCATGCACAAGGTAAATCTAATCAAAAAGTGTATGTATTAGATCAATCTGGTCGAAGTTACGCATTACCAATTACAGGATTACCTTCAGCGCGCGGCTTAGGTGAACCATTAAGCTCGAAATTATCGCCAGCAAATGGAGTAAATTTCCAACAAATTCTGATTGCTGAAGATGAGGTGGAAATATTAGCGATCAGCTCCAAAGGATATGGTTTTAAAACACAAGCGAAACAATTGGACACCAATGCTAAAGCGGGTAAAGCGTTTTTAACGCTTGCAGATGATGCAAGCGCAATGCCATTGCAACAAATTGATGGTACACATATCGCTGTACTCAGCAGTTCTGGACGATTATTACTGACAGAGCTGACAGAGTTACCAATGCTCAATAAAGGAAAAGGTAATAAATTGATGCAGTTGGATGCAAAGGAACGCATTGTGTCTATGACAACACTTAACTTGGATGATGTGCTTCAGGTCGTTGCTGGACAACAACAATTGAAATTAAAAGGTGATGATCTGCTGAAATACATCGGTAAACGTGCTTCAAAAGGGCAGGTATTACCACGAGGTTATCAAAAAGCAAATAAACTCTTCATTCAAAGATAAAGCTAGCATCTAGTCGACAAAATACGTTATATATGAAATGTATTTATGGTTATGGATGCTTTATTGAGCAATAAATTAAATAAGATGCTCAATACATTATCGAAAAGAAGAGTTTAAAACCAAGTATTACTAATTGGAGAATATGGCATTATGGAAAAGATTTGGTTCGCTGAATACCAAAAAACTGGAATTCCACAAACAGTAGAGTTACCACCAGAAAATACCTCTCTTGTTGATATTTTTGAGAGAAACTTCCAGAAATTTGGTTCGCGTGATGCTTTTATCTTTATGGATAAAACATTAACGTTCAATGAACTTGATACGGCGAGCCGTCAATTTGCAGCCTATCTTCAAAGCCTTGGTTTAGCAAAAGGTTCTCGCGTAGCGGTCATGATGCCAAACGTACTGCAATATCCAGTAGTGGCACTTGGTGTATTCCGTGCGGGCTTAGTTCTTGTCAACGTGAACCCACTTTACACAGCTCGTGAACTTGAGCATCAACTGAATGACTCAGGCACTGAAGCGCTTGTGATTATTGAAAACTTCGCTTCTGTTTATCAATCAATTCTTGGTAAAACGCCAGTTAAGCATGTGATCGTGGCGACAGTAGGTGATATGTTAGGTACCTTAAAAGGTACACTCGTGAATTTTGTTTTACGTAAAGTGCGTAAGCAAATTCCAGCTTGGAGTATCCCAGGACATGTGAAATTCACGACTGCGATGTCTAAAGGCAGTACTGCACATTATAAGCGTCCAGCAACAACGTTGAGCGACACTGCTGTATTGCAATATACAGGTGGTACAACAGGCGTATCAAAAGGTGCGGAATTAACACATCGCAACCTTGTTGCAAACTTAATGCAAGCAGATGGTATTTTCCAATCTAAATTTGGTGCTCAAGATGGTGCGAGCGACGATCGCATTTTCTGTGCATTACCGCTATATCATATCTTTGCATTCATGGTTTGTGCACTTTATGGTATGTACAAGGGTCAAGCAAACGTACTGATTCCTAACCCTCGTGATCTCCCTGCAGTCATTAAAGAGCTACGCAAATATCAGCCTGGTTTCTTCCCAGCAGTGAATACTTTATTCAACGCACTCGTTCATAATGAAGAATTCAAACAACTTGACCATAGCAAATTAAAAATGGCGATGGGTGGTGGTATGGCTGTATTGCCTTCAACTGCTGCAGCTTGGAAAAAAATCACAGGTACAAATATTATTGAAGGCTATGGTCTTTCTGAAACTTCACCTATTGCAACGGCAAACCCACCGGCATCTGAAGAGTTTAGCGGTACGATTGGTATCCCATTACCTTTAACGGATGTCGCTGTCTTGGATGACGATGGCAATGAAGTTCCACAAGGTGAGCAAGGTGAAATTTCAATCCGTGGTCCTCAAGTCATGAAAGGCTATTGGAACCGTCCAGATGAAACAGCTAAGGTGATGACCGCAGATGGTTTCTTCCGTACTGGTGATATCGGTATCATGGATGCTCGTGGTTACTTCAAGATTGTTGATCGTAAGAAAGATATGATCTTGGTATCAGGCTTTAACGTATACCCATCTGAAATCGAGGAAGTGATTGCAACACATCCTAAAGTACTCGAGGTTGCAGCGATTGGTGTAGCTGATGAAAAATCAGGTGAAGTGCCTAAGCTGTTTGTTGTGAAGAAAGATCCATCATTAACAACAGAAGAAGTATTAGCTTTTGCGAAAGAAAACTTAACAGGATATAAGCGTCCTCGTTATGTTGAATTCATGGATGAATTGCCAAAATCGAATGTCGGTAAAATCCTTCGTAAAGATTTACGCAAATAATTCAAATTCAGAAAAGCGCCGTAAGGCGCTTTTTTTAATTTATTCTTTCATTAGCCAACGGTCGATATAAGGTCGCGCTGTTGCAATAATAAATGTGAATGTCAGCATTGTACCTAAATGACGTCCTACAGCAGAACTCGGTAACTGTCCTGAATAACTGAAGTAAATATCAACTAAGCTATATACTGAAATAATGCTCAGCCAGATCCATTTATTCGCTCGTTTAATCCCCACCGCGATAAAGGCGATGATGAGAACCAGCAATGTGCCGAGAGTCGATTGCCAATTCATATTGGCACAAATTACGCTGATCAAGAAAGCCATAATCGGAAGAACGATATAAAGCACACGATCGACACGTTTTTGATGTTGCTTTTGTAACTCGAGAACATCAAATAACTTTTTTTGGTCAGAATTGGTCATGCCATTACTCAGAATTTTAATAAACAAAATAATTTAACTAAAATTATCGCACAAACATCATGCTAAGATAAAACCAGCTTAAATCATTGGACTGAAATCCATGCACGGTATTGAAGGTGTTATTTACCTTATTTTAATTGCTTGTTTACTCCCTTATTTATTTACAGTCATTGCTAAAATTGCAGGTGGTTTTAAAGGGCAGGATAATCAAAATCCGCGTGAATTCATGTCTAAAACCACAGGCTTAGCGGCTCGAGCAAATGCAGCTCAGCAAAATAGCTTTGAAAGTTTGCCATTATTTATTGCGGCAGTTTTGATGGCTGAGTATATGGTTGTTCAACAACAATTGGTGATTCTATTAGGTTCGGCGTATATCGTCTTACGAATCATCTATGGGATTTGTTATTTATGTAATTGGGCGACCCTTAGATCAATTGTTTGGTTCTTATCAATGCTTTGTCCGATCTTATTGCTTTTATTAATTATTCGATTGCTCTAAGAAAAACAGACTAACACCATACCTAAAATACATCTTCAGCTTGTATAATCGAATGATGATTGCTGAATAAAGCGTTATAATCAACCCCATTTTAATGAACACTGACAGTAAAGAGTTTGCTATGAGCTACAGTAATATCCCTGCAGGTAAAGATGCACCAAACGATATCTATGTAATTATCGAGATCCCTGCAAATGCAGCACCAATTAAATATGAAATTGATAAAGATTCAGATGCACTTTTCGTAGATCGTTTCATGGGTACTGCAATGTTCTACCCAGCAAACTACGGTTATGTACCAAATACATTATCTCTTGATGGCGATCCATTAGACGTATTAGTTGTTACTCCACATCCTGTAGAACCAGGTTCGGTTATCCGTTGCCGTCCAGTGGGTAAATTAAATATGGAAGATGATGGTGGTGTTGATGCGAAACTTGTCGCTGTACCACACGATAAATTAACGCCAATCTATAAAGATGTTCAAGAATATACTGACCTTCCTCCTTTATTGATTAGTCAAATTGAACATTTCTTCCAACACTACAAAGACTTAGAGCCTGGTAAGTGGGTCAAGTTAAGTGGTTGGGAAGGTGCAGATGTTGCTAAACAAGAAGTGTTAAGCTCAATTGCTGCTTATGCAGAAGCAAACAAATAATTTGCCTGATGTATAAATAAAGCTACAAACTTTGATCTTGTAGCTTTTATAAAAAACCTGCACAAAGTGCAGGTTTTTTTATTGATCTTTTTAGTTGAAAATTAGAATAATTTCACGGGAATGTCTAACCAAATACGCCATTCGTTGGTGTCGCCGATATAAGCACTTTGATATTCATCACTTGCACGGTAGTAAGAGTGACGAACACGTAAGCTTGCATCTTTAGCAAAACCAGATTGGACTGTATATTTCACTTGATTAAAGAATTCACGTTCCTGTGCATCATTGGTTAGCAATACTGAGCGGTCAGTACCCCCTGCAGATACATCAATATCCCATCCATAAACAAATGCCGAAGTCCATGACAGACCTGGAACATTTAATGCGCCAAAATCATAGGTATATTGTAGCTGTAAAGATTTTTCATCATTACCAATAAAATCAGATAAATACGAGTTAGGCATATAAATCGTTTGATGGCCATCACCAACACCTTTGCCCAAACCATAGTCATAACCTGTATTACCTGTATTTTGTTGGTAAGCAAGCATTACATTGTGTGGACCAGTATTGTAAGTTGTTGAAATTGCCCAAATATTATTGCTTAAGTTGTTGAAATCATTTGAAGTATGAGAATAAGTATATGCTGTATTATTTGGTGCAGCATCCCATTCAGTACGATATGCACTGAAATCGTGAGTCAACTTACCTTTAGCCACGGCATAACTATAGTTGGCATTCACATAGTGACGTTCTAAACGATCTTTAATGTCTGTACCATAATAAGACGCATTGAGAGCATCACCAAAGTTATATTTAGCGCCCCAAACAACCGCGCGATCTAATTCATTTCCATCGGTATTGATTTGACTAGAACGTTGGTTTTCAGTAAATTTACCAGCAACCAAAGTCAAATTATCGATTTCATTACTTTGGATTAACAAGCCAGTGTAATATTCAGGTACCAAACGAGCTGTATTACTTGCAAGAACAGGTAAATCTAAAATCTGAGTCCCATAAGTAGCTGTGGTGTTCGACATACGAGCTTTGATGAAAGCACCACCTCTTGCCCAATGATCATAAGCATGACCATTATTATCGACTGGAATCATGTCATTACCGGTATGGGCATTATCACCTAATTTGAAAGACCCATCACCAATAACACCAACACCGAAACCAACGATACCTTTCGTGAAACCAGACTCAATTTTAACCATGGCTGTTTGAGCTGCTGAGCTGGTATCTTCGACACCGTTCTTTTTATCACGATGCAAGAAACCTGTACGGAATAATACTGATCCTTCAGCATCTTCTACGAATCCCTTTGATTCACTTTGCTCACTCGCAAATGCAGTAGAAATTAAAGCAGTTTGAATAAGAACTGCTAAGCTTAGTTTTTGGAATTTTTGCATTGGGAGAGAGCCTCATACAAAATGATTATGGTTAATGTTTAGTATTTGTATACGTAATGTATAACAAAATTGGCTCTATTATTCACAATTTCGCACCTAAAGTCATAAGCAAAAAGTATATAAATTGAACTAAGTTGTGAATTATTAAAGATTAAAAGTACTATAGAATTAAATTTAACTATTAATAACATATATTTATTTTTAACCTGATATTCTTTTTTTTATTTAATTTAGTCAATCTGGCACGTTTTTTTTTGTAACATCAGAAGTAAATAAGGATGAATAAAGGATTTTAAATAAGAATGATATTTATTCAGTTCATTTTCATTTAATTTTAATGTGGTTCAGACATCATTGGCTTTTCATGCCGCACTAAATTGATACTCCAATTTTAAATTTGTTTAAAAAATAGCCTTAAAATGATGCATCTTGTAAATGAATGTATAATCTAAAAAGATATACCTTTAACTCAAGTGGATCGTCAAAAAAAATTGCTTTGAATATTTTTGAAAATAAGAAATTTAAATAAATATAATAATAAAATCATTAATTTAAATTATTTTATCTCCTTGTTTAAATTCCTTTTTTATCTAAACACCTTTAACTTTGGCATAGCTATTGCTAATTCACATATGAGTTCAACAAATAAACCGAAAAAGCATCTCATCATGATGTGGGGGAACATAAATATGAAATTAGCAATTCAAGCATTGGGTCTAGCAGTTGTAGCATCTGCATCAACATTTAGTTTTGCTGAGGTACCAACTTCACCGCATTCTGTATCGGGTAATATCAGTGTTTTATCAAGTTATATATTGCGTGGTAATACGGCAGCTCCTGAAAATACTGAAGCTACATTACAAGGTGGATTAGACTATAGCCATAGTTCTGGATTGTACGCAGGGTGGTGGACATCTACGTTAGGTACAGATGCTTACGGTACTACCAATCCAATGGAAAATAATTTTTATGTGGGTTACAACGGTTCAATCAATGAAAACACTGGTTTTACTGTAGGTACAACTTATTACTATTATTATGACGTTGAAACGTCAGTTTATGATGGCTTTGAATTATTACTTGGTCTGAATTACAAAGATGTTGGAGTAACTGCTCAAACTTTGTTGGAAGATACAGGTTGGGGGAACGCTGGAGACACATATTTAAAAGCTACATATAGTTATCCTCTACCAAACGATTTTAGCTTGGACACAGCTTTGGGTTTATATGTTTATGAAAAAGACGGTAAGTATGTTGCAGAAACACCAGAGTCAGAAAGTTTTAATTTCCGTCACTTTGATATTGGTCTAAGTAAAGCTTTAGGGGAAACAGGTGTCACAGCAAGCATGAATTATATTATTGGTGGTGATGATCGTTATGGAAACAATTTAAAGAATAAAATGGTATTAGCATTGGGTTATAGCTTCTAAACTCAACTCAAATAAAAAAAGCGACTCAACTGAGTCGCTTTTTTTATTCCTGTTTACGATAAGAGAGTGCTTCGGTTAAGTGAGCTGTTTGTATATGTTCAGAACTCGCTAAGTCAGCAATTGTACGAGCGACACGTAAGATTCGGTGGTAAGAACGTGCTGATAAATTCAAACGTTGCTGAGCCATAGCGATAATCTTTTTTGCAGAATCATCTAGTTGAGCCACTTGATCAAGCTGTTGAGAACTTAGATTTTGATTTGTCACACCTTGTCGTTGAATTTGCAACTCATAGGCCTGAATCACACGTTTTCTGACGGTTTCAGAATTCTCCATCGGTGTAGTGCTTTGCATGTCTTGGGGAGGTAAAGGTGGCACATCAATATGTAAGTCAATCCGATCTAGTAGAGGGCCAGAAATTCGATTTTGATAGCGCTTAATTGATTCAGGTGAACATTGACAACGGCTATCTTGATTGAAGGCGTATCCACATGGACATGGATTCATTGCAGCGACAAATTGAAAATTAGCTGGAAAAGTAATTTGTCTTGATGCTCTTGAAATTACGATTTCTTTCGACTCAAGAGGCTGCCTCAATACTTCTAAGACTTTTCGGTCAAACTCAGGTAATTCATCGAGAAAAAGTACACCTAAATGGGCTAAGGTGATCTCACCTGGTCGAGGGTGTGATCCACCACCAACCAAGGCCACAGCGGATGCCGTATGATGTGGCGCTCTAAAGGGGCGATGACCAAATTGATAAGGTGTATTTGCAATGGAGTAAATACTTGCGACCTCTAAGTGTTCTTGATTGGTTAATGGGGGCAAGATGCCAGACAATCTTGAGGCAAGCAGTGTTTTACCAGTGCCTGGCGGGCCTTTAAATAAAATAGAATGTCCACCAGCTGCTGCAATTTCTAAGGCGCGTCTTGGACGTAATTGACCTTTGACATCAGCGAGATCAAATCGATTTATTTGAGGTTGGATCGTTTTATTCGCTAATATGGGTTGAATTGGACTCGATTGATCAAAGTGTTGGCAAACATCTTTTAATGATTTGGCTGTATACACCTCAAAATTGGGAAGAAGGGCTGCATCATCCAAATTACTCACAGGAATCATTAACTCATGACCTGCGGTTTGACATGCCATTGCGATAGTCAAAGTTCCAGTTACAGGCCTTAACAGACCATCGAGTGCCAATTCACCTATAAATTCAAAACGGTCAATATTTTGATCATGTAGTTGCCCAGAAGCGATTAAAATCCCCAAAGCAATAGGTAAATCAAGCCTTGAACTATCTTTGGGTAAATCAGCTGGGGCTAGATTGATCGTCAGCCGTTTGGTTGGAAATTGAAAACCGCTATTAATGATTGCAGAACGGACACGATCCTTACTTTCTCGAACAGCAGCTTCTGGAAGACCTACAATGGTGAGTGAAGGTAATCCTTGGCTGACATGAACCTCGACTTCAATCAGTGGTGCATGTAAACCAAGAAGACCTCGGGTATAAATTTTGGCAAATGACATAAAACTGAACCATTATTATATTATTTTTAGAATTGCTTTATTTTTAATCACTAACTTTGTGTTTAAGCACTGTATTGGTGCAATGTTGCTTATTTTTGATCGGAAATTAAGCTTTCTAATGATTTTAATTGCGTTTGAAGTTCTGTTAAACGCAAATTGGCATTGTTTAGTGCAGTTTTCTGACGCTCGATTTCTTCTTTAGAAACCAAATCCATTTTACTAATCGCTTCGTTTAACAACGCTCTCACATTTTTTTCTAAATCTTTTTTGGGTTGGTCAACCTGTTCTAAGATTGCCTGTAATAAAGTTTCAATCATAGTTCTTCCGGATAATAAGTCGTCAACATTGAAGTTTAACATTCGTTTTGGTTTGACCCTAGTGTTAACTACATTTCATAGGTTAAACCAATAACAACATAAAAAAAATCCATCAAAATTCCCAATATTTTTAGAACATAAGACCGTGTAGGCGTATAAAATAGGTTATAAATAAGTTCATGCTAGCTGATTAATATCCCCAACCATTATGAAGTTTGGCATGAAATTTGAACATAAAACCTTACTGGTGAAAAAAGCCGAAGGAAAACAACATGAAACTCGTAACAGCAATTGTAAAACCATTCAAATTAGATGACGTGCGTGAAGCACTCTCTGAAATTGGCGTTCAAGGGATCACCGTAACTGAAGTAAAAGGTTTTGGTCGTCAAAAAGGTCATACTGAACTTTATCGTGGTGCTGAATATGTGGTTGATTTTTTACCTAAAGTAAAAATTGAAATCGCAATCAGTGACGAAATGGTTGATTCAGTGATTGAATCAATTACACGTGTAGCTAGTACTGGCAAAATTGGTGACGGAAAAATTTTCGTGACGAATCTAGAACAAGTTATCCGTATCCGTACTGGTGAGACTGGTGCTGACGCAGTTTAATTTGGCATGAAGTTTGCTGAGTAGCGAATAACTCAAAAAACTAGGTTGGGGGATACGAATGAAAAAAATGCTAATGGCGCTGAGCTTGTCTGGCGCACTCTTAGGTGGTTCTGTCGCATGGGCTGAAGAAGCAGTGTCAGAACCGACCTCTCCTGAAGTAGCAGTTGTTGAAACTGAGGCTTCATCTACAGATTCTAATTTGGTTGAAACATTACCAGCAGCTCCAGAAGAAGCTCCTGCTGAAGAAGCGGCAGTTCTTGATACGGGTGACACTGCCTGGATTTTAGTTTCAACTGCACTCGTTTTACTCATGACCATTCCTGGTTTAGCGCTGTTCTACGGCGGTATGGTACGTAAAAAAAATGTCTTAAGTACCATGGCACACAGCTTTGTCGCTGCTGCGGTGGTCAGTATCGCTTGGGTAGTGGTTGGCTACACACTTGCTTTTGGTGAAGGTAATGCCTTTATTGGAAGTCTAGATAAATTTATGTTGTCTGGTATCACTACAGAAGCATTGAGTGGAACAATTCCAGAAATTTTATTTGTCATCTTCCAGATGACATTTGCAATCATTACCGTTGCCATTATCAGTGGTTCTATTGCTGAGCGTATGAAATTCAGTGCTTTTGTTGCGTTTATCGCAATTTGGGTGGTGGTTGTCTATGCTCCTATTACACATTGGGTATGGGGTGGTGGTTGGTTAGGTAACGATGGTGCACTTGATTTTGCAGGTGGTACTGTTGTTCATATTAACTCAGGTGTTGCTGGTTTAGTTGCGGCGTATATGCTTGGTAAGCGTATGGGGCTAGGCAAAGAATCAATGGCACCACATAACCTTACATTGACTGTCATTGGTGCGAGTTTAATTTGGGTCGGCTGGTTTGGCTTCAATGGTGGTTCTGCATTAGGTGCAAATGGTTCAGCAGGTTATGCATTGGTAGTAACTCAAGTTGCTGCTGCCGCTGCTGCCATTTCATGGTTAATCACTGAAAAAGTGGTTCGTGGCAAAGCTTCTGTGTTGGGTGCCGCATCAGGTGCGGTAGCTGGCCTGGTTGTGATTACGCCAGCTGCTGGATTCGTGACAGTAGGTGGTGCTTTAGCGATGGGCTTAATTGGTGGTGTCGTATGCTTCTGGGGTATTACAGCATTAAAACGTGCATTGAAAGCGGATGACTCATTAGATGCCTTTGGACTTCACGGTGTTGGTGGTATCGTTGGCGCAATTCTAACCGCATTCTTTGCAAGTGAGTTCATCATGGGCGATGCAGCACCTACAAACGTATTAAGCCAATTATGGGTACAAGTTGAAGGTGTTCTTGCAACAATCGCTTATTCAGCAATCCTGACATTCATCATCTTAAAAGTCATTGATTTAATCATCGGTATTCGTGTTGAATCAGACGATGAGCGTATGGGTCTGGATTTAAGTCAACATGGTGAGCGTGTTGAATAACGATTAAACTCAACAATCAATATATAGTGTGAAACAGCCCTTTGGGGCTGTTTTTTTTCTATATATTGATGAAAGCTCAACATGAGCAGAATTTTTTGATACACTTGGTGCAAATAGAATTTGTTCAATTAAACTGCTATGCATTGTCCATTTTGCAACGCCGCTGATAGTAAGGTGATTGATTCACGTTTAGCTGCTGAAGGCTGCCAAATTCGTCGTCGTCGTGAATGTATTAGTTGTAATGAGCGTTTTACTACTTTTGAAAGTTTTGAAGTGGTGATGCCTCGTGTCACCAAGTCCGATGGTAAAAACGAACCTTATGATGAAGCGAAACTTCGTCGTTCACTCATGCATGCTTTACAAAAACGTCCTGTGACACAAGAACAAATTGAAGCGGTGGTCAGTGATATTCAACTTCAAATTCGTCGACTAGGTGAACGTGATGTGCGTTCGCGTACTATAGGCGAAATTGTAATGAAGGCTTTATTTGCACTCGATCATGTCGCATACGTACGTTTTGCATCTGTATATCAAGATTTCCAAGATGTAGAAGCGTTCCGCCGTCAAATCGAACAAATGCAACACCGAGATCAAGAACATTAATCTCGCCCCAAATTCAACTTCAAGGTTATGAATGTCTGAGTTCTCGCAACAAAAGATCGATCAAGATCAAATGTGGATGCGTCGTGCAATAGCATTGGCGAAGAAAGGTCAATATTCGACAAAACCAAATCCTAATGTAGGTTGTGTCATTGTCAAAGACGGACAGATTATTGGTGAAGGCTTTCACCCCCAAGCTGGGCAACCACATGCCGAAGTGTTTGCACTTCGTCAAGCAGGGGAGCAAGCACAGGGTGCAACCGCGTATGTCACATTAGAACCTTGTGCGCATTATGGTCGTACTCCTCCTTGTGCTAAAGGTTTGGTCGAAGCGGGCATTGCAAAAGTGATAGTGGCTTGTTCAGACCCTAATCCATTGGTTGCTGGTAAAGGTGTGGCTATCCTACAACAAGCAGGTATAGACGTTGAAGTCGGGATCTGTGAGTTGGAAGCGCGTCCTTTGAACTTAGGCTTCTTTAAAGCTATGTCTAAGGGATTACCTTATGTACGTTTAAAGGTCGCGTCGAGTCTCGATGGTCGTACAGCAATGGCTTCAGGGGAGTCGAAGTGGATTACAGGTGAATTGGCACGTCAGGATGTTCAACATTGGCGTGCAATTTCTGGTGCAGTGATCACGGGTATTGAAACAGTGTTGGCTGATGATTGTCAGTTGAATGTTAGAGCTCTACCGAATATTCAATTAGAACGAGTTGTGCAGCCTAAACGTGTGATTTTAGATCGTCAAGGTCGCTTACCTTTAGATGCTAAAGTGTTAGAGAATCCTGATACTGTCATGGTCATGGGGCCATTTCGAGCAGAGCTTGCACAACTTGGCGTGATTCAATTCGAAGTTCAGCCCTTAGTTGAGTTGCTAAAAGTCTTAAAAGATTTTCAAATCTATGATGTGATGGTGGAAGCTGGTGCAACCCTATCTACTGCATTTTTGCAGGAAAATTTGGTAGACGAATTGATTAGTTATATTGCGCCTACACTATTAGGTCAATCAGCTCGTCCAATGTTTAATGCTGAATTTAAACAAATGACAGAACAACTCCGTTTTAAACTTCAAGATGTAACTCAGTTAGGTGATGACATCCGTTTAAAATTAATCCCTGATCAAGAGTCGCTATGAGTACAGAGTCAACGGTTTATCATAAACGTCGCCATGCAGCACGTACGACAGATGAGTATTTGTTTAATCAACTTGTGCCTTATTTAGGCAACAAGCGTCGTTTATTACATTTGATTCTTGAGGCATTAGAAAGCACTGGAACTTTGAATACGAGTTCAGGTCGAGCGCCTATCTTTGCGGACTTTTTTGCTGGGAGTGGTGTGGTTTCTCGTTTGGCTCGTCAAAATGGCTACCGAGTAATAGCTAATGATTGGGAGCCTTACAGCCACGCACTCAATCATGCCATATTATCATGTACTGAAGCTCCTGCTTTTAAAGAATTAGGCGGATATCAGAAAGCAATTGATTATCTTAATCGCTTGCCTGAGGTCAAAGGATGGGTAACACACAATCTTTGTCCTCGTAATGATGAGATCTATGATCCTTCACGAGACCGTTTATTTTTCAAACGTCGAAATGGCATGCGCATTGATGCAATTCGTCAACAAATTGCAACCTGGCAAGCTCAAGGTGCAATTGATGATGTGGAAATGAGCGCTTTACTTGCACCTTTATTGTATTCAGCAAGTTTTGTGAGTAATACGTCAGGCGTATTTAAGAGTTTCCATCACGGCTGGGGCGGTAAAACTCAGACGGCTTTAGAGCGAATTGAATCATTACTATGGCTGACCCCAAGTCGTTTTTGTGAAAATTCAAATCTGACAGGCCCAGCAGCTGAAATGTGGTGTGTGGATGCTCAACACTTAGCAAACCAAATGAGTGGTTTCGAAGTCGATGTGGCATATTTGGATCCACCCTATAATCAGCATGCGTATAGTAGCAACTATCATGTATTGAATGCTTTGACTTTATGGGATCAGGTAGATTTACCAAGTCCAGATACTAAGGGTTTCAAGAGTGGAATCGACCGTGCTTGGCGTAAAGAACGACCAAGCCCATACAATTCTTCTAAACATGCCAAAGAAGCGTATGAAAAGCTTTTGCAAACCATTAATGCACGCTATATTTTGACCAGCTATTCAACGGATGGAAATATTGAGGCTGGCGATTTACTTAAAGCGAATTTAGAGCGTGGACGAGTCACAATTTTGACTCAAGATGTTCCAAGATATCGTGTGAGTAAGCAGCGTCAGTCTGAGCGTGCGCGCGTTCTTGAGTTTATCGTCATTACCGACACGCACGCAAAATCAGGACCGCCAATTCGACAGTTACTTGGTCAGTTACACCACTATGCTGAATTGGGTGGAGTTGATACTACAGGCGTCGCTGAACAATTGGATTTATGGTAAAAATAGAACAAATTTAAGAGTACCCATTATGTTTACAGGCATTGTAGAAAGTTTAGGAAAAGTCGAAAGTTTACAAAATGTAGGTGGTGATATCCGCTTGCGTATACAGACTGATCTTGATATGTCTGATGTTCACTTGGGTGATTCTATTGCGACTAATGGCATCTGCTTAACTGTTATTGCATGGGGCAATCAATGGTACGAAGCAGATGTGTCACTTGAAAGTATTCATCGTACAACTTTATCGAGTTGGAAGGTTGGGCAAACCGTCAATGTAGAAAAAGCGATGTTACCAACAACTCGCTTTGGTGGTCATATTGTTAGTGGACATGTAGATGTAGTTGGTGAAATTACGGTGCAACGTCAAGATGCACGTTCACTCTATTTTGAGGTAACGGCCCCGCCTGAAATTGCAAAATATTTAGCGGAGAAAGGTTCCATTACAGTTGATGGAATTAGTCTTACAATCAATCATCTACGTGGCAATGTGTTGAGTTTAAATCTTATTCCTCATACTGCAGAGCGGACCAATATTAGTACGTGGAAAGTCGGGACTAAAGTAAACTTAGAAGTCGATGTACTTGCACGATATATTGAACGTTTATTGCTTGGGGATAAGGCTGCTGAACATAAACCTGAGTCTAAATTAAGCATGGAATTTTTAGCACAGAATGGCTTTTTACGTTAAAAAATGATTAAAATAGAAAACAGCCTAAATTTTTAGGCTGTTTTTTTGTTTAAATAAATTAGGTATACAATCTATCTAAAGGAGAAAGCAACATGCTCAGAGAACTTCAGAATGATTGATTTTTTACTGCATTTAGAGCAGCTTTTACCTAGTTTATTAGAGCAATATGGCGTATGGATTTACGCAATTTTATTTTTAGTGATATTTGCGGAAAATGGTTCCGTTTTCATGTTTTTTTTACCTGGGGACAGTTTGCTCATCGCCATCGGGGCTTTATGTTCGACCACTGAGTTGATTCATTTGCACTATATGGGATTGTTATTATTTATCGCCTCAGTCCTTGGTTATATTCTCAATTTCTATACAGGGCGATGGCTTGGTATTAAATATTTTAGCGACCACTCACGTTGGTTAAAACCTGAGTATATTGCCAAAACGAATGCTTATTTCGAAAAACATGGTGGTAAGACCATTTTAATTGCGCGCTTCATCCCTTTTGTACGTTCTTTTGCTCCATTCGCTGCTGGCTCTGGATATATGAGCTATAGCAGTTTCATGTTTTACAATATTATTGGTGCTTGGATTTGGATCGCACTTTTACTAGGTATGGGGTATGGCATGGGAAATATATTCTCAGCCGTTTTAGATTTTTTTGCTTAAATTGATACTTCAAACCTGATAAAAAAAGCCCTCAGTGGGCTCTTTTAAATTTTATTAATGGTGAGTGATGTGCGATCAAACCAATTCTCTACCAAATCTTCATCTTGAATTAAAAAGTCGCCTCTTTTCGACTCATGTTTTAAATACACTAAAACCGATTGAAAATCTGCTCGACTAATCAATAGTTCTTGAGCACTGATCGTGACATGTTCGCCAGATTTCAAATGAGTGATTCGTTCAGAGATGTTGTTTAAAAGATCCATGGTGATACTTTCCTCATGTCCGTCAAATCGCAGAGAGCATTTAAATTACATTCATGGTGTGACAAATATGTTTCATTTTGATGACACTAAGCATCCACCGTTCGAGCCTCTAAGAAGGTAGAGATGTATTTTTTAAAATAAGTTCGATCTCTTCTTTTGCTGCTGCTTGAAGTTTTGATTTAAAGATTTGTACGGCATCTTCAATCATGGTTTCAGCTTCAAGCTCGAGACGTAAACGAATCGTATCTAAATCTTGATGAATTGATAAATGCGCAGGAGAGTTTCCTGAAAAGTCCCGATGGGGTGTAGTCACTTTTTGGTATTTTTCAGTATATTCATCGATTTCTGCATCAATCACTTGTCGTAACTGTACGAGCGAATCGGTTTGTTGTTGAAATTTAAGATATTCATCTTGTAGAAGCTTTTGATTATAAGCCTCTTGCAGTGCACGTTTTTCTGCTAATGATTTTTCTAAAGCCAATTGCTTACGAATACGAGCTTCTTCAATTAATCGTGCTTTTTCATCCGCATAAGCCTGTTCAACCTTTAATTGAGCCACTTGCTGGGCACGATTATCATGGTCTAGCCATTGCTCTGGTTGAGTTTGAGGTTCGAGTAAATCACTGATGCGATTAAGGTCGTCGATAAAAGCTTGGCGAACCGCTTCTGGCGCTTTCAACCAACGTTTTTTAAAATCTTGACCGACATTAATGGCCACCGTGATTCTCCTTTTTCCAATGACAACGCGCTAAAGTTTATGTGTTTGAGGTGAGATACCTAATTTTCGATAGGTTTTATATTTCTCTCGTCCAATTTCTTTGGCAGCTTCGTTGTTTTCAATAATTTCGATAATGTGACTGAAACGTGAAGGATCTTCAAGTGCATGAATGTGAAAATTAAACACGATCCATTCCTGAGTTTCAGGGAGCTTAGACGAAATACAAATAGCTGCTGATTGATCATCAATGCCATGTGTCAAAAAACTCTGCGGATCGAAACTCCAAAGTAAATCATCGAGTTCATTTTGAATGCTCAATTCTGGACAATGAATCCATATTTTTGCAGGGTGACGCAGAATTTTTCGACATAAACGACAGGCACTTTGGACCTGTCGTTCTGGACTCTTTTCAAATAAGTAGAAGCTGATTCTAGACATTAATTTACGCGATTTGCGAGAAATTGAACCAATAATGGAACTGGGCGACCAGTTGCACCTTTTGCTGCGCCAGATGTCCAAGCTGTACCTGCAACATCTAAATGTGCCCAACGATATTCACGTGTGAAGCGTTGCAAGAAACAAGCAGCTGTAACAGCACCAGCTTTTGGACCACCAATATTGGCAATATCAGCAAATGGAGAGTCAAGCTGTTCTTGGTAGTCATCATAGACAGGCATACGCCATACACGGTCAAAGGATTGTTCACCAGCTTGAGAAAGTTCATGTGCCAGTTCATCATCTGGTGTGAACATACCTGTTAAAACAGAGCCTAAAGCAACAACACAAGCGCCTGTTAATGTTGCGATATCAATCACAAGTTCTGGGTTAAAGCGTTTGACATAGGTCAGCGTGTCACAGAGGACTAAGCGACCTTCGGCATCTGTATTTAGAATTTCAACAGTTTGACCACTCATCGTGGTGACGATATCACCTGGTCGAGTTGCATGACCTGATGGCATGTTCTCAGCCGCCGCAATTGCACCTACAACATGAATCGGAAGGCGAGCTTCACAGAGTGAGCGCATGGTTCCTAAAACTGAAGCTGCACCACCCATATCGTATTTCATTTCATCCATGCCTAAACCTGGTTTTAATGAAATACCACCCGTATCGAAAGTGATTCCTTTACCCACGAGGACGATAGGAGCTTGTTCAAGTTGACCTTGATATTCAAGAGTAATGATACGTCCAGGGCGATCTGAACCTTTGCTGACTGCAAGAAATGCATTCATGCCAAGATCAGCAATTTGCTGTTCATCTAGCACGGTTACTTTCAATAAATCTGGGAATTCTGCTGCCAATGCAATTGCATGATCCGCTAAATATTCAGGAAAACAAATATTTCCTGGACGATTTGCTAAATCACGTGCAACGTTTTGACCGCTTTCAATTGCTTGAATTAAGTTGAGTTGATTTGACGTTAGCGTAGAGTTTGATGCAATTAGATGAACTTGTTCGAGTATAAAGTCATTTTTTTTCGACTTAAACTCGTCAAAAGCATAAGCAGATTGAGTGAGTTTAAGTGCAAATAAGTAGTGTAATTCATTCGGCAAAGCTGAAATATCAACACTGATTTGTTTGAATTTTTTTTGTGAAGCTTTGATAATAGTTTGTGCAATTTTTGCTAATTTTGCAGCTTTAACTTCTTGTGCATTACCTAAGCCAAGTAGAATGCTATTCGGTTGATTATCAATTTGACCCAATAACGATAAAGACTCATTGAAACCTGCTTTGAATTGAGCTGCTTCAGTTAGGCTGTCTAAATTGTTGATTTGATAGTTGCTTTTAACTGCATGGGTGTTTTCAGAGTCGACTAAAATAACTAAATGTTGGCTTTCTGAAATTTGTGCCAATGATGTATTAATTGAAAGTTTCATATGCTTGTTGTGTGCCTATTGAGACCGTTTAAATCATTAAACCATTGAAACACTACCAATGATAGAATTTCAATGAGGTTTTATATTTTTAACATTCGGGTAAACTAGCGCTAGCCGATTTAACCTAATTTTGGAAGATTACTTTGATTATAAGACGTTACCTCGTCAAACAAGTGGTATCTACCTCTGTGGTTGTGATTTCATTGCTTACACTCATCATGTTGGGTGGGCGTTTGATCAAGTATTTTGGCGTGGCAGCTCAGGGTCGAATGGATGCGAGTATTTTATTTAGCATCATTGGCTACCGTCTTCCAGAATTTCTGACATTGATCTTACCTTTAGGTTTTTTCATTGGTCTCATGTTGGTGTTTGGCCGACTGTATATAGATCATGAAATGGCGGTTCTCAATGGCAGTGGTGTTAGTCGTAATCAATTGGCTCGTTTATTGTTACCTCTCACAGCCATTTATTTGGCCATTCAAACAGTATTAATGGTATGGATGTCTCCATGGGGTATACGTGAATTTGAAAAGCTTACGACGACCCAAGCGGTTCGATCAGGCTTTGATTTGGTACGTCCAAAAGAGTTTATTTCCTCAGGTCCTTATACCATTTATGCTGGTGCACTTTCAGAAGATCGTAAAAACTTAAAAGAAATTTTCTTCTATCAGCGAGCAGATAAGCCTGAAAAACCTGACATCATGATTTTAGCGAAAGAAGCGACACGTGTTGAAATGGTCGGTGAAACAGCGAGTGTTGTTGATTTAACCCAAGGTCGCCGTTACGAAATTTATCAAGATAGTCCGAAATATAGTCATACTGAATTTGCTTCATATCGTTTGCGTCTTGAAAGTGATAAAGAGGCGAAATTTGAAAGTGGTGATGTAGAAGCGTTACCAATTTCGAAGTTAATTGAAACTCGTGAAGATCCTGTAGTAGCCAGTGAATTGGGCTGGAGAATATTTGTGCCATTTACATTGATTGTGGCATTGATGTTAGCAACGGCATTGTCTGAGGTTACTCCACGCCAAGGACGATATTTAAAATTATTTCCTGCACTCTTAATTTTTGCCAGTTTGATTGTGGCATTAATGGCGATTAAAACCAGAATTAGTAAAGATGAGATTGGTATTTGGGCTTATCCCGCTATCTTGATTGTTTATGCAGTGGGTGCAGCGATTTTCTCGCGTAAACAAAAACTAGCACCTAAGTTAAAAAAACGAATTGAGCAGGTGAAATCATAATGTTGGCACGTCGAATTGTCGCAAAACATGTGACGAAAACCACAGCGCTGGCGATGTTGGGTGCTACAGCGATTTTATCAGCCCTTCAAATTCTTTTTACCTATATGGGTGAATTAGGCAGCCTGAAAGAAGGATATGGAGCTTGGCAAGCGCTTATTCATGTTCTATGGGCTTCACCGCAATATTTATATGAAATTTTACCTATTTCAGCATTGATTGGTGCAGTGCTCGGTTTGGGTTCAATGGCTTCAAATAGTGAGCTGACTGTCATGCGCGCTTCAGGGATTAGCCTGTGGCGTATTGTGGGTTGGGTCATGCGCTCAGCAATGCTCTTGGTATTGCTTTCATTTTTACTCAGTGAATATGTTATTCCTTACACCAATGAGCGGGCGGAAAGTATTAAAGACCGTCGTTCTGTTGCTGAGCTTGGCGAAGTCAAAGGGTATTGGACTAGAGAAGGTCAACGATTTATTTATATTGACTATGCAAATGCGCAAGGGCAGTTACGTCAAGTTGAGATGATGGACTTTGATCAAGATTATCGTCTGAAGTCAGTCTTGACTGCGAATCAAGGTCAATTTGTACAAAATGGACAATGGTCTTTAATTGAAGCCAGTCAGATGGATATTTTTCCTGAAGGCTATTCGAGACTGATTCAAACTCCTCAGCAGGATGTTGCTTTAGCGCTTCAACCTAAATATGTTCATATGGTGACGATTGATCCTGAAGATTTAGCTCCAAGCCAATTGATCAGTTTTATGCGCTATATGGATGAATATAGTCAAGTTCCTAAAACGTATTTACTTGCATTCTGGCAAAAAGTGGCTTCGCCATTTGCATTGTTGGCACTCGTACTGATTGCTTGCTCTTTTATTTTTGGCCCTTTACGGCAACAGTCTATGGGTTTTCGTTTAGTGATTGCGTTATTTGTAGGGCTTGGTTTTTACTACCTACAAGACTTCTTAGGGTACGCGAGTTTGGTGTATTCACCATCTCCAGCTTGGTTTGTTTTTCTGCCAATTGTGCTTATCTTTGCGGTAGGTAGCTATTTGCTATATCGAGCGCGCTAGAGAATTTTTAAATTAAAAAATAGATGGTCTAGATCAATCAAAGCCATCGTGTTCAGATAGAGTCTTAATGAAAAATTCGTTAAGATACGTTGATTAATTTGTAAACAGAAAAGAGTGTATATCATGACGGATGCAACTGCTGGCAAAATCCCTCACGTTTTAGTCATTATGGATGGTGTGGGTCATCGTGAAGCGGTCGAAGATAATGCTTTTCTTGCAGCGAAAACACCTAATTTAACTGCAATGAAACAGAATCATCCACATGGTCTGATTTCAGGTTCAGGTGAAGATGTTGGTCTTCCAGATGGCCAAATGGGGAATTCAGAAGTTGGTCATATGAATCTTGGTGCTGGACGCGTGTTGTATCAAGATTTCACTCGTATTACCAAAGATATCCGTACTGGTGATTTCTATAAACATGAAGTATTGGTTGATGCTGTAGAAAAAGCAAAAGAAAATCAAAAAGCAGTACATATTTTTGGATTGTTGTCTGAAGGTGGTGTTCACTCTCATGAAGACCATATTGTTGCTATGGCAGAGTTGGCACTAAAAAGAGGTGCTCAAGTCTATTTACATGCTTTCTTAGATGGTCGTGATACTCCCCCAAAAAGTGCACAACCATCTTTAGAGAAATTAGATGCATTATTTGCCCAATATCCAGGTCAGGGTCGAATTGCAACGATGATCGGTCGTTATTTCGCAATGGATCGTGACAATCGTTGGGATCGTGTCGAACAAGCATATCGTTTATTAACAGAAGGTGAGGCTGTTCGCGTTGTTGAGTCTGCTGTGGAAGGTCTCGAACAAGCGTATGCTGCTGAAGAGTCAGATGAGTTTGTGAAAGCAACACGTATTGGGGATGTAGCCGCAGTACAAGATGGTGATGCTGTTGTTTTTATGAATTTCCGTGCAGATCGTGCTCGCGAATTGACAAAAGCATTTGTTGAACAAGGCTTCGATGGTTTCGAGCGTAAAGTTGTGCCTCAGCTTGCGAAATTTGTCATGTTAACGCGCTATCAAGCGACAATTGATGCGCCGGTGGCATATATGCCAGAACCGTTGGTCAATTCAATTGGTGAATACCTGTCTAATTTAGGTAAAACTCAATTACGTATCGCGGAAACTGAGAAATATGCCCATGTGACTTTCTTCTTCAGTGGTGGTCGTGAAGATGAGTATCCAGGTGAAAAACGTATTTTGATTCCATCACCAAATGTTGCAACCTATGATTTAAAACCAGAAATGAGTGCTTATGAAGTCACTGATGAGTTAGTGAATGCAATTAATTCAGGTGAATTTGACTTACTCGTTGTGAACTATGCAAATGGCGATATGGTTGGACATACAGGGGTATTCGATGCTGCCGTTAAAGCAGTAGAAGCAGTGGATGTCAGCTTAGGTCGCGTCTATGATGCAGTGATGGCGAAGAAAGGCCATATGTTGATCACTGCGGATCACGGTAATGTTGAACAAATGCAGGACTATGAAAGTGGTCAAGTCCATACTCAACATACAACTGAGCATGTGCCATTTATTTATGTAGGTCCAACTCAAGCAAAAATTGCAGAGGGTGGTGTGCTTGCAGACGTTGCACCGACATTATTACATTTAATGCAGTTGCCTGTTCCTGCTGAAATGAAAGGTCGCAATTTAGTGACTTTAGTTTAAAAAATAAGAAGGAATTCAGTATGAATCCATTGTTATTCAAACTCATGTTAGGTCTAGCTTTAAGTTTGAATGGGGTTCATGCTTTCGCTGCTGGATCTAAGGGTCCAGCAGTTGATCCTTTAGAAGAAGACTGGTCATCAAACAGTTCAGAAGTTCCGATTGAATCTATACAGCAGTTTGTTCAGATTTACGGTACAGTAAAAGAAAACTATGTCACTGAAGTCACTGACGATCAGTTATTTTTACAAGCGATCCAAGGTTTGGTGAGTGGGCTAGATCGTTACTCTCGCTATTTATCTCCAGAAGATTATCGCCAACTCCTCAAATATACCGAGGAGGATTTAGCGAGTATCGATTTTGATCTTAGCTTTGATACCTCACGAGGTTTATGGCAGATCGAAAATTTAGATCCCGATAGTGACTCGGCAAAATTAGGATTGGCCAACGGCGTTACACTTTACAAAATTGATGGACAAGAGCTTAGATTGTTAAACCAAGATCAAGTCAAAGACTTGCTCAGCGGCTCGATTGGATCAACCATCAGTTTACAAAGATCACCGAACTCATCTCCAATTATTTTAGTGAGAAATCAAAAACTAGATGTTGCCGATATACAAGCACATATGCTGAGTAATCAAGTTTTACTATTAAAGGTGAAAGTTTTTCAGCAAGATACTGCGAATGAAATAAAGCGTTATATCGATGAGCATCATAGCCAACAACTCAAAGCTGTTTTAATAGATCTAAGAAATAATCCGGGTGGATTATTATCTTCTGCTGTGGAAACGGCAGATTTATTTTTAAATCAGGGTTTGATTGTATCTACGCGTAGCCGTTCAGAAGGTGATCAACAATTCCAAGCTTTACCAGGACATGAATTTACAGGGCTTAAAGTCGGAGTATTGATTAATCAACGTTCGGCTTCTGCAGCAGAAGTATTTACGGCAGCAATGAAAGATCATCAACGCGCCGTAATCATTGGTGAAAAGAGTTATGGTAAAGGTGTTGTGCAAAAACTCTTTCCACTTGAAAATGGTGCGGCACTACAAATGACAGTATCTCATTACTTAACACCGAATGGTGTCGAGATTGATGGGCAAGGCATAGCCCCTAATATCGAATATCCTTGGCCGCAGGATATGAAGGAGGAGGTTTACCTCCAACATGCAGCTGATTTGTTGTTAAGAAGCCGTTAAATATCATCAATATCGTGGTGATGCTAAGTTATTCATCTTCAGTATCTAAACCAAATTTTTTTAAACGATATCGTAATGAGCGGAATGTCATTCCTAATTTTTTGGCGGCTAGGGTTCTGTTCCAATGCGTTGAGTTTAACGCATTAATTAAAACTTCTTTTTCTACTTTCTCAAGGTATTGTTCTAATCCCTCCTCGGGCAAACCTTTGGGTGTCTGAGAAGGTAAATCAGTAATAGCTTCAATTTGACTATTTGGTTGTTGTGCTAAAGGTGGGGATGTTAAGCCTAATGAAGGGCTTTTAACATGCTCGACGGCTATGAGCTTATCATCGCAAAGTGTAAGTGCACGCTCGATGATATTTTTAAGTTCGCGTACATTACCTGTAAATGGTTGTTGTTTAAGGAATTGTATCGCCTCTTGAGATAGTTGAGGGGCTTCAATACGCCATTCACTACTGATTTTATCAATAAAATGTTGAGCTAGAACGGGAATATCTTTGGGTCTATCGCGGAGTGGGGTAAGACGTAAATCCATCACATGAATTCTAAAAAATAGATCTTGTCTAAATTTGCCTTGTTGAACCAATTGCTCAAGATTTTGATGGCTTGCACTGACAATCCTAAAATCAACATCAAGCTCTTTATCACTGCCAATCGGACGGATTTTCTTTTCTTGAACTGCTCTCAGCAATTTAGCTTGCATGGCGAGTGAAAGCTCAGCAATTTCGTCTAAAAATAATGTCCCACCGTCAGCTGTTTGAATTAACCCTTGTTTGTCTTGGTCAGCACCCACAAAACTGCCTTTGATATGACCAAATAATTCACTTTCCATCAGGTCTTCATTCATCGCACCACAATTGATCGCGACAAAGGCATGATCATGACGATTACTGAGTTGATGAATAAGATTCGCAACGATTTCTTTACCAGTCCCTGATTCACCTGTAATAAAGACAGGTGCTTGTGATCGAGCTATTTTTTTGATTGCTGTACGAAGCTGTTGAGTTTGTTCTGAGACACCGATCAGCAGTTGTTCCTCAAGTGGAAGCTGATTGAGATCATTATCCACTGCAGGGGTATGTAATGCTTTCTTAAGCAATTGATGCAAATGCTGTTGATTAATGGGCTTACTGACGAAATCGAAAGCGCCTGCTTTTAAAGCAGAGATTGCCAGCTCCATATTGGCATAGGCGGTCAGTACCGCGATGGGCGTCTTCGGATAGTGCTGGGTGACGTATTTAACTAAATCGATGCCATTGCCATCCGGTAAATTGAAATCGGTGATACACGCATCGTATTTATATTCGCTTAGAAAATGTAGCGCTTGTTTCAAATGATGTGCCATATGCGTTTTAATGCCCATCCGAGAAAGGGTCATTTGCATCAACATACATAAATCAGGTTCATCATCGACTAAAAGTACTAAAGGTTGTTGCTTTACCATAACCTGATCTTATCCATCTAAACGTCTGTCTTATGGCATGTAATACGAAAACATGCACCTTGCTGTTCTTGCTCGATATAACTCAATTTTGCTTGGTTAGCTTCACAAATACTTTGTGATAAATATAATCCTAAACCAGTTCCATTGGTTTCAGTACTAAAAAATGGTTGAAATAATTGAGATAAATCATGTTGTTGGATGCCTTTGCCAAAATCGATAACATCAATAAAAATTTGATTTTCTGAACAACTGCTTCTGACAAAAATGTACTCTGCGGTCGGATCATTATGACGAATAGCATTACGAATTAAATTAATCAGAACTTGTCGCAGTTGGATTTCATCAAAATAAACTTCAAGATTTGCTTCAAGCTGTAATTGAATATGAGAACTGATATCTGCTAAATCTTGGTGAATAAGATCATGCATAAACTGTTCAAAATGAATTAGTACACCAGCAGTTTTTTTATTCTTTGCCATATCCAATGTGTCTTTGACGATTTTATCAATACGCTTTGCTTGCTTGGCAATCATTTGATTGAGCATACGTTTTTGTTCTTCATCTGAATCATCATTAAGTTCATTAGCTTGTACGATTGCCGCTAAAGGATTACGTATTTCATGTGCAATGCTGGCTGATAATTGACCAAGAGAAGCTAATTTCATTTGTTGAACTTTCTGATTAAGCTTTTGCGCATCTTCCAAAATTAATAGCGTGAGTGCTTGTTGAGGTGTAACCAGTTTTTGAATACGAATATCAACCGTATAGGATGATTGATGTGATTCAAATTGAAAGCGCTCTCCATGAGCAACTAATGTGTTTTTGAGAATTTCATAGAGATCTGGTTGAAAATTTGCAAGATTATATTGTTCATGAGCATAGAGTGGCGAAATACCGAGTAGTGAACATGCAGCAGGATTGCAGACGATAATTTTACAGTGATCATCTAAGACCAGATAACCAACTTCGATTTGCTCAAGAATATAACGATTAATATTTTGTAATTTAAAGAGTTCATTGGCTTGATGTGTATTGACCGATTCGAGTACTTGAAACCGTTGTATTGATACTTGACCAATACCATGAACCACAAAAAATAAAAAGGCAAGAAAGGCACTGTCACCAATATTATTTAGACTTTCAATGGAGAACAAACTACCAAAAAACTGTTGATATACGACCCCAATCACCGCGACCAATGTGATGAATAAGGCTTGGTTTTTACTGAGTAAAAAATTTGCTGCAAAGACGGAAATGACAAACAATAACCCAATTGCGATATTGGGACCACCGAGTGCAAAAGTAAGCGTATTTAGAAAGAGCAGATCAACTGCAAATAAGGTGATAATTTGTTTAGAAATAGCTTGTGGTAAGTATTTTAAAACGATCGTTTGTACGATGCTGCTTGCAACATAAAGGAGTAAAGCGTAAAAATAGATTGATTCGTATTGATAAAAATAACGTTCAGAATCAATCGTCAGTAGGAATATGAGCGTTAAGCTTAGGGCGATAATGATACGATAACTTGAATATAGTGTTCCAAGACGGTAGATCGTTTGGTAAATAGAAATTGAAGCAGCAGACGTCATTGGAATACTCAGATCAAATTAAGGCTTAATCAAACCATAACGAATTGCCAAATGCGTCAGTTTGACATCACTATCGATTCCTAATTTTTCAAATATACGATAGCGGTAGGTATTCACTGTTTTTACGCTAACAAAGAGTTTGTCTGAAATTTCTTGGGCACTAATACAATTCACAACCATCATCGCGACTTGCATTTCACGTTCAGAAAGTGCGTCAAAAGGAGAGGTTTGTGTATCAGATAAATAAGAACTCGCAAGCTGTTCAGCAATATCTGCACTGAAGTATTTACCACCTTGCATGACTTTATTAATTGCACGCACCATTTCTGTGATCGGAGCTCCCTTCGTGATATAACCACGAGCCCCGGCTTTTAACAGTAGTGATGGATAGGGTTCTTCCGCTAGACCACTGACGGCGAGAACTTTGGTGTCAGGCGCTGTTTGTAATAAACGGCGAGTGGTTTCTACGCCACCGATACCAGGCATGTTCACATCGAGCAAGACGACATTAGGGTGGTGTTGACGAACAAGACTAATGGCTTCTTCACCGGACTCTGCTTGACCAATGACTTGAATATCTGCTTGATCTTCAAGCATACGACAAATACCTGTACGAACTAACTCATGGTCATCTACCACTAATACCGTGATCACAAACACCTCCTCTGAAATCTATTCTTACTTTTTTGTTACATGATGCAAAAATTGCTTGCATTGGACTAACAAAAATAGCAATGCTATTCCTAATCTTTACTAAAATACTGTGCATAATCACGTGGTTTAATATTAATCACGTTTGTACCTAAATGTAAGTCATATTTGAGGTGATTAGCAATGATGCAAAATGCCTCCGTAAGATGAGTAAGTTATCGTGAAAAAACAGAAATTAACGCTAATGCATGTGCTGACTACATCAGTACTACTCTCTATGAGCTCATTGAGCTTTGCAGAATTAATTAATCATGCTAATTCTGCACCGGGGCAGGCGAGCATCAGTTGGTCATCTGAAGATGCAAGCCAATTCTTAAATAATGATAGTCTCAAAGCTTCTACTTCCTCATCAGAAGAGTATACACCTCAAGCAACAACCACGATTACAACAACAATTCGTAAATCTACAGGCCCTGCGACCTCAACATCACCAACCTCTCAGATTCTTGATAACAGTCGCTATAGTAATCAACCTTCTGTGAACGCGCGTGCAGCATTGGTCATGGATGCAAATACGGGTGAGGTCTTATTTAGTAAGAACACGAATACTGCTCTACCGATTGCGTCTGTTACAAAATTAATGACAGCTGTTGTGATCGCAGATGCACAATTAAATATGTCTGAAAATATTACGCTGCAAAGCATTGATTTTGCAGGTGCGGGTGGTAAAAACTCAAGCTCGACATTGCGTGTAGGTGACACAATGAATCGTGCTGAAGCCTTATTATTCGCTTTAATGAAATCTGAAAACCCTGCAGCTGCGGCTTTGGCTCGAACATATCCAGGAGGTCGTGCGGCTTTCGTCTCTGCTATGAATAATAAAGCACGTGCCTTAGGGATGCATTCATCTAAATTTACTGAGTCTACAGGTCTAGATCCTCGCAATGTTGCTTCTGCGCGGGACTTGGGCATCTTGGTGAGTACCGCATCACAGTACGGTCTTATTCGTCAATTTTCTACGACGCCAACCTATGATTTTAACCTCGGTTATCGTGTGTTGAAATCGAACAATACGAACTCTCTCGTTCGTAACGGTGGCTGGAATATTAACATTTCAAAGACGGGATTTATTAATGAGGCTGGGCGTTGTGTGGTGATGCATACGACTTTGAATAATCGTCCAGCTGTAGTTGTGCTTTTAGGGGCAAGCAATACTCAAGCTCGTAATGATGATGCTGTTCGCTTAATGCGTTGGACCAGTCAGTTACCACGTGCGATCTAGACCATAAATAAAAAACCCTGCATCTGCAGGGTTTTTTATCATGCAATCTTACATATTAGACAAAATTGAATCGCGTACTTGATCCATTGTTGCATCAATAGAAAGCATAACAGCATCAGAACATTGTTTGATTGCAGTATCAGGATCTTTAAGACCATTACCTGTTACAGTACAAACGATGACTGAACCTTCAGCAATTTTACCCGCTTTAATATCGCGGATTGCACCACCAATCGAAGCTGCAGACGCAGGCTCAACAAATACACCTTCATACATGGAAAGCAAACGTTGAGCTTCTAAGATTTCAGCATCTGTTAATTCATCAAACCAACCTTGAGAGTCACGTACTACCGCTTTCGCATGGTTCCAGCTTTGTGGGTTACCAATACGGATTGCTGTTGCAACAGTTTCAGGGTTTTGAACAGGTGCACCACGTAAGAATGGTGCTGCGCCAGAAGCTTGATAGCCAACCATCGTCGGTAAACCTTCAGGTTTAGGACCAGTGAATTGATCAGTTTCAGCATCATAAATTACTTGCTCAAATTGATCCGCAGGTTGGTTTGCAACAACTTCTGTATAACCCATCCAGTGTGCAGTGATGTTACCTGCGTTGCCTACTGGTAAGCAGTGATAGTCAGGTGCACGACCTAATTCATCAACGATTTCGTATGCAATCGTTTTTTGGCCTTGCAAACGGTAAGGGTTGATTGAGTTTACGATAGTTACAGGGGCTTGGTCAGCAACTTCTTTAACAAGGCGCATACCGTCATCGAAGTTACCACGAATTTGCATTGTGATCGCACCATACATCATTGCTTGAGCCATTTTACCCATTGCAATTTTGCCTTCTGGAATTAAAACGAATGCTTTAATACCAGCGCGAGCAGCATAAGCGGCAGCGGCAGCAGAGGTATTACCTGTAGATGCACAGATAATCGCTTTAGAGCCTTCTTCAACCGCTTTAGTGACTGCCATGGTCATACCACGGTCTTTAAATGAACCAGTCGGGTTTAAGCCTTCGTACTTCACATAAATTTCAACATTTTTGCCAATTAAACGTGGAATATTCGCAAGCTTAATCAGTGGTGTATTACCTTCGCCTAGGGAGATTGCACGAGTAGTTGCAGACACTGGTAAACGGTCGCGATAACGGTCAACTAAACCAGTGTAACGATTGGCATTAGACATGATGATGTTCCAATTGTGTGTAGAGCTGGAGAGGGCAGCAGTACCCTCTACCCGAGATGATTAATTATCAAGCGATTCTAAACGAATTCGTACAATTTCGCCATGGATGACGGGTAATGCTTGAATTTGTGAAAGCGCTTCATCCATTTTTGATTCAACAATAGGATCTGTCAGAATCACGATAGGAATAAGGTCTTTTAAGCGAGGTTGCTGCATAATGGCATCAATACTGATTCCTGCACGACTCAAGATCGTAGTAACTTCAGCAAGTACACCCGTTTGATCTTCAGCATTAATGCGGATGTAGTAACCCGTTGTCATTTCTTCACGACTTAGAATTGGTAAGTCTGTGAGTGCTTCAAATGCTAATTGTGGAATAGTTCCAGCACCGTCTTCAGTATAAGAAATGTCACGAACGATATCGACAACGTCAGCGACTACGGCAGAAGCAGTTGGACCAGCACCAGCACCAGCACCATAATATAAAGTTGGGCCGACTGCGTTCGCTTGTACGAGAACAGCATTTTTAACGCCGTTTACATTTGCGATCAACTGATCATCTGGAATGAGCGTTGGGTGAACACGTAGTTCAATGCCTTTTTCTGCACGACGTGCAATACCTAAATGCTTAATACGGAAGCCAAGATCTTCAGCATACTTCACATCTTGTGCAGTAACTTTACCAATTCCTTCAGTAAAAACTTTATCAAATTGAAGTGGAATACCAAATGCACAAGAAGCAAGAATGGTTAACTTGTGAGCAGCATCAATCCCTTCTACATCAAAGGTTGGATCTGCTTCAGCGTAGCCAAGTTCTTGCGCTTCTTTCAAAACGTCCGCAAAAGCACGTCCTTTTTCACGCATTTCACTTAGGATAAAGTTGCCTGTACCATTAATGATGCCTGCAAGCCACTCGATTTTATTGGCAGCTAAGCCTTCACGAATTACTTTGATAATTGGAATACCGCCAGCAACAGCTGCTTCATAGGCGATCTGCACAGCATTGTCTTCAGCAAGTTTAAATAATTCGTTACCATGTTCAGCTAAAAGCGCCTTATTGGCAGTGACAACTTGTTTGCCATGAACAATTGCTTCTTTGATGACTTCATAAGCAGGGTGAATACCACCCATGACTTCAACAACAACATCAACATCAGGTTGACGAACGATATCAAGAAGGTCGGCACTTTGTTTAACTGAGTCTGGAAGATTTAAATCTGGGCGAGGGCGACGAGTACCCACATAAGTAATTTGAATTTCACGACCGGTGCGACGTCTAATTTCAGCAGCGTTTTCTTGTAATAGTTTAAGGGCACCACCACCTACGGTTCCTAGACCGAGTATTGCCAGACGAACTGGTTTCACGTCACACTCCAAAAAATATGTAAAATTTTATTGAACCTAGATCATAGCTAAAAAAAGAGGCAGACTCTAGGGTCAATCGAGTTAAATATTGATGTATAAAAAGCAGTAATTTATCTCATAAATATTAGTTATTTAAGCTACGTAGTATTTCATCTGCTGTCATGTATCCACCAAGATAAACACCTTCTGAGCTGTAAATTGCAGGCGTTCCATTTACACCCATTTTTAAACCCATTTGGTACTGATCTTTAACAGGATTTTCACAGTTGGCATTGTCCAATTGTTGACCTGCAATAGCTTGATCAAATGCGGTTCTACGATCCTTACTACACCAGACACTTTCCATTGCTGGGAAATATTGTTCTCCACGTGGCCACGCGATATAACGAACTTCAATTCCTTTAGAATTGATTTCATCCATATGTTCATGCAATTTATGGCAGTAAGGGCAGCTGATATCTGTAAAAACGTAAACGATATGTTTGGTTTTAGATTTAGCTGGATAAATAATGAGATCTTCAGCTTTTAACTGGCTTAGTAACCCTTTACTCAATGCCGACTGGAAGGATTGTCCAATATCTTCAACTTTTTTATTACCTAAACGTAGTAAATCACCTTGGAAAATATATTGACCATCTGCAGTAGTGTATACCGCAGTCATACCCTCTAAATTGACCCAGTAAAGATTTGGTACTTCGGTTGGTTTAATGTCTATAATTTTGGCATTGATATTTGCGGTTTTAAAATTTTTCTCTAACTTTTGAATCAAGCGTTGTTGCGCATTTCGCTCAGTTAAATTTGATGCTTGGCCGGTTGCTGGAGCAGTTGCCGTTAAAGTACCATCTGATTTTTGTGTGTCTTCAGACTTGGAGCATGCATACATAAAAAGCGTCGTTGCAAGGGTAGAAACGAATAAAATTTTCGAACGGGTAAATAACATAAACAACCCTTTTAAAGTTTTCAGCATTATTTTTACTGCGCTAAGCATAACAAAAAATATTCTCAAATCCTAAATTATAGCTCAGTGCTACAAAATTCAGATCGATGACTTAGCCACGGGGATGATGCTGAGCATGAAGTTGTTGCATGCGAATTTGTGCAACATGCGTATAAATTTGGGTTGTCGATAAATCACTATGCCCTAAGAGCATTTGTACCACTCGGAGATCTGCACCATGATTGAGCAGGTGAGTTGCAAAAGCATGTCTTAATGTATGGGGGGATAGCTCTGTAGGTATACCTGCTTGGAGGGCATAACGTTTGATGGCATACCAAAAGTTTTGACGGCTCATAATCCCGCCATGTTGGGTCAGGAATAAGTAATCTGTAGCACTTTTATGGAGTTGGGGGCGAGCTTCTGCTAAGTATTTTTCAATCCATTCCACAGCAATTTGCCCCAAAGGAACTAAACGCTCTTTATTTCCTTTGCCCAAAATTCGCAAAAAACCCTGATTGAGATTGATGTGATCTATTCTTAAATTAATCAGTTCGCTCACGCGTAAACCACAAGCATAAAGGACTTCAAACATCGTGCGATCACGCAAGCCTAACGCTGTGTTTGTATCTGGTGCTTGAATGAGTGATTCAACATCTTGCTCAGATAAATCTTTAGGTAACGCTCGTCCTAACTTGGGTGTTTTGTGCGCTGCTATAGGATTATCTGTTCTTAAATTTTGCTCTCTTAAAAATTTATAAAAAGACCGAAGTGCCGATAAAGTGCGAGCAATTGATCGAGGACTTTTCCCTTGTTTGGTGAGCTCAATCAGTACATCTGAAATATCATCATGTGACCATAAGGTCATGGGGCTGGTTAACAGAGTACTGCATTGGACTAAATCTGTGAGATAAGCATTTCGGGTGTGCGGACTAACAGACTGAGCGATTAAATAATCCCGAAATCCGTATAAGAACGAAAGTTGTTCTGGAATTTGAATGGGGGTAGGAATTCGAGGTTTCTTATTAATCATATGGATATTCGATTGAGAAATTCGATTGATTTAATTGAGATTATCTAATGTAGTGTAATTTTCTATGCATGTCGATGTGTTATAAGAAGATGCGAATCATTCTTGATGAGAGTGCGGTAATAATTCTCATTTGTATGTATACTGTTCAAAATTTTTTAGGGTTAGGTACGGTGCGTTTATCTGATTTGAAAGTCAAACAATCTGCCATCATTACGCAAGTGCATCGCACTGTAGATGGTACTTCTACAGATATGGTGGCAAGTCGTTTAGAAACGCTAGGATTTGTTGCCGGAACTAAAGTACAAGTCATTACGAAAGGACTGTTTGGTGGCGAACCAATTCTCATTCAAGTGGGTTTTACTCGCTTTGCCTTAAGAAAAAATGAAGCAGAAAAAATTGAAATAGAAGGAGTGTCGGCATGAGCGATGCGTTGCGTGTTGCCCTTGTTGGTAATCCTAACTGTGGTAAAACTTCATTATTCAATCATTTGACTGGAACACGCCAAAAAGTAGGTAACTATGCAGGTGTAACCGTTGAGCGAAAAATTGGTCATTTCACGCTAAACTCAGGTAAAGCGGTTCGTGTTTTAGACTTGCCAGGAACGTATAGTTTAGACGCAACTAGTCCAGATGAAGAAATCACCCGTGATGTTGTTTATGGGAAAATTGCGGAAGAAGGTCGTCAAGATGCATTTTTATGCGTTGTAGATGCAACCAATCTGAAGTTGCACCTTGGTTTAGTTTTGGAGTTGATCCAATTGGGTCGTCCAATGCTACTCGTGCTTAACATGATGGATGAAGCTCGCCGTCGTGGAATGCAAATCAATACTCAGAAGCTTTCTGAGCGCTTAGGCATTCCAGTTGTAGAAACGGTTGCTGTACGTCGCTCAGGTATTGAAAACCTGATGAATGCGCTAGATCATGGCAAATATGCTGTTCCTCAAACTGAGCTGACAGGTTTGAAAGGATCTGATCACGACAAAGTTGAAGCGATTGTCAAAGATGCCGTTCAATTTGTTGAATTTGATGATAAACGTTCAGTTTTTCTCGATAAAATCTTTCTGCACCCTGTATTTGGTCTATTCAGTTTAGCGGTGATGATGTTCGTCATTTTCCAAGCAGTTTTTGCTTGGGCGGCACCCTTCATGGATGGTATTGAGACGTTCTTTGGCTGGTTGGGTGAAGTTGTTGGCGAGAATATTGCCCATCCATTACTCAATAGTTTAGTGGTTGATGGAATTATCGCGGGTGCTGGTGGTGTAGTTGTCTTTTTGCCTCAGATTCTCATCTTATTCTTCTTTATCTTGGTGCTTGAAGAATCAGGTTATTTACCCCGAGCGGCATTCTTACTTGATAATTTGATGTATAAAGCAGGTCTTTCGGGACGTGCGTTTATTCCATTACTGTCGAGTTTTGCGTGTGCAATTCCTGGAATCATGGCATCAAGGACTATTAGTGATCCAAGAGACCGTTTGACCACGATCTTTGTTGCACCATTGATGACTTGTTCAGCTCGTTTACCCGTTTATGCGTTGTTGATTGCAGCTTTTGTGCCTTCTCAAACGGTTTGGGGACTATTTAACCTTCAAGGTTTAGTGCTGTTCGGTCTATATATGGCAGGGATTGTGAGTGCACTGATCGTATCGTTTGTGTTGAAGTTTTTCCAAAAAGATAAATCTCAACATATGCTATTGATGGAACTTCCAAGCTATCGTTTTCCAGATTTGAAAAATGTGTGGATTGGTTTGCTTGATCGAGCAAAAATCTTTTTAAAGCGAGTCGGTGGAATCATCTTTGCGCTTTCTATTTTATTATGGTTCTTGTGCACATTCCCACAACCACCTGAGGGTGCAACATTACCTGCGATTGATTATTCATTTGCGGGGATGTTAGGTCATTTGATGCAACCAATCTTTGCGCCATTAGGCTTTAATTGGCAGATTTGTATTGCCTTAATTCCAGCCATGGCTGCGCGTGAAGTTGTCGTTGCTGCTTTAGGCACGGTGTATGCTTTGTCTGCTGTTGATGAGGATGCGATGTCGGAAGGCTTGGCATCACTGATTAGTAGTGGTGGGGATTTGGGCTGGTCTTTAGCAACAGGATTATCACTTTTGGTCTGGTTCATTTATGCACCACATTGTTTGGCGACATTAGCGACAGTGAGACGCGAAACAGGTTCTTGGAAGACAGTTGGCTTTATGACCGTCTATTTATTTGGTTTAGCGTACTTTATGTCGTTCTTGACCTATCAAGTCGCGACCAGCGTGTTAGCTTAAATCTGAAGAGTTGAGGAGACTGAGATGATTGAAATTCTAATTATTACGGCATTGGTCCTTTGGAGTGCATTGGTCGTATTCAAAAAGGTTTTTCCACAGACGTCAAATTCAGTCTTTATGAAACTATCAGATGCCACGGAAAGAAAAGGGTGGAAGGCACTATCAAAGTGGCTTAAACCCAAAATGACTGCTGGATGTGGCGGAAATTGCGCTTGTCCTGTTTCAGACAAGGAAACACCCAAGTTAAACCCTCAAGCTGTGAAATGGAAGTAGTTTACTTCAATAAAAAAACCGCCTAAATTGGCGGTTTTTTTACGCATGGACACAAAATAATGTCAAGATTATGAAATCAAAAAAAGCATTCAAAGCAGCAAAGTGCTAACATTTCGGCAGTTTCTAATTAGACTAAAATATGGGGCAGAAATGTTAATACAGCGTGGTGGATTAAAAGTTGTCGCAGGACTCGGAATTTCGGGTGTTGCTGCGGTAAATTTTCTACATGAAAAAGGCTATCACGTTGCAGTAACAGATTCGAGGACCTCTCCACCTGGACATGATCAAATTCCACCTGAAGTCCAAACTAGCTTTGGGAAATTTGACGAAGAAATGTTGTTGTCTGCTGAGGAAATTATTATCAGTCCAGGGCTTGATCCTAAACTGCCAGTGATTCAAACAGCACTTGCACAAGGCATTCCTGTTGTCAGTGAAATTCAAATTTTACGACGTGCGACTGAAAAGCCTATTGTTGCAATAACAGGTTCTAATGCAAAAAGCACAGTGACCACCTTGATCGGCTTAATGGCGAAATATGCAGGCAAGAAAGTCGCTGTAGGGGGGAATTTAGGACGTCCAGCCTTAGATTTAACCAAAGATGATCCAGAGCTATATATCTTAGAACTATCCAGTTTCCAATTAGAAACTACATCGAACTTAAATGCTGAAGTTGCTGTCGTCTTAAATATGAGCGAAGACCATCTCGATCGTCATGGCGATATGATGGGATATCACACTGCCAAACATCGTATTTTTCAAGGTGTCAAGAAAGTGGTCTTCAATCGGGATGACTCTTTGACACGTCCTTTAGTACCTGATGCAACGCCAATGCAGAGTTTTGGGCTCAATGCACCAGATATGAATCAGTATGGTGTACTCAGAGATACTGATGGCACGATGTGGTTAGCAAGGGGGCGTGAACGTTTATTGAAAAGTTCTGAGATGTATATTCAAGGGACACACAATGTCGCAAATGCACTTGCGTGTTTAGCCTTAGGTGAAGCGATAGGTCTACCATTAGAGGTCATGCTGGAAACTTTGAAAACCTTCAAGGGGTTGGAACATCGCTGCGAATTTGTCAAAGAAGTGCAAGGTGTTCGTTATTATAACGACTCAAAAGGTACAAATATTGGGGCAACCTTAGCAGCATTAGACGGCTTAGGTGCGGCGATCGCAGTACAGAAAGCTAAAGTTGCCATCATTTTAGGTGGTCAAGGTAAAGGGCAAGATTTTACTGCTTTAAGAAAATCATTAACGGAATTTGCAAAACTCGCGGTACTCATTGGTGAAGATGCGCCAGTGATTGAACAAGCAATTCAAGGCACAACCACAATTCTTCACGCTACATCATTAGAAGAAGCAGTAAAATTATGCCAAGCAAATACACAGCAACATGATGTGGTATTGCTTTCGCCGGCATGTGCAAGTTTTGATATGTTTACTGGCTATCCACAACGCGGACATCAATTTGTTGCTTGTGTGAATGCGCTGCACGAAGAACAATAAGGACGAAGATATGGCTGAGTCAGCTCAGACAACGATTGATAAAGTGAATAAAATTTACCAACGTTGGTTACCACGTATTCCAAGTGAAATTACATCAAGGAATGTTCTAATTTTTTGTGTGATTGCACTGCTCTGTATTGGAACGGTGATGGTTGGTTCAGCTTCTATGCCTTACGCAGAAAGATTGCATGAAAATCCATTCCACTATGTCATCCGCCATGCCATATCCATCGTGGTTGCGTTTGTCGCAGCAATTTTGGTTTATCGTGTTTCGTTAAATACCTGGTTTAATAACACATTTCCGTTATGGATGATGACTATGGCATTGCTTGTCGCGGTGCTATTAGTCGGTTCGGAAGTGAACGGTTCGACGCGTTGGATTCGAATCGCAGGATTTACCTTCCAGCCTACTGAAGCTGCGAAAGTGATGATGGCTATTTTTACTGCAGATTATGTTGTCCGTCGGGCAGAAGAAGTGCGAAATAATGTGAAAGGGCTGGCACGATTAGCAACAGTAATGCTATGTACAGTTGGTTTGATTATTGCTGAACCTGACTTAGGTGCAACGGTAGTGGTTGCCTTAACGATGTTAGGGGTGTTCTTTCTTGCAGGTGCGCCACTAATCCAGTTTGGTATTGCATTGGGTGCCATTATCATGGCATTTGTAGTGCTGGTTGTGTTCGAGCCTTATCGTTTCGAGCGTTTAATGTCTTTTACCAATCCATGGGCAGATCCTTTAGGTTCTGGTTATCAGCTTTCAAATGCGCTTATGGCCTTTGGGCGTGGTGAATGGTTAGGGGTAGGCTTAGGCCATAGTATTCAAAAAATGTCTTATCTCCCTGAGGCGCATACGGACTTTATGTTGGCTATTTTGGCAGAAGAGTTCGGTTTCATGGGCATTACGGTTGTTCTCGCACTGTCATTTCTTATGGTGGGTGCGTGTATTCGAATTGGGCATCGTGCCATTCAACATCAATTCTTGAGAGCGGGTTATTTGGCTTACGGGATTAGCATTATTTTTGTTCTGCAAATTATGGTAAATGCTGGCATGAATATGGGGCTGCTCCCAACAAAAGGTTTAACTTTACCATTTATTAGTTATGGTGGTTCATCTCTGATTATGTGTGCTGTCATGGTCAGTTTAATGCTGAAAATTGAAGCAACAACCCAAGAAAAGAATCAGGCTAAGGAAGTATCTAGCTTTTAAAATACACGATTGTATCTTAAGCATTCAAATCTGATGATGGTGGAGTACTATTTTGCTGCAACACCATTGTTGGCATATGTGTGCCACAGTTTAAACAGGTGGCTTGACCAGATTTGGGTTTTGATAGTGGAATCAATGGAATAAAAAATAAAGAAAAATAATTGCGTTGTTGTTTAATTTCATAATTGCTATGTGTACGACAGACTGGGCATAGAAATTGCCCCTTTTCCGTTTTGATGGTTTTAGGTCCTACCCCAAAAATAAAAAACATAATGAACTCCTGATTAATCTATTTAAATGGAATTCAAAAACATTTTCAGCTGAATAACAAGCATGATTCTGTATGGACACTATTCAAAAACACCTTGTATGGTGGTGCCAACTGGAATTTTCTTACGATCCCATTGTTGAATTGCCTGTAGAAGCATGCGATTTGGTTGATCTAGATCAACTGGATCTTGTCCTAATGCATGAATAGCTTTGTTCAAGAGTTGGGGGGCTTGGGTGAGATCAAGTGCTACAGCTAAATTTTGCTTAGAAAGCTTTGTACCATCTTTATTCATTGCTAGGGGCAAATGCATATACTGAAGTTCAGGGTAGCCCAATAATCGCCCTAACCAAATTTGTCGTTCAGTGTTATCCAGCAAATCAGCACCACGCACAACATGAGTCATTCCTTGTAGATAATCATCCACAACCACGGCGAGCTGATAATTAATAATACCGTCGCGACGTTTAAGAACAAAATCTCCTAATTCATTGGTCAAATTAGAGCAATGCTGACCTTGTAAAAGATCCTCAAAACAAATCAACTCGTCTGATGTTTTAACCCGAATGGCTTGTTGATCGTGTGGTAGTTTTAAATCGCGGCAAGTACCGCTATAGATATGATTAGAGCCTAAGATTTTGCGTGTACATTGGCAGGCATAGGTGAGGTCACGTTGCTGAAGATCATTTAAGACAGATTCATAGATGTTTAAACGGTCTTTTTGAAAGATAATTTCGTCATCAAACTCGAAACCGAAAGCTTCAATACATGACAAGATATGTTCTTCACTACCAGGATATATGCGAGGGATGTCTGTATCTTCAATTCGTACAACCCATTTGCCTGCATGAGATCTTGCTTCACAATAGCTTGCAACAGCTGTAATGAGTGATCCAAAATGAAGAGGGCCGGTTGGCGATGGCGCAAACCGACCCACATAAGCCATCCTGTTGTCCCCCTCCTTTATCAAAGGAGGGGTTAGGGAAGGATTATTAAATAACATGATTAACCGTTATTTTGTTTCTCTTTAATTTCAGCTAAAGTTTTGCAATCAATGCAAAGCGTCGCTGTTGGACGAGCCTCTAAACGACGTAAGCCAATTTCGATCCCACAGGTTTCACAGAAACCATAGTCATCATTTTTGATTGCTTCGATAGATTGTTCAATTTTGCGAATTAACTTGCGTTCACGGTCACGAGTACGAAGCTCAATCGCAAACTCTTCTTCTTGCGTTGCACGGTCATTTACATCAGGCAATGCAGTATTTTCATCTTGCATTGTATTTAATGTTCGATCCACTTCTGACATTAACTCGTCTTTCCATGCCAATAAAATTTGACGGAAATGCTCAAGTTGACCTTCAGACATGTATTCTTCATTTTTTTTCGGCTGATAAGGCTCGATGCCAAATAGACTCGCTGTAGTACCGCCTTCGGAAGTCTTTGGCTTGGTCTTACGCACGCGTTTTACTTTTTCAGCAACTACGTTGTTTTCTTCCAAGACTTGATTTTGGTTGTCATTCGCCATAAAGGGCATTCCTCATCATATGCGTGTTTGCGTACGCAAAAAATATGGTGATATGCAAGTGTTTTTATCGCTTCCGATAGATTGTTGCTATCGGGGGCGTCATCATATAGATTTTTTATCAAAGATGAAAGCTATGAATATCTGTTTTGGACTGTTCAGATTCCATTCGGACAGATAACTTAATCCAAAACACTTTAAAAGAAAAGCTAATAACCTGAAATTTCTTTATTAATATTTTGCGCGAAATTTTGTAGGCGATGAACACGTGTTTCAAAGCTACCGTCAGTTTTCAGTAGTAGGCTGCGATAGCCTGGTGCAAGGTCATCAAAGGCAAAATCTTCAGTCTTTGGTTTAAACTGAACGGAGGTGGAGGGCGTTGATAAAAATTGAATATTTTTCCAAACATTCAACGAATCTTGGTGCACATGTCCAAAGATCACTGCTTGAATGTGTTGATACTCTGCCATGATCTGGGTCAATTGATCTGAATTTTTTAAGATGTGTCGATCAATCCACTTGGACTTCATTTCAAGTGGGTGATGATGACACGCCAAAATGACAGGGTGCTGCTGTGTTTCCTGAAGAATCATTGATAAATGATTCAATTGTTCTGCTTTAATCCAACCATCTACTTTGTGGGGCACAGCACTATTTAATAGGACGATTTTCCACGTTTCGAAAGTTAACACGGCCGGTATAGGATCAGGCGCTGCAAAAGGAAAATATTCGGCATCATCATGATTCCCTGGAATTTGATAAAACGGAATATTCAAATTTTTCATGAAACTCAAATATCGCTGATAAGTTGCCTCATGTGGTACCTGTGCCAAGTCACCTGTATGAATAATCGCATCAATGTCTTGATAGCGATTTAAAATATCATTGATCACTGCATGAAAACTTTGTTCAGGATTTATCTGAACAAACGGCGTGTCAGGATGATCCATGAGATGAGTATCGGTAATTTGGATAATGAGCTGATCATTTTTATTCTGTTTGATTAAAGGCGTCATAAATTACCTCAGCGCTATAGAGGTAGTGGCAATGTGCTGTTTGAGCCATTGCAGAGCCATGATGACAGGTGCATTACACAATCGTTTGGATGCCAATAATGGTTCAAGATCTGAATAAGCTAAGATATGCAGTTGGATATTCTCACCTTCATCTGGCATACCATGAATACCGCCTTGCTCAGGAAGATCTGCTTCTGCGACATACAAATGAAAAACTTCATCGCACGCACCAGCAGAAGGGTAGAAGGTAAATAAATGTTCCAGATTACGAATTTCACAACCAGATTCTTCTAAACTCTCACGCTGAATGCATGTTTCAGGTGATTCATCGCCATCTAATACGCCTGCAATGATTTCTAGTTGCCATGGGGAGATACGATCATCGATTGCACCAATTCGGAATTGTTCAATCAGTGCAAAGCGCTTGAGTGCATCATTGTAGATGAGTACACCAGCAGCTTCTTTTCGATGCACTAATTCACGATGAATTGTTGGGGTATAAGTATTCTCACCAAATAAACGATGTGTGATGCTCACTTTCTCTATACGAATGAATCCTTGATAAAGGGATTCGCGAGAATGGACCTTAAAATCTTTATTATTGTAAGTAGCTTTTTCAAGAATTTTCATTCGTATACGTTAGGACAAAAATTTATTTCATCCTAACTGAGATTGCATTAAAGAAAAACAGGTTTTTTAATTTTTACAGCTTCTGATACAACTTTTGTCCTTGCTTATGATACTCATTTTTCATGGCGTTGAGACCTGATTCAATCTCTTGATTTAACTTGAGATCTAGGTTGTCAGACTGCTGATTTTGAGCGTATTCACGCACATTTTGGGTAATCTTCATTGAGCAAAATTTAGGTCCACACATCGAACAGAAATGCGCTGATTTATGTGCCTCTTTCGGCATGGTTTCATCATGCATACTACGTGCCGTATCAGGATCTAAACTTAAATTAAATTGATCTTCCCAACGAAACTCAAAACGTGCTTTTGAAAGCGCATTATCACGGACTTGAGCACCTGGGTGTCCTTTGGCGAGGTCTGCAGCATGTGCTGCAATTTTATAGGTGATAATGCCATCTTTGACGTCCTTTTTATTGGGTAGACCTAAATGCTCTTTAGGTGTTACGTAACAAAGCATCGCTGTTCCATACCAACCGATCATGGCTGCACCAATTGCTGAAGTAATATGATCATAACCAGGTGCAATATCTGTGGTTAATGGTCCTAATGTATAAAAAGGTGCTTCTTTGCAAACCTCAAGTTGTAAATCCATATTTTCTTTAATCATATGCATAGGAACATGACCAGGACCTTCAATCATGACTTGCACATCGTGTTCCCAAGCTCGATGGGTTAATTCTCCTAATGTACGCAGTTCGGAAAATTGGGCTTCGTCATTGGCATCTTGAATGCACCCAGGGCGTAAACCATCACCTAAGCTGAATGAGACATCATAGGCTTTCATGATCTCGCAGATTTCATCAAAATGGGTGTATAAGAAATTTTCTTTATGATGTGCAAGACACCACTGTGCCATGATTGAACCACCGCGTGAAACGATGCCCGTTAAGCGATTGGCTGTGAGAGGAACATAGCGCAATAAAACACCAGCATGAATCGTGAAGTAATCAACCCCTTGCTCAGCTTGTTCGATTAAAGTGTCTTTAAAAATTTCCCATGTAAGATCTTCTGCGATTCCATCCACCTTTTCTAATGCTTGATAAATCGGAACAGTTCCAATAGGTACAGGGGAGTTTCGAATAATCCACTCGCGTGTTTCGTGAATATTTTTACCCGTAGATAAATCCATGATGGTGTCAGCACCCCAACGTGTTGCCCATGTCATTTTTGCCACTTCTTCATCAATGGATGAACCCAGTGCTGAGTTGCCAATATTGGCATTGATTTTCACTAGGAAATTTCGTCCGATAATCATCGGTTCGAGTTCAGGATGATTGATATTGGCAGGAATAATGGCACGACCTGCAGCGACTTCTTGGCGTACAAATTCGGGTGTAATTTCTAATAAATTTTTTGCACCAAAGTTTTGACCAACATGTTGGCGAGTATCCACACCTTCGCGCTGTTTTTGGTTTTCTCGAATCGCAATGTATTCCATTTCAGGCGTGATAATACCCTGCTTAGCATAATGCATTTGCGTAACGTTATGTCCTGGTTTAGCTCGACGAGGTTTCTGGATATGTGCGAAACGAATACCAGCTGTACGAATATCTTGAAGACGTTCTCGCCCAAATTTTGAGCTTAATGTCGCGAGTTGTTCTGTATCTGCGCGCTCTTCAAGCCATGTATCTCTGAGGTTTGGTAGGCCTCGATTTAAATCAATTTGAATCTCAGGGTCGGTATAAACACCTGAAGTGTCATACACCAAAATGGCAGGATTATACTCACCGCCTAAGCCCGTTGGTGTATCGGAGAGTGCAATTTCACGCATGGGTACGCGAATATCTGGACGAGAACCTTGAACATAGACTTTTTTTGACGCTGGTAAAATGCGGGTGAGATCTTGAGCATCTTGCTCATGTTGAGCAGAGAGATCTGTATTTGAAAGATTCGTTAATTGGTTCATTGCAATGATCCTTATGAATGACATCAACGAATCAAGCACGACCAAAAACGGTGGCGGAATTATCCTGAATGAATAACCTAGAACAAAGTTTTTAGATGGCTTGATTCCTACGCAGGTATTAACCTGATCAGGTTCAACGGTACTCACCATCAAAACAATGTTTTAGGTGATCTCAGCGAGTTATTACTCGCGCTCCGTCAAGCGATGCCAAAATATTAACATATAAAGTCCGATTAAAGTCATCAGACTATGATGCATAACAAATTGCGTCTTTAAAGCAATTACGACGATTTTCAAGATCAACAGTTTTTAAGTTTAAATAGTGACTTAGCTGTATAAGAACTTGCGGATTTTGATCAGTCTGATTTGAAGTTAATTTACTTTTTTGTTGTGAATCCAGTTCGATAAATTTTAAGAAAAGTCTCGCTTGATCTGCTAAACGACTATTTTTCATATTTGCGAGTTGTTCGATTTCAGCTAAAGCATCGGGTGCAATTTCAACACGTCCTTCAAAATCATGAGAAACAGGATCATGTTTGAGACCTTTAAATAATAAATTTGAATAAAAATGATAAAGGTACTCTGCATCTAAACGGAAACTGCTTTGAGGGTATTTTTTTAGATAATTTTCCCAATACTGGGCACGTCTAGAAATCTCTTGTGCTTCAAGATGAAAATGAGGATCTTCAAATTGTGCTTGCTGATTTTGTTCAGCAAGTTCTTGCATAAATGCTTGTTCTGCCTCAGGGAAATAGGGGGCAAATACTCGTGCTAAATAATATGGGTTTCTTTGATAGGTTGCTTGGTGGTTAATATCGACGAGATCAATATACGCTTGACCCTTATGCCGAAGTAAATATTGATCTCGTGGATGTAGTTTTTCAATTTGTGATTGTTGAATCGTCGGAAATTGCGACTGGTCATGAGCATATAAATCAAAAGCTTTTTGCTGATCAGCTGATCGATCTATACTTAAGAAATTTCTATACATGATGTCTGCCAAACCGATCAATTCTTTCTGTTCCTGAAAGGGCATTAAGGGAAGACAAAGTCGAATATCTTGATTGATTTGCTCAATGGCGAATGTAGTCCGTTGAGCAGTTATCCCGAGCATTTCTTTTTTGAGTTTTTGACAAATAAGGTTGAGATCAGGTGTGGTGTTCTGGTTTTGGGTTGGGTTTGGAGATTCAGTAGGTATTTCTTCGGAAATCGGTTTTTGACACGCAGTTAAGCCAAGACTTACGACCATAAGAGTCAATAATTGACGAATAGGCTTAAACGTGTGCAAAAATGACTTCATTGAGATATCAAAATACAGTTAAAGTGTGAAATGAGGCGCAAATAGATTTTCACTTATTTTAAAACCGTACAGTGAAATTTATTGTAGTTGCTTCGCAATCAAGCGTTAAAATAATGTATGAAAAACATACATCAATGTGCATAATTCAAAATAATTCTCCGGATTAAATGAAAAAATAATAAAATTGATACGTAAAAAGCTCGATTAAAGATTATATTTGCAACATCCTATTCTAATTACTTGTTATTCAAATGCTTAAGGTGCTGTGAAGTCATTATCATGAAAAAAACTCTACTTGCAGTCAGTTTAATTGCACTTAGCCCGATGAGCTTTGCATTGAACCTCGTTGAAGCCTATGAGCGAGCAAAGCAAACCGATCCAAATTGGCAAGCCAACGTGTTGCAGTATGAGGCTGATCAGTTAAATATAGGTTTAGCAAAAGGTAATTTGCTGCCGACAGTAACCGTTTCAGGAAATGTGACGCGTAAAAACCAAGATGTAAATCGTTCAAGTACAGAATCGAATCCTTTTTTTAATAGTTCTGACCTGTTGGCATCGACATCGACCACTCGTCAAATTGCGATTACTGCACGACAACCCATTTTCAGAATGGATGCTTGGCAGGGATATAAACAGGTAAAAACCTCAGTTCAACTGAGTGAAGTCACTTTAAAACAGCAACAGCAACAACATATATTAAATGTCTCTGAAGCTTATTTTAATGTACTACGTCAACAGGCTTTAACGCTCACTAACGCTCAAGAAGAAAAAGCATTATTCGAGCAGCTCAATATGATGAATGCCAAACTCAAAGAAGGTTTAGTTGCTGAAAGCGATGTGAGCGAAGCGAATGCACAATATCAAAATGCGCGAGCAAATCGAATTGCGACAGGTGTTCAATTAATCTTGGCACAAGAGCAACTTGCTCAGTTGATTGGACCTTACCAAGAAAAGCTCGCTGTTTTAAGTGATGATTTCGAGTATCAAAAGCCTGTACCGAATATCATGAGTGAATGGACTAAATTAGCTCAAGAACAGAATCTTGAAATTCTACAAGCGCGTTTGCAACGTCAATATGCCAATGATCAGCGACGTGTAGAGCAAGCGGCGCTTTATCCTCAAGTCGAAGCCGTAGCCACTTATGGATATAGTGAACAGTCACCACAAACAGCTATATCGAGTGATGGACAGTTCGATCAGGTGGGTGTAGAAATGAACTGGAATGCCTATACCGGTGGGCGAACTAAAATTAATATTGATAAAGCGACAAAAAATGTTGAAAAGTCGGAACGCCAATTAGAAGCTGCGATACGTAAAGCAACCACAGATGCTAAAAAATCTTACCTACAAATTGATATGGATAGTGCTACATTGCAAGCGCGCAAAGCTGCCATGGATTCTTCAGCATTAGTCGCGAAAGCATCCCAAGCTCAGTATGATGAAGGGCTTAAAAGTATGGTTGATGTGTTGCTTGCGCAAAGAAATGCTTTTGCAACGCGATTAGATTTTGTGAATGCTCAATATGATTATGTGTTGAATGTGTTGAGGTTGAAGGCTTCTGTGGGTCAATTGAATGAAAATGAGCTTCGTCAAATGAATGCATGGTTAGTTGAAAAATAGAATAAATTGATTGTTTTGTCATCAAATATTCACAATTGATATGCTTTAATATGGCAAAAATTTCAATCCATTCACGCTGTGTGGAGTAATAAGACTTTGAGCTCTAATAATCCTGTACTTAGCCACCATATTTCTTCTCAATTTAACGAAGATTTGCAAGATGTCCATACCAAATTTATGGCGATGGGTGGTTTGGTTGAGCAACAAGTTGCTAATGCCATTCATGCTCTTTTAGACACCAATGTGAATTTAGCTGTAGATGTCCAATTTCAGGATAATACGGTAAATCGCTATGAGCGTGAAATTGATGAAGGTTTGACTTTGATTTTAGTGCGTCGCCATCCTGCTGCAAGTGATCTGCGTATGGTGATTGCAATGAGCAAGGCCAATACCGATTTAGAACGTATTGGTGATGAAGCAGCTAAAATTGCACGTATAGCCCAAAATCTATGTGAAGAAGGTGAATCACCTCGTGGTTATATGGAAACACGTCATATCGGTAATCAAGTGCGAGTAATGATTCATGATGCATTGGATGCATTTGCACGTGTTGATGCAGAGCAAGCACTTAAAGTATTGTTGGCTGACGCAGATATCGATCGTGAATATCAATCTGCTACACGTACATTAATGACCTACATGATTGAGGATCCTCGTCATATTTCTCGTGTTCTGAATGTCATGTGGGTGCTGCGTTCTTTGGAGCGTATTGGTGACCATGCGCGAAATATTTCTGAACAAGTGATTTATATGGCTAAAGGCTATGACGTACGACACACCAGTGTGGAAGAGATTGAAGAAAAAGTTCAAGGTAATCATTAAAATAGAATTCATATAATACACAAAAACCTCGAATATCGAGGTTTTTTTTATGCGGACACTAAACTTGAGTTCTGTAAAACATATAGACAAAAAAATTCCTAGATTTTGGGGGAAATCTAGGAAGGAAAACTGATGAAACAGTACGCTGTTATTATTATTTGTTCACTCATAATCTTGCTATGAAATAATAATATTCAAATTATGTGTAAAGTTCAGCTGCAAAAGTGTGATTTTGTGTAATTTAATATTTGTAAAATGTAAACCTTATCACACTTTAGTGTCCTACCCAATCCTGCCTATTTCATTAGTTTATGTCAACTATTATGATGATCTAAAAGTATTTTAGAATCTTTCGAAATAAAAAAAGCCCTGATATTCAGGGCTTTTTTAAGTCATACTTATGCAGATTTTGCTTCAGCAGGTGCAGATAACATATGACCTGTTTCTTCGAAATTAGAATGCCAAGAGAGCGCTTCTGTAAGTAGGTGAGGAGTTTGTCCACCTTTAGCACATGCACGATCGAAATAGTCGTTTAATGCATCTTTATACAATGGGTGAACACAGTTATCGATGATTGCACGTGCACGTTCACGCGGTGCAAGACCACGTAAATCAGCAAGACCTTGTTCAGTCACAAGAACGTCTACGTCATGACCTGTGTGATCTACGTGAGATGCCATCGGTACTACAGATGAAATGTCACCGCCTTTAGCGATTGATTTAGTCACGAAGATTGCGATATGCGCATTACGTGCGAAGTCACCTGAACCACCAATACCATTCATCATTTTTGAACCACATACGTGCGTAGAGTTCACATTGCCGTAGATGTCAAATTCAAGCGCAGTATTGATCCCGATAATCCCTAAACGGCGTACCAATTCTGGGTGGTTTGAAATTTCTTGAGGGCGTAATACAAGTTTGTCTTTGTATTGCTCAAGATTATTGAATACTTTTTCACCATAACGTGCAGAAAGTGTAATTGATGAGCCAGAAGCGAATTTCATTTTACCAGCATCAATTAATTCAAAAGTACAGTCTTGAAGTACTTCTGAGTACATGATGAGATCTTCAAAATTCGATTCTTTAAGACCCGTTAATACCGCATTCGCAATTGAACCAATACCTGCTTGTAATGGACCTAAATTTTTAGGAAGACGTTCTTCAGCCACTTCTTTTTCAAAGAATTCGATTAAGTGGTTTGCAATTGCTTGAGTCTCATCATCTGGTGCAGTGACTGTTGATGGAGAATCATGGAATTCGCTGTTAAATACGATGCCAACAATTTTAGCAGGATCGATATTAATTGCATGTGTACCAATACGCTCATCGACTTGAGTGAGTGGAATCGGCTGACGTGTCGGACGATAAGATGGGATATAAATATCGTGCAAGCCTTCGAATGCTGGGCTTAAATTTGTGTTAATTTCAACAATTACTTTTTCTGCAAAGATTGCAAAGCTTGCTGAGTTACCTACTGAAGTCGTTGGAATGATGCCACCATCTTCAGTAATTGCTACAGCTTCGATTACAGCAATATCAGGCTTTTTCAATTGTTTATTACGCATTTGTTCAACAGTTTCTGACAAATGCTGATCAATAAACATTACTTCGCCTTTATTGATCGCCTTACGCAAAGTATTATCGACTTGGAAAGGTAGACGACGAGCCAATACGCCAGCTTCAGTTAACTGTTTATCTAAGTCATTACCCAAAGACGCACCAGTGATTAAAGTGATCTTTAAAGGGTTTGTATGAGCGCGTTTTACCAATGCCAATGGAACTGCTTTAGCTTCACCAGCACGCGTGAAACCACTCATACCTACGGTCATGCCATCTTCAATAAACGTTGAAGCTTGTTCAGCTGAAATGACTTTTTCATGAAGTGACTCTAAACGAATGCGATCTAAAGACATGGTTTACTCTTCTCTTGATATTCTGGATCTGGCACCGATTGTACCGATCAAGCGAGCCATTTTGCATACCTGTTAGGCTAAGGTCTAATTTTTTCAAAAAATGCGGATATAAAGATATATTATGGTTTGTAAGATATTGTTTTTTATTTTTAATTTTCATTGTGGTGAATAATTAAACCAATTCAACCGTTCAACTATTCACCATTCATCAAAATCGTTCGGTGATGGTTTGCCTGATTTTATCTAAGGTGCTATTGGTTGAAATATCAGCAACTTGAGGTGTTGAAAGGGGCAGTAGAATGATAGCTTCAAGACCTCCTTCAGGACGATTATGAATTTTTAATTCACCTTCATGAATATCGACAATTCGTTTTACAATGGCTAAACCAAGACCACTCCCTTGGATGGTACGTGCTTCATTGCCACGTACAAAAGGTTGCATAAGGTCTGCAATTTGATCTTCTGGGATTCCATCACCGTGATCAGCAACACAAATTTTTAGATGATCTCCCTCGACTTTCGCACTTAGCTCAATGGGTTCAGCACCATAACGCTTAGAATTATTAATTAAGTTACCAATTAAGCGCTTGAGGGAAAGCGAACGAGCAGTAATCAGTGGGAGTTCTTCTGGTTCAAAGCGAATATCCAGGGGTTTAAACTGAATAACCAATTCTTGCAAAAGGGTATTGATATTGGTTTCTTTTAGGTCTTCATCTGAACCATCACGCATGTAAGAAATAAACTGATTAAGAATGGCATCCATATCATCCACATCAAAGATTAAGCCTTCTTTCAAGAAGTCATCATCTGACATCATTTCAGCACTCAGTCGAATTCGAGTGAGCGGGGTTCTTAAATCATGTGAAATACCAGCCAACATAATTTGACGATCACGTTCAGTGAGCTCCAATGTATAAATCATATGATTAAAGGCTTGGTTGACTTGGCGGATTTCCAAAGGTCCGTGGTTCGTCTCAAGATAGGGGGCTTTTCCAGTTTTACTATAGCTATTTGCTGCATTTTGAAGTCGGCGTAGTGGGCGATTGAGCTGTCTCACTAAAGTTAAGATAATCATGGCTGAAATCAGCGGTACGCCAAGAAACCATGCCAAAATCAATTCGGGGCTATAATTTGCATAAGTTTTTAACGGTTCTTGAACCCAATTCCCGTTCATTTCTGGGGTTTGAATCCAAATACGTGGGCTAGGTTTAAATTGGAAATAGACGGTGACCTCAGGCACGTCGAGCTCTTTGGCCAAACGTTTTTCAACTTGGTTCGTAAAGAATTCAGCAATGACTTTATCGCGCTGGTTGGGGAACGCAGCAGGGTCTGTAACGTATTCAATTCCAACACGCTGTTTTAACCATGTGTCAACATCAAGTTCAGTGTCACCATGAAAAATTCGAAGGTCGGGGTTGTTGATAATTTCGAGTTCAACCGCAAGGTAGCGTGCATGCTGTTGAATCTCTGGTAAATAGAGGGTTTTCCAAAAAAACCAAAGTGACATAAACAGACTAAAGAACACCACAAAAACAACCAAAACTGTTGTTCGCATTGCAGCGGAGCGCGGCTTGATTTTGTCAAGAAAGCGTTCCCATTTCGTTCGTTTTCGCTCTGAATACGCAACAAATTCATTAAATTTTTGTGGGTCAATAGGATCAAGTTTCACGGTCTAACCTGAGAGTTTGGGCTTAAAAAGAATAAGTGCATGTAATTGTTTAATACATAAAATAAAGACCCCGACATCATTGATGGCGGAGTCCATTGTTTAAAAAATTATTCTGCACCATCTGGTACGAATACGTATCCCACACCCCACACCGTTTGAATATAGCGTGCACGAGCCGGATTTTCCTCGATTAAACGACGTAAACGAGAGACTTGAACATCAATAGAGCGTTCCATTGCTCCCCATTCACGACCACGTGCCAAATTCATTAATTTATCACGTGTCAACGGTTCACGAGGATGTTGCACCAATGCTTTGAGTACTGCGAATTCACCAGTAGTTAAGGTCACCACTTGACCCTCACGAGTCAATGTTCGAGTCGATAGATCGAGTGACCAAGGACCAAATGAAACCACTTCAACATTTTGGCTTGGTGCCCCAGGAACCTCACGCACTTGTCGACGTAGTACAGCTCGGATACGAGCTAACAATTCATTTGGGTTGAATGGTTTTGGTAGATAGTCATCAGCACCTGCTTCAAGCCCTGCAATACGATCAGAGTCGCTACCACGTGCAGTGAGCATAATAATAGGCGTGTCGATGTTAGACTGCCTTAAACGACGACAAATGCTTAAACCATCTTCTACAGGAAGCATAAAATCTAAAACGATGAGCGAGAAAAGTTCACGTTGTAATAACCGATCCATTTGCGTGGCATCATGTGCGGTTTTAACCACAAAACCTTTATCTTCTAAAAACCGTTGTAAAAGGGTACGAAGACGCACATCATCGTCGACGACCAGAATGCGTTCAACTCTGTCAGTGTCATTGTGTACTACATCAGTATTTTCAGCAGGTACAACTAAACTCATGATGCACTCCCTTAAAAGTTGTATTTATAAATATTCATTTGTCTCAGTATAATGCCTAAGTTCTTGTTAAGACTATGTATCAAATTGCTCAAAATTACAATTTTAAGTGTGTTCTGAAACCAAATCACAACATGTATTGACCTGTTTTTAGGCAAATAATTTAAAATAAAATCGCTATTCAATATGAAGCTAATTTGAAGTGCTATTGAAAGCAAGAAATTTACATCAAAATCAGAAAAATAAAGTGATTTTAAAGAGTTAAATGTTTTAGTTCATTGTCAAAGTGATGACACAATGACGCATTACACTCAAATAATTGATCAGAGACTTCACCTGAAGATTTTTCTCTGGGAGATAAAACTAGAAAAATTGAGACTTTTATTTAAAATTTCATTGCAAATATTCAAAACAATTGTGGATTTTATAGTCTCGGTCTTTATAATCACTAACTTTTAGTCCTTATCCTTGTGGAATTTAACACGATGACTGACTTAGTTCAGCAGTTGGCAAGTGAACTTGCCGTACGTCCAAACCAAGTAGAAGCTGCCATTAAGCTGATTGATGAAGGTTCTAGTGTTCCATTTATTGCACGTTACCGTAAAGAAGTAACTCAAGGCTTAGACGATACGCAGTTACGTCAACTGGATACCCGATTAACTTACCTTCGTGATTTATTTGAACGCCGTGAAAAGGTCATTGAATCACTGAAAGAACAAAATAAACTCACGGATGATTTGTTAGCTCGCGTCAATGCCGTTGAAACAAAAAATGCATTAGAAGAAATTTACGCACCGTATCGTCCAAAACGTACGAGTAAATCATTTAAAGCAAAAGAGGCTGGTTTAGGCCCAATCGCTGAAAAAATCTATAATGAAAATGTTGAACCTGCAGAAGCTTTAGAAGGATTTAATCATGAAGATTATCCTGATTTAGAGAGTCAATTAGACGCTGTTCAGCATATTCTCATTGATGACTGGGCACAAAATATTGCACTCACGACAGAGCTTAAAGCGATGTTTGCAAAAACAGCAGTGTTAAAAAGCTTAGTTGCTAGTGAAGAGAAAAAAGAAGTTGGTAAAAAATTCCGTGACTACTTCGATTTTTCTGAAAACTTAAACAAAGTTCCATCACATCGCTTATTGGCAATGTTACGTGGACGTCAAGAGAATGTACTCGGTCTAAAAGTTGATGGTGAAAATGATGCTCCTTTGGCGCGCATTGAAACTGAATACAATCTTGATCAAGTTCAACCTCAAGCCCGTCAAGATTTTCTGAAGCAAACTGCAAAATTATTCTGGCTCGGCAAAGTCCGCCCTACAATTGAGCATTCACTTCTGACTGAAAAGCGTTTGGCTGCTGAAGCAGAAGCAATGCAAGTGTTTGCAGAAAATTTACGTCATTTGCTTTTATCAGCACCAGCAGGTTCACGTACTACTTTAGGTGTGGATCCTGGTATCCGTACGGGTGTGAAATTGGCTGTCGTGAATGCATCTGGAGATGTATTGGCACACAGCACGATTTATCCTTTCGCACCTAAAGAAGATAAAGAAGGTTCGATCAATGAATTGGCACGTTTATGTCGTGAATTCAATGTTGAGCTAATTGCTATTGGTAACGGTACCGCGAGTCGTGAAACAGAAGCTGTTGTTGCGGAAATGATGGCTGCTCATGCTGATCTTAAATTAACGCGCGTGTCTGTATCTGAAGCAGGTGCTTCAGTATATTCAGCATCTGAATTGGCTTCACAAGAATTACCAGATTTAGACGTATCGATTCGTGGTGCAGTATCTATTGCGCGTCGTTTACAAGATCCATTGGCTGAACTTGTGAAGATTGATCCTAAATCAATTGGTGTAGGTCAATATCAACACGATGTGAATCAAACAGGCTTGGCAAAAACGCTTGAAGCTGTAGTGGAAGACTGTGTGAACTCAGTTGGTGTAGATGTGAATACAGCATCTTCAGCGATTTTGGGTTACATCGCAGGATTAAACAAATCTATAGCACAGCAAATTGTAGACTACCGTAAAGAGAATGGTCGTTTTGATAATCGTCAAGATTTGAAAAAAGTACCACGCTTAGGTGAGCGTACTTTTGAGCAAGCTGCAGGTTTCTTACGTATTCAAGACGGTTCAGAGCCATTGGATGCTTCAGCAGTTCATCCTGAGTCTTATGGTTTAGTCAACAAGATTGTTGAAGCGAAAGCGACCACTGTAAAAGATATTATTGGCAATACTGAAATCATTCGTCAGGTTAAACCTGAAGAGTTTGTTGATGACAAATTTGGTTTACCAACGATCCAAGATGTTTTGGCGGAGCTTGAAAAACCAGGTCGTGATCCACGTCCAGAGTTCCGTACAGCGAAGTTCCGTGATGACATTACTGAGGTTTCACAACTGACTGAAGGCTTAGAGCTTGAAGGTGTAGTGACCAATGTAACGAACTTTGGTGCATTTGTTGATGTTGGTGTTCATCAAGATGGTTTAGTTCATATTTCAGAACTAGCGAATGAATTTATTTCTGATCCACATAAGTTTGTGAAACCAGGGCAAATTGTTCAAGTGCGTGTGTTACAAGTTGATGTGGAACGTAATCGTGTTAATTTATCGATGCGTCCTGCAGGATCTGAAGCACCTGCGAAGGCACCGCGCCAGCCACGTCGTGAAACTCATGGCCAGCAAGAGCAACGTGGTGAGCGTAAACCACACGCGAAGCGTCCTCAGCAAGCACGTCCACAGGGTGATCGCCCACAACATGCGAAAAAACCTCAGCAGCAGAAACCACAAGAACAGAAGATTGGTGGTTTAGGTGCATTATTATTACAAGCAGGGGTTAAAGGTTCGAAGTAATCTTTAATCAGGTAAAAAACCTCCCATATGGGAGGTTTTTTTATGCTTATGTTTTTAAATAAATGAAGAACATCAAGGTGATTTATTTTAAATGTAAACTTTAAGATGGTATAAAACAACAAGAAAAACTTAATAATTAATTCACTTCAAAATTATTTTTAACTTTATAAGTCATATAATTAAGAGAAATTAAACATGAGTATATCTCAAAATAACGAGCTGAAACCTCGATTGTATAATCGTGATTTGCTCTCAGGTCTGGTTGTTTTCCTTGTTGCACTTCCGCTTTGTTTGGGCATAGCTCATGCATCAGGTGCACCACTCATTTCAGGCATTATTGCTGGCGTGATTGGTGGAATCGTTGTTGGTTTTTTTAGTGGCTCACATATCAGTGTATCTGGTCCCGCTGCAGGCTTAGTGGCGATTGTATTGACCCAAATTGAATTACTACAAGGTAATTATCAAGCCTTTTTGTTCACATTGTTTTTAGCTGGAATTTTACAAATATTATTTGGTATTTTTAGGTTAGGTGTTTTCTCAAATTTCGTACCCACCAATGTGATTTTGGGATTGCTTGCCGCGATTGGTCTGTTACTGATTATCAGTCAATTACCTAAATTGATTGGTTTGGACGTCAAAGGATTTGCTTTGATTGATCAATGGTCAATTCAATCTGTACTGAGTCATATTGATATTGGCTCAGGATTAATTGGTCTAAGTTGTATTGCGTTAATCCTACTGTGGGATAGTAGTAAATTAAAAAAGCTGCCGCTGCCTTCAGCCTTGATTGCGGTGATATTTGCTGGACTTCTTAACTTTATCATGTTGAAAATCGGCTCTCCATATGCAGTAAACCCTCAACAATTGATTAATCTTCCGAATATCTTTTCTGGTTCAGAAACGATTTTCCAGTTTCCAGATTTTTCGTATTGGAATAATAGTTTAATTTATACGGGTGCAATTACATTAGCGGTGGTAGCTTCTCTTGAAACACTATTGAATTTAGAAGCTGCCGATAAGATGGATCCACAAAAGCGCTCATCACCACCGAATCGTGAATTATTTGCACAGGGTGTTGGAAACTCTATGTCAGGATTGATCGGTGGTATGCCGATTACCTCAGTCATTGTTCGTAGTTCAGTGAATGCAACCAGTGGAGCTAAAACCAAATTTTCTGCAATCTTTCATGGTTTTTTACTGATTGTTGCAGTGGTGGCGCTCACCCCATTAATCAATGCGATACCGCTATCTTCATTGGCAGCAATCTTAATCTTGACTGGATTTAAATTGGCAACACCAAGCTTATTTAAACGGATTTATGCGCAAGGTTGGAAACAATTTTTACCTTTTATTATCACGGTAGTTGCAATCATTGCAACTGATTTACTGAAAGGCATCATGATTGGTCTAGTGATCAGTTTATTGATTATCTTACAGAGTCATTTACACCGTGGTGTACGTGTGATCCATGAAAAACACTTGCATGGTTCACTTACCCGTATTGAATTAGCACCGAATTTAAGTTTTTTAAATCGTGCCGCACTCGTCACCGCTTTAGAAAAAGTTAAACCGCATGAAAATGTGCTAATCGATGCATCCAATACCTATTATATTGATCCAGATATCTATCAAATTATTAAGGACTTTCAAAGTGAAGTGGCGATAAAGCAGGGGATAAAAGTTAATTTACAAGGTTTTAAAGCACATTATCCTGAAATAAAAGAGGACGAGCTCGATCTTGATGTGAGTACGCAAGAACTCCAAAAACAGCTCAGTCCTGATCAAGTTTTACAGATGCTAAAAGACGGGAACTTGCGTTTTATTAATCATCAGCGTTTACACCATAATATTGCTCGCCAAATTCAAGTGACGTCAAATGCAGGGCAACATCCTATTGCTGCAGTGTTGGGTTGTATGGATTCTAGAGCACCGACAGAGCGCATTTTTGATGTAGGAATCGGTGATTTATTCAGTTTGCGTATTGCTGGAAATATTGCTGGTCAAAAAGTCGTGGGCTCTTTAGAGTTTGCATGTAAAACCAAAGGTTCAAAACTGATCGTGGTATTGGGGCATACGGACTGTGGTGCGGTAGGATCTGCTTGTCATTTATTTGAGCAAAAAGTGGATTTGAGTCAACTAAAAGATACACCGAACGTTCAGCATTTTTTGAAGCCGATTATGCAGGCGGCGGAAACAGTCAAAAATGATATGAGTAATTATCAACTTACAACCAATTTTATTGATGCTGTAACTGTGCTAAATGTGCGAAATAATATTAATTATATTATTAAAAATAGTGACACGCTAAGAGACATGATTGAGCGTAAAGAGATTGGGATTGTTGGCGCAATCTATGATGTGAAATCTGGTCAAGTCAACTTTTTATCTTAAATGATCTCATTTCATCAGTAAGTGATATTAAAAACCTCCCAAATGGGAGGTTATTAATTTATCCATTAATCATGGGGACAATCCAGCTGGTTAAGATCAGTAAAATCCCGAGGTGACCTAATTTTCGTGAAATTTTTACGAATTTTGGAACTGATTGTTCGATCTTTTGTGCATAGTCTTGTAGGTTGGTAGCTTTAGTTTGGCGGCTATGCCACAAGAATACGGCAAGATCGATACAGATAAGAATAGTGCCCACATCAGCGACAACGTTTAAAACTTTAAATTCTTGAGTATAAAAACCGAGAGTAACTTGATAAATGAGGAATATCGCAAATGCGATGGCTGCACATTGCAGCACTAAAGCTAAACCACGCATAAGTACAAAGCATAAAATCAATAAGATGCAAGGTTTATAACATAACTCTGTCGCCTAACGAATGATCTCAAAATTTTTTTTAGACCTAGATTTGAACTCAATCATGATTAGCACTAAATAAGATTCGGCAAGATCAAGCTGAATGCGATCGTGCCTAACCCTATTTTTGACAAATGATATGCATAAGACTTTGGTGCTTTGGCATGATTCATCTACTGTTGATCCAATTCAGTTTTATTTTGAGCATTGGCTGGTTTTATGTTGAATCCCAGCTCAAGCAAAATTAAAAATAAACCTAATTGTAATAAGGTGTCGAATGAGTAATGTTGCTGAATAATCATGCTCATGATTTGAGTAAAAATCAAAACAGCAACTGCTAGAAAAAATAATCTAAAAAAATAAATTTGAGCCATGACAAACTCCTATTTTATGTTCTGATCATGGCGTTTAATTCTTAAAGAATAATTAAAATCACACAGTGAAAATGTAACAAGATCATTTCACAAAGTACTTAAATTAACTTGTTCGATCACCAATGTTCGCCAGGAAATAGTCGGGCATATGCACGCTGTACAATGTTTAATTTCTCTTGGCGACCAACAGAAGCAGTAGAGCTTGGAAATAAATTAAATCCAATCGACATCAATTTATTATTAATATCAGGTGCAATTGCATAAGTAATTGATGCAAGTTTTCCAAGACCAGTCGCTACCTTTTTTGGACGGTTCACAATAGCACCAGCGATTAAATCTGCAGCTTGATTCGGTGAAAGTGCTGGCACGTATTTATATATTTTAGTTGGAGCGATCATCGGCGTTCTGACCAAAGGCATGTAGACCGAGGTGATAGCGATATTATGCGCATGGACTTCAGCTGATAGGCAACGGCTAAATGCATCCAATGCAGCTTTTGAAGCGACATATGCAGAGAAGCGTGTAGCATTGGCTAATACACCAATTGAACTAATATTAATAATATGTCCACGTTCACGGTCTATCATATGTGGAAGGACATTTAAAATGAGGCGAACAGCACCAAAATAGTTGAGTTGCATCGTACGTTCAAAATCATGAAAACGGTCGATGGACTCATGGACTGCACGGCGAATCGAACGACCTGCGTTATTAATTAGAATATCAATATGTGTGACGCTATTGAAGATTTGTTGCGTTACAGCATCGATTGAACTCATATCATTCAAATCACAAGGAAAAATGTCAGCTTTTCCCCCTTTTTGCTCAATCTCATATTTTACTTGTTGTAAAGTTTCCTCAGTTCGTGCCACCAATAATACATGCGCACCTGCCGCAGCCAATTGATGTGCAACAGTTAAACCGATACCACTGGACGCGCCTGTAATCAGAATATTTTTTCCATGGACACGTTTTTTAAAACGCTGTTCTAATTTTTTATTCACTTCATTCTCCCTGTAAATGCAATGAATTGTGGAACACGTATTTTTAAACGTGTCATACAAATTAGCATAGTGGAAAAATGAAAATAAACCATGGCATAAGTTTATGAATTTATTGTAAAAATTAGAGTAAATGCTCTAATTTTTTATTGTGGTAATACGAATAAAATAATTGAAAAAGACGATAGGGTAAATGAGGATAAAGCCCCAGTCATGAGGCTTTATTTCTAATGTATTACCAAGATTAAACTTGAGCGAGCGCTTGTTCTAGGTCGGCGATTAAATCGTCAGGATGTTCGATTCCAATAGATAAGCGAACCATATCCGTAGAAACGCCAGCAGCTTTTAACTCTTCTTCATTCAGTTGGCGATGCGTTGTAGTTGCTGGGTGACATGCTAAGCTTTTTGCATCACCGATATTCACCAATCGTGTGAATAATTGTAGGGCATCTATAAAGCGAGTTCCGCCTGCTAAGCCATCCTGTACACCAAATGAAAGAATTGCTGAAGGTTTGCCCTTAACGTATTTCTGAGCTAAAGCATGTTGCGGGTGATCAGGTAGTCCTGCGTAATTTACCCATTTTACTTTTGGATGAGCTTGTAAATATTGAGCAACTTTTAAAGCATTTTCAGTATGACGTTCCATACGTAAACTTAATGTTTCTAAACCTTGCAGGATTAAGAAAACATTTTGTGGGCTAATCGCTGCACCTGTGTTGCGTAATGGCACGACACGAGCACGTGCAATATAAGCTGCTTCACCAAGCGCTTCGACATAGTTCACGCCGTGATAGCTTGGATCGGGCGTATTTAACGCTTTAAAACGATCTGGATATTTACCCCAAGGGAATTTACCGCTGTCAACAATGATACCGCCGATCGAATTACCATGTCCGCCGATGTACTTGGTTAGAGAGTGAACAACAATATCTGCACCAAATTCAAAAGATTTTTGAAGCACTGGTGTAGCAACTGTATTGTCCACAATTACAGGAATGCCAAGTTCATGTGCAAGCTTAGAAATCGCTTCTAAATCAATAATATTGCCGAGTGGATTACCAATAGACTCAACGAAGACTAATTTAGTTTTTTCATCAACAAGTGCTCGCAAACTTTCTGGATTTTGATAATCGAAGAAGCGCACTTCGATCCCTTGTTTTGGTAGCGTATGTGCAAATAAATTATATGTACCACCATAAAGTGTAGATACAGAAGCGATATTGTCCCCAGCTTCAGCAATGGTTTGAATGGCATAGGTAATGGCTGCCATACCTGATGCAAGTGCTAATGCGCCGATCCCACCTTCGAGTGCTGCAATACGTTGTTCAAGCACAGCAGTCGTTGGGTTCATAATCCGTGTATAAATATTCCCAGAGACCTTTAAATCGAATAGGTCTGCGCCATGTTGCGTATTATCAAATGAGTAAGACGTCGTTTGATAAATGGGTACCGCAACTGCTTTAGTCGTTGGTTCAGGTGAGTATCCAGCATGGATGGCGAGGGTTTCGTCCTTATATGTCATTTTGAGATCTTCTTGTGGTTTAAAAATTGTTCAATGAGAATATAGCACCCTAATCATATTATAAAATTTATAAAATATTGAAAAAGTTATCTAAAATTCTCATATGTTGCTCATTTAAAAGCCATATTCTTGTGCACTTTGAATGGTAAGTTTGATGAAAAAATAAACTTGTAACATTCCTTGCAAGTTCGGGCGTATGGCTTATGTTTTTATCGTATTCATCGTATAATGCTCCCTAATTATTTGTCCGCGATTTGTATTTACAGCGGATTTTGTTTTTTTTATAGAGGAGTCCTACGTGGCCCAATATATTTACACGATGAACCGTGTGTCTAAGATGGTTCCGCCTAAGCGCGAAATCCTTAAAGACATCTCTTTATCATTTTTCCCGGGCGCTAAAATTGGTGTTCTTGGTTTAAACGGTGCAGGTAAATCTACCTTGCTTCGTATTATGGCTGGCGTAGATAAAGATTTCTCTGGTGAAGCTCGTGCACAACCAGGTATCAAGATCGGCTACCTTGAGCAAGAGCCGCCATTAGATGAAACAAAAGACGTTCGTGGCAACGTTGAAGATGGCGTTCGTGAAGCACTTGATGCATTAGCTCGTCTTGATGAAGTTTTCGCTGAATATGCAGCTGAAGATGCCGACTTTGATGCACTTGCAAAAGAGCAAGAAAAGCTTGAAGCAATTATTCAAACTTGGGATGCGCATAACTTAAATAACCAGCTTGAACAAGCAGCGGCAGCGTTAAACTTGCCAGCTTGGGATGCTGATGTCACTAAATTGTCAGGTGGTGAGCGCCGTCGTGTGGCACTTTGCCGTTTGCTCTTGTCTAAACCAGACATGTTGCTTCTTGACGAACCGACGAACCATTTGGATGCATCATCTGTTTCATGGTTGGAACGTTTCTTAAAAGATTTCCCTGGTACAATCGTTGCGATTACGCATGACCGTTATTTCTTGGATAACGTTGCTGAGTGGATTCTTGAGCTTGACCGTGGTATGGGTATCCCTTATCAAGGTAATTATTCTTCTTGGTTAGAGCAGAAAAATGCCCGCTTAGAGCAAGAACAGAAGCAAGAAGAATCTTTTGCTAAAGCATTGAAAAAAGAACTTGAATGGGTTCGTTCTAATGCAAAAGGTCAGCAAAAGAAAAATAAAGCACGTATGGAACGCTTTGAAGAGCTTAACTCTCGTGAATTCCAACAACGTAACGAAACGTCTGAAATCTACATTCCACCTGGTCCACGTCTAGGGAACAAGGTTGTGGAAGTTGAAGGTATCAGCAAATCGTTTGGTGATCGTACGCTTTACAAAGATTTATCTTTTGTTGTTCCACCTTGTGCGATCGTGGGTATCGTGGGTGAGAACGGTGCGGGTAAAACCACACTATTCCGTATGATGACAGGTGAATTACAACCTGATACAGGTACGGTAACGCTAGGTGAGTCAGTTAAAGTGGCTTACGTGGGTCAGATTCGTGACACCTTAGATAACAATAAAACGGTTTGGGAAGAAGTTTCTGGCGGTTTAGATATCTTACGTATTGGTGAATATGAAATCGCATCACGTGCATATATTGGTCGTTTTAACTTTAAAGGCCAAGATCAGCAGAAGCGTGTAGGTCAATTGTCAGGTGGTGAGCGTAACCGTTTACAACTTGCGAAAATTCTACAAATGGGCGCAAACGTTATCCTTCTCGATGAACCATCGAACGACTTGGATATCGAAACTTTACGTGCGCTTGAGGATGCAATTTTAGTATTCCCAGGTACTGTAATGGTCATCTCGCATGACCGTTGGTTCCTAGACCGTATTGCAACGCACATCTTGTCATTCGAAGGTGAAACACCAGAATTCTTCACAGGAAACTATGCTGAGTTCGAAGAATACCGTCGTAAACGCGATGGCGATGATCTAGTGGCTAAGCGCCAAAAATATCGCAAAATTGGTGGTTAATTCCATCTAATAAAAAAACCAGCCTTCAGGCTGGTTTTTTTATGAATTAATTTTATGAAAATGCTAAAAGACTATAAGCTTGAAGTAGAGTTCTTTTTGCATTTTCATTTCCAGCATTCGCTGATTGGTTCAGCCATTTTTCAGCAATTTGATAATTTCGATCCAAACCTAGTTCACCATTTAAGTAACTCAGACCTAATTGATATTGTGCTTCAGCATTCCCACGTAATGTATTACGTAGGTATAACCACATTTGATTTCGAGGGTTTAAGGATGTGGATGGCTCGAGATTGGATAAATTAGCCGTTCGAGTACGTTTTAGATCAAAGAATAGTGATTGAAATAGTTTTATTATCATTATGGTTCTCCTTGCTTATCCATGCAAAAATGAGATCTATTTCATTAAATTATGCTCTTTTGAAGGTTTTGTCTACTACTCATATATAAATTTTAAATTTATTTAATTTTAAGTCCTAAAAGTTCAAATGAGCTTTTAGGACTGATGAAAATAAACAATTAATTTTCCCATTCGTGATTACATTCACGGCATTTCCATTTCTTTTGAGATTGCATGAAGGCTTGCATCGAAATTTTGAAATCTGGTAAATCTTTCCAGAACATCACACCCGCTATCACTGCAATTAAAAATACGATCACAGTTGCAATTTGAAGTGTCTCGCCAGCACCATTACTAAAAATCATCAGTACAACGCTAATAATCACCAATAATAGGAGTAAAAATAGAGTGGGTACGAGGATGATTAAGCTTTTAGGAATATTTGGTCGTACAGCAGGTGCATTGGCACTTGCTAAAGGAAGAATTTTACGACTTTGACATTTAGGGCATTGGTACTGCATGAGCGCTCCGTATTTCTTTTGCTTAATTCTATAACATCGAAACTAAAATCAAAAATGTATAGATAAAAAAAAACCACTGATCGAGGTCAGTGGTTTTTTAGAATTTGGCGTCCCTACGGGGATTCGAACCCCGGTTACCGCCGTGAAAGGGCGATGTCCTAGGCCTCTAGACGATAGGGACTTATGAGGCAACACAGTTAATGCTATAAAAGCAATCTAGGTATCAAGCTAAGTGCTTAATCTGTGTGAGCGCTATATTAGGGATATAACACTCATGCGTCAATAAAAAATTTAATTAAGCTTCATCAACTGCATCATTTTTCGGCAATTTTAAGCTTTCATTCAATTTTTCCCATACTTTAAGCTCTTTTTTACTTGGACCGCCAACGATTTCGAGTGCATGACGCAGGCGAGCAAAAGTCAAATCAGGACCAATGGTCACCATGGTTTGCATCACTGGCGTTGAAGCAGTAGAACCCGCAATGGCAATAAAGAACGCAGGCATAAAGTCACGTAATTTAATTTCCATTTGTGCAGCTAAATCCATTAGCGTTTGGCTAACAGTGTCATTATTCCAAGTAAATAAGCTTTCTAAGCGCCAAATTGCAAATTGTAGGCTTTGACGAACTTGCTCTTCAGATAACTTTTTACTTTCGAATTGTGCTTTAGACAGTGTAGGGAAGTGATTAAAATAATGTGCTGACCAATTCACTGCTTCAGACAATAGGTTAATACGTGGTTGAATTGCCGCTGCAATTTCTTCTAACTTGGCACGATCTGCCTTCCACGCCAATAAAGTATCTAAAAGCTCAGCAGGGCTAAGTGCTTTGATCCATTGCCCGTTTAACCAATTGAGTTTTTCTACATCGAAAATTGGACCCCCAAGCGATACACGTTGGATGTCAAAATTCTCGATCATCTCAGCCAAATTGAACTTTTCGCGTTCATCTGGCATTGACCAACCCATACGACCCAAATAGTTTAATAATGCTTCTGGTAATACACCGATATCTTTGTAGTAATTGATTGAAGTTGGGTTTTTACGTTTAGATAGTTTTGATTTATCAGGGTTACGTAAAAGTGGCATGTGGCAAAGCACAGGCATTTCCCAACCAAAATATTGATAAAGCAATTGGTGTTTAGGAGCAGATGGAATCCATTCTTCACCACGAATCACGTGAGTGATTTCCATTAAATGGTCATCAACAACGTTTGCTAAGTGGTAAGTTGGTAGGCCATCGGTTTTCAGCAGAATTTGCATATCAACTTGTGCCCATGGGATTTCTACTTCACCACGCAGTAAGTCATTAAATTTACAAATCCCTTCTTCAGGTACTTTCATGCGAATAACATGCGGTTCGCCAGCCGCTAAACGTCTTTCAACTTCTTCTGGCGTATGTTTTAGACCACGACCATCATAACGAGGAGATTCACCACGTGCTTGTTGTTCTGCACGCATTTGATCTAATTCTTCAGCAGTGGCAAAACAATAGAATGCATGACCTTTTTCAACCAGTTCTAACGCATATTTTTTATAAATATCCATACGTTCAGATTGACGATATGGCGCATGAGGGCCACCCACATCTGGACCTTCTGACCAATTTAAACCTAACCAGCGCAATGAATCGAGAATCATTTTTTCTGATTCAGGTGTTGAACGGAGTTGGTCTGTATCTTCAATACGTAAGATAAATTCACCGCCATGCTGTTGAGCAAAGCATAGGTTAAATAATGCGATATAAGCAGTACCTACATGGGGGAAACCTGTAGGAGATGGTGCAATACGAGTACGAACTGTCATAGCCAGAAAAAGTTATCAAATAAAAATTGGTTTTATTATAGCAAAAAGCCCAGTGGCTTAATGATTAATTCATTAAATCGGACTGGGCTAAATTTGGCTCAATTGGGGAGATTGAGAAAAATGGTGCTTAAGATGTGTGCTGAGGAAATAAACTTTGTAAAAAACGCGAAAACTGTTGGTGTTGCGATGCTAGGAAGTTTTGCGTTGGAGCATTCTTAATAGAGGTGATCACTTTAATCTGATCCATCTCTGAAGAAGGTTTGTTCTCAGCACGTTCACGTTTTTGTTGAGTCAATGCGCGTTCGATAGGTGTTAAAGACTTTTCAGCAACACTAGAGTTTTGTAGTGATTTAGCAGGGTTTTGTAACGCTGCTGCATGTGTCTGGCTCATACCAAAAACACATAAAGTTAAGCTTAACGCTTGTAAATAGCACAAATTCATTTCAATTTTCCCCTATTTTGAATTTATTGTAAGAGTAATTAGGTTTACATTTTAAACATAAAATTCACAAAAGTACAAATGCATCACACTTTCTTACAATTTGTTATTCAATAATCCTTAAGTTACTCAACCTGTAGCTGAAATAAATTTTGCCTCTTTTTATCAATAAAATATGGAGATTTGGTGAAGATATGATGTTATGCGGTAAATTTTAAAGAGAGTATAAGTGATAAAAATGCAATTCATATGAAGAAAATGTATATAAAATTTAGATATTTACAATGATTTAATTCGTCTATTGAATACATTGTGACTGAAGTAAATAAAAAATATAGTGCAATTCATAAATGTAATAAAAAAGAGATTTTAATGAATAAGCACTTTTTCAATAAATTATTGGGCACAATGAGTATTGGGGCATTGTTGTTCAGTATGACTGCACAGGCGAATACATCATTTTTAAATGTTTCTTATGATCCCACTCGCGAATTTTATCAAGAATATAACCAAAGTTTCGGTGAGTTTTGGAAAAAACGTACTGGTCAAGACGTGCAATTTAAGCAATCTCATGGTGGATCTGGGAAACAAGCACGTGCTGTAGCAACAGGATTACAAGCAGATGTTGTGACCTTGGCACTTGCAAATGATATTGAAGAAATTGTAAAAGCAGGTTATATCAATAAAAATTGGCAAAAAGAATTTCCCAATAATTCAGCACCCTATACATCTACCATTGTTTTTTTAGTAAAAAAGGGCAATCCAAAAAATATCAAAGACTGGAATGATTTAGTCAAACCAGGTGTTGAGATCATTACCCCGAACCCAAAAACAGGTGGTGCGCCACGATGGATTTATTTATCTGCATGGGGCTATGCACTTAAACAGCCTGCCGGAAATGATGCCAAAGCTCGTGAGTTAGTCAAACGATTATACAAAAATGTCAAAGTGTTAGATTCAGGAGCCCGTGGATCACTCACGACTTTTGCTGAACGTGGAATTGGTGATGTTTTACTGTCTTGGGAAAATGAAGCGCTCTTAGCGACGCAAGGTTTGGGGCAAGATAAATTTGAAATTATTTATCCATCCATTTCAATTCTAGCTGAGCCTTCTGTTGCCATCGTAGATAAAACCGTAGATAGAAATGGGAATCGTAATCTCGCAAAAGGATATCTTAACTATCTGTATTCACCTTTGGGGCAGGAATTAGCTGCTAAACATAATTTTCGAGCACGTAATGAAAAAATCGCAGCTAAATACAGTACTAAATTTCCAAAGGTACAATTATTTACCATCGATAAAGTATTTGGTGGTTGGGCGAAAGCGCAGCAAACGCACTTTGTAAATGGCGCTATTTATGACCAAATTTCAGCAGAAAAATAATCTATTTTTAGAACTTATGTGAATGGATAGCGATATGCTATCCATTTTTAATTATAAGAAATCCATAAAATACTATATATTTGAATATAGACTGTATTTAAGATGATTTATGAATTAATTCATAATCTTGAAAGAAAAATGTTAGCAATATAACGTAAATCACATGTCTAAATTAAATTGATGAATATGATTTTATTTCATATATTTAGATTAATTATGTATATCTAGATTTTTTGACTATGAAAACTCAATTTAAAGCCTTGCTTACAGCGGGCTTACTCGCAACAGGTTTATCGTTCAGCGTATCTTCTCAAGCAGCACAACGTGATTTCCTGAATGTATCTTATGATGCGACTCGTGAATTTTATGATGAGTTTAATCAGTCATTTGGTCAATATTGGCAGTCAAGAACTGGAGTGAAAGTCAACTTTAAACAATCTCATGGTGGCTCAGGTAAACAAGCACGCTCTGTGGTTGATGGCTTGAAAGGCGACGTTGTCACTTTGGCTTTGGCAAATGATATTGAAGAGATCGTGAAATCGGGTCAAATCAATAAAGGATGGCAAAAAGAGTTCCCTTATAACTCTGCACCTTATACATCAACCATTGTTTTTATGGTGCGTAAAGGTAACCCTAAAAAAATTCAGGATTGGCAAGATCTTGTTAAGCCGGGTGTAGAAATCATCACACCAAACCCTAAAACAGGTGGACTACCACGCTGGGTATATTTATCAGCTTGGGGTTATGCACTCAAACAACCAGGTGGTAATGAAGCGAAAGCAAAAGACTTTGTTGGCAAGATGTACCATAACGTCAAAGTGATGGACTCTGCGGCGCGCGCTTCTATGACGACATTTGCTGAGCGTAAAATTGGCGATGTGTTGCTCACTTGGGAAAATGAAGCACTGGTCACTCAAAAAGCCTTGGGCAAAGATCAGTTTGATATTGTTTATCCATCTATTTCTATTTTGACAGAGCCTTCTGTTGCCATCGTTGATCGTACTGTAGATAAAAATGGCAATAAATGGTTGGCAACTGGCTATATCAACTATTTATATTCACCATTAGGTCAGGAGATGGCTGCTAAGCATTTCTATCGTCCGCGTAATGCTGAAGTGTTAGCAAAATACTCAAAACAATTTCCTAAGTTAAAAACATTCACCATTGATGAGGTTTTCGGTGGTTGGGCAAAAGCACAACAAGCACATTTTGTGAATGGTGCGATTTTTGATCAGATTTATAACAGTCGTCGTTAATATACTGAAGTAATTGAAAATTAATAAAAAAGCCTCCAAGTGAGGCTTTTTTATTTGAACATTCCAGTGAATGAAACGGTTTTGCCTATAGAAAGTAAAATTTACCTACAAAAAGTCGTTTGGAGCTTTATTAAAACAAGGTAATAATGTGCAGTTAAATTTTTAGATGTTCTGAAACGTTATTATGTCGCATATTTCTGTATTACTTCATGAAACTGTAGATGCCCTATTGGGTGGGCGTAATACAGGGATTTATGTAGATGGCACCTTTGGTCGAGGAGGTCATACTCGACTTCTCTTGTCCAAATTAGATGAACATTCTCGTGTCTATGCCTTTGATAAAGATCCGCAGGCTTTGGCTGTGGCTGCTCAGTTAGAACAAGAAGATCCAAGATTTACCATTATTCATGCAAGTTTTGCAGATATTAAAACAGCCTTAAATCAACGTGGTGTTGAAACTGTGGATGGTGTTATGGCAGATTTGGGTGTTTCATCGCCACAACTTGATCAGGCCGAACGTGGTTTCAGCTTTATGAAAGACGGTCCATTGGATATGCGAATGGACAACTCTCAAGGCCTAACTGCAGCGCAATGGTTGGTTGAAGTTGATGAAGAGCATTTAGCGAATATTATTTTTCAATATGGTGAAGAAAGATATAGCCGCCGCATTGCGAAAGCGATTAAAGCAGCAGGTTATATTGAGAGTACAAGTCAATTGGCTGAAATTGTAAAAGTTGCCCATCCGAAATGGGAAAAGAATAAGCATGCTGCGACACGTACATTCCAAGCAATTCGAATTGAAATCAATAAAGAATTAGAAGATGTGCATGCTTTTTTACCTGAAGCACTGGATATGCTTCATAATGGAGGTCGATTAGCGGTCATCAGTTTCCATTCCTTAGAAGATCGAATTATTAAACAATTTATTCAAAAAGAGTCGACTTTAGCTGAGGATGATGGTTGGGGCTTACCTCAGAAACCTAAAGAAACTCGTCGTTTGAAAAAAATTGATCGCGTACGTGCGAGTGAAGAAGAAGTGAAACAAAATCCGCGTTCTAGAAGTGCTTGGTTGCGAGTTGCAGAGCGAATAAATTTTAAAGGCGAATAATGAAAAAGGAAAAAGACGTAGAACAACAGGAACCTGTAGCAACGCCCTTGGTGCGAAAAAAAATACTGATCTATAGCATTTTAACCGCTATGGTCATGGTGAGCGCATTTATGGTGGTCTATCAGGTCTATTCTTATCGTCAAGATTTTCGTGAATTTAATACGCATATGCGTGAGCTTGAAGACATTAATGCTGAATGGGGTCGTCTACTTATTGAGCAACAGACATTTGGAGCGACTGCACAGATTGGGACACGTGCAGTGACACAATTACGTATGTATTCACCACCAACATCACAGACTGTGGTGGTTTCACTTCCTGCTGAAACCGCGAAAAATCAATAGGCACGCTGAATGGTTGATAAAAGCAAAACAAAACAAACACGTAAAAAACAGCAGCCAATTACACAGAAAAGAACCGTTGCTGTAGATATGTGGCGTTTCTATTTAATGTGGGGCTTAGTCCTGACATTTTTTGTGGTATTGGTTGCACGTGCCTTTTATGTTCAAATTGTGAATAAAGACTTTTTGCAAAATAAAGCTAACGCAAAAATTTTACGTACTGAAAAATTAAGTGCGATGCGAGGGGTTATTAGCGACCGTAATGGCGTTCCCTTGGCAATTAGTACACCAATTATGAAGGTGGTGATTGATCCTCAACATTATTTTGAAACTAAAGCAACTTTTGATGAAATTACTGAAGAGTTAAAAAAGAATCCAACCAGTCGAAAATTAAAAAATCAGTTACCACAGGAAAACCTGAATTTAGATGAGCTAGCAGATGCAGTTGGGCTGGATCGAGCTGACCTCAAAAAGCGTGTTCAAGATCGAGCTCGTTCACGTTATTTAGTATTGAAAAAAGAAGTACCACCTGCTCAAGCGGCTCTGTTAGCACAACGCAATTTTGCTGGTGTATATTCTGAAAAATCATATAAACGTTATTACCCACAACCACAACCCAACTCTCAAATCATTGGTTTAACCAATACCGAGGGAACAGGGATTGAAGGTTTGGAGATGCAGCTGAATAAGCGGCTTGCAGGGGTCAATGGCGAACAGAAAATTGTACGTGATAAGCATGGTAACCGTGTTCAAGTTCCAGAAGTTATTAAAGAAGTTGAAGCTGGGGAAAATATTACACTCAGTATTGATTCTCGATTGCAATACATTATGTATCGAGAGCTTACCGCGGTAGGTGTGGCAAATAATGCACGTTCTGCTACAGCAATTGCGGTCGATGTCAAAACCGGTGAAATTCTAGCGATGACCAGTTGGCCGTCGTATAACCCGAATGATAAAAAAAGTTTATCCAATAAAGATGCAATGCGAAATCGCGGTGCAGTTGACTCGTTTGAACCAGGTTCGACGATGAAACCATTAACGGTGGCGATGGCGCTTGAAAGTGGTAAGTACACTGCAAACTCAGTCGTTAATACCACGCCAGGGTCGATGCGTGTCGGTAATCATACAATTCGTGATACGCATAATTATGGAGCGCTTACTTTAGGTGGCATTATTCAAAAATCCTCCAACGTGGGTGTAGCGAAAATTGCCTTATCTTTGCCTTATCCGACTTTACCAACGTTCTATAAGCGTCTTGGTTTTGGACAGCGTTCGGCTGTCAAATTCCCTGGTGAAAGCCCAGGTCTGATCTTACCGCCAAGTAAATGGAATATTTCAGAAGTTGCAACCATGTCCTATGGATATGGTCTTAATGCCACGGTACTACAATTGGCAGATGCTTATGCCATGCTGGCAAACAAAGGGAAGAAAGTTCCTTTAAGTTTGTACAAGCTGGATGAAGCTCCTCAAGGTGAACAAATGATTGATCCTAAAATTGCGGATCAAGTCTTGTTAATGATGGAGACAGCAACATTACCAGGCGGTACAGCGACTCGTGCTCAAATACCAGGTTATCGCGTTGCTGGTAAAACGGGTACAGCACACAAATTACGTGCTGACCGTAAAGGTTATTCGACCAATGAATATCGAGCTTTATTTGCAGGTGTTGCACCTGTAAGTGATCCACGTTTGGCGATGGTCGTCGTGGTCGAAAATCCGAAAGGCACATATTACGGTGGTACTGTATCAGCACCTGTTTTCGCAAAAGTAATGCAGGAGTCGCTGAGACTGTTAAACGTACCATTGGATAAACCCTTAGATACTCCAAAATCCATTCCATAGGTGATGAATGTCGATTACATTTCAACAAATCTACGCTGTAGATCATCCAGCAGAATGGATGCAACAAGCATTTAATGGCTTCCAATTAGATAGTCGTAAAGTTGAAGCGGGACAAGTGTTTATTGCTTTGACTAGTCTTTCTCAACCTGAAAAAACTGCGGAATATGCACAGAAGGCTTTGGATCTTGGTGCTTTGGCTATTATTTCAGAACAAGATTTAGGTTTAACGCCAAGTTTGATCGTTCCGAATGTGCGTATGCTCATGGGACAATGGCAGAAAGATTATTTGCAACAGACACAGCCAGTAAATCCACTTCGAGTCTTGGCTGTCACGGGAACCAATGGTAAAACGACCATTTCAAGGCTTGTTGCAGAGCTATTGGTGTTAAGCAAACACCCATGCGCGGTGATGGGGACGACAGGGAATGGGATTTTACCTCACCTTGAAGCATCTACACATACCACGTTAGATGCGTTGCATATGCAAAATCAATTGCATACTTATGCTCAGCAGGGAGCTAAGTTTGCTGCTATTGAAGCAAGCTCCCATGGTCTTGAACAGGGGCGTCTCAATGGAACGGCAATTGAAATTGCAGCTTACAGTAATTTAAGTCGCGATCATTTGGATTATCACAAGACTTTAGAGGCCTATGCTGAGGCAAAATCACGCTTATTTCAGTTTGAGAGTCTTAAAGTTGCAATTATCAATATCGATGATGCTTACGCAAATATCATGCTCAAAGCGGCGGAGCAAAATCCAGCAAAACCTAAAATTTTGACTTATTCCACCACTCGACCCGCGGATTACCATGTTGAAGAGATTCAATATAGTTTAAACGGTGTTCATTTTAAATTGGTGACCAAGACCCAAAGCTATTTAGTGAATAGTCCGTTATTAGGTCACTTTAATATTGAAAATGTCGTTGCGAGCTTAATCTCTGTTGAACAGGCGGGTTTAGATTTATCTCAGTTAGTCGCTTTAGTTCCTCAGTTAAAAGGCGCGCCAGGGCGTATGCAAGTGTTGCGTGATCGAGATCGTTTGTTTGTCGTGGATTATGCCCACACTCCTGATGCATTAATTCAGGTTCTTCAAACATTAAAACGTCATGTTTCACAGCAATTGTGGGCTGTGTTTGGGTGCGGTGGTGATCGTGATCGCGGTAAACGACCACTAATGACACAGGCTGCTTTAGATCATGCAGATGTTGTATTGCTTACCTCAGATAATCCACGTACTGAAAACCCAGAACAAATTTTTGCTGACATGAAGGCTGGAATTGAATTTTTGGACAGAGAGGTTCATGAAATTCATGATCGTCGTGAAGCGATTAAGTTTGTAGTGAAAACAGCAAAAGCAGGTGACATTGTTGTGATTGCAGGCAAAGGCCACGAAAATTATCAAGAGATTGATGGTGTTCGTCATTGGTTTGATGATGTGGTAGAAGTCCAAGCAGCCATTAATGGTCAGCATGCGACTGAGCCAGCATCTTATCCAGCAGACTAAGGAATCATTATGCACACATCTACTACAAGTACTGCGACACTTGTCCCATGGGCTTTGTCTGATCTAGTTGCTGCTACTCAAGGGTATTGGTTGAATGATAAAAAACCGACTGGAGAAGTAAAGCGTATTTTGACAGATTCACGTCATGCGGAGTCGGGGGATGCTTTTTTAGCGCTGAAAGGTGAGCGTTTTGATGCGCATAACTTTGTTCAACAAGTGGCTGAAAAAGGCTGTCAGATTGCGATTGTTGAGCGGCCTTTAGATATTGATATTTGTCAGTTGGTGGTAACAGATACGAGATTAGCATTAGGTATGCTTGGTGCATTTCGTCGCGCTCAACATGCGCAATTAAAAGTTATTGCACTGACTGGTAGTAGCGGCAAAACCACCACTAAAGAAATGCTTGGAAGTATTCTTGCTCGCAAAGCACCGACATTGATCACGCGAGGTAATCTCAATAATGATCTGGGTGTGCCTATGATGCTATTGGAGCTTCGACCAGATCATGAATATGCAGTGATGGAGCTCGGAGCAAGTCATCAAGGAGAAATTGACTATACCTCGAAGCTCGTTCAACCTCATGTTGCGGGTATTATTAATATTGGTACGGCTCATCTTGGTGAGTTCGGTGGGCGTGACGGAATTTGTAAAGCTAAATCTGAAATCTATGGTCATGTTTCAGAAACTTCGATCGTACCAGTAGCTGATGATTATATAGACCAGATCCGTCAAAGTGTGAAAACAACAAAAAACTTAAGTTTTGGAGAAGGTGGCGATGTCTATGCTTCAGATATTCAGCTGAATCCAAAAAGTGCTCAATTTAAATTACATACGCCTGTAGGTGTCCAACCCGTGGATTTACCTTTTGCTGGTGAGCATAATGTTCAAAATGCTTTGGCAGCTGCTGCATTTGCATTGGCATTAAATATCAGCTTGGATGATATTGTCACGGGTTTAGAACAAGCTGTGGGTGCAAAGGGGCGTTTGAATTTTATTCAAAAAAATGATTTTTTATTTATCGATGATACATACAATGCCAATCCGACGTCGATGCGTGCAGCGGGTGAAGTGCTTGCACAGCAAGAAGGTATTCGTGTCATGGTGATTGGGGATATTGGTGAGTTAGGTCCGACTGCTGCTCAACAACATTATTTACTCGGGCGAGATTTGGTTTCGATTCGCGGACTCAACTTTGTTGTTGCTGTCGGTGAGTTTGCACCAGCAACACAGGAAGGCGCACGTAGTACTCAGTACGGGAAAAAGTTACAAGCTTTCCTCAATCAAGAGCAAGCTCTACCATTTTTAATTAGTCTAATCGAAACACATCAACCGCAAAAAATGAGTTTCTTATTCAAAGGTTCTCGTTATACCCATATGGAAACGTTGATGGCAGATTTGATGGAGAAACTCTAAATGCTGTTATGGTTATTTGAACAACTTTCCGGCTATCACAGCTCGTTCCAAGTGGTTCGTTATTTAACATTACGTGCGCTGCTCAGTGTCTTGACAGCACTCACGATAGGTCTAGTCCTTGGTCCTGTCATGATCCGTAAGTTACAAGCTTTAAAATATGGCCAAGCGGTAAGTTCTTTCGCTCCGGAAAACCATGCCAAAAAAATGGGAACACCAACCATGGGTGGTCTCCTTATTTTGCTTTCTATTGGGATTTCAACTTTACTTTGGGCAGATCTTTCAAACCCTTATGTTTGGATTGTGCTTGGCGTGATGGTGATATTTGGTGCCGTAGGTTGGGCGGATGATTGGATTAAAATCCGTTATAAAGACAATGCAGGTTTGCCAGCGCGTAAGAAGTTTTTTTGGACATCTGTCGCTTCTTTGGGTGCAGGGATATCACTCTACGTAATTGCGACTCAGCAAACTAATCCTGTACACACTGCGAATATGTTGGATTTGCTGATCCCTTTCTTTAAAGATCTTACAATTCCTTTATCGGTAATCCCTTTAGGGATCGGTTTTATCATATTCACTTATTTAGTGATTAACGGTGCGTCGAATGCTGTTAACCTGACTGACGGTTTAGATGGTCTTGCAATTATGCCAATTGTATTGGTTGCGGCGGGCCTAGGGGTGTTTGCTTATTTGGCGGGTGATGTTCGTTTTGCAAATTATTTACATATTCCCTATGTGAAATACTCATCTGAACTCGTTGTTATTTGTGCTGCAATGATAGGTGCAGGTTTAGCATTCCTTTGGTATAACGCGCATCCTGCACAAGTATTTATGGGTGATGTTGGTGCCTTGTCGCTTGGAGCGATGCTGGGAACTATTGCGGTGATGGTACGTCAGGAAATTGTATTTGCAATTATGGCGGGTGTATTTGTAGTCGAAGCAGTCTCTGTATTCTTACAAATCGGTTCGCTTCGTATGCGGAATAAACGTGTTTTCCTTATGGCGCCGTTACATCATCACTATGAAAAGAAAGGATGGCGTGAAACACAGGTGGTCATCCGTTTCTGGATTATCACAATTATGCTGGTAGTTTTAGGTCTAATGACCTTAAAATTGCGCTAAGCAAGAATCAAATGAGATCAAGTCGGCTTATGCCGGCTTTTTTTCATCGCTAAAATTTTTTGGAGAGAATGATGAATCTGTTGATGTGTCCTGTTTGTCGCGAGGCATTGGCGCTTGAGGGGAAAACATGGCGCTGCAAGAGTAATCATAGTTACGATATTGCAAAGCAAGGTTATGTGAATTTGCATGTCGTACAGCATAAACACAGTAAAAATCCAGGGGATACCTCCGAGTCTGTTCAAGCTAGACGGTCATTTTTAACAGCGGGATTCTATGCGCCATTACAGCAAGCTGTCGTTGCTAAAATACGAGAATTACGTATTGAAAATCTTCTAGATATTGGTTGCGGTGAAGGATATTACACCAATGCAATGGAAGCTGAAGCGATACAAGTTGTAGGGGTAGATATTGCTAAAACTGCAGTTCAGGTAGCAGCAAAATTAAATCAAAATGTCACTTGGGTTGTGGGTACGGGGGCTGTGTTGCCTGTTTTAAGCGAGACCATCGATTTATGTACCAGTTTATTTAGTCCTATTCCCGAGGCGGAAATATTACGTGTATTAAAACCATCGGGGTATTTAATGGTTGTTACCCCAGGTCCACAACATTTATATAAAATGCGAGAAGCACTATTTGAAGAAGTTAAGGCACATGAGCCACATAAATTTGTAGCGCAGTTGAGCGAGCACTTTGAGTTAATTGATGAAAGCTTAATTCAGGCACCATTGGTGTTGAACCAAAATGACCTAAAGTGTCTTATCGCAATGACGCCATATGCTTATAAGGCCAAACCTGAACGGCGTGAGCAATTAGAGCAAGTTGAAAAATTTGAACTGAGTGCAGAGTTTCAGATCTATATTTTAAAAAAGAAAAGTTAAAAGAAGCCCTCTTTTAGAGGGCTTTATTTTGGTTATTGAACTTGATTAATCAAATTTTCGATTGAATCTCGTTTAACTTGTGGTGTTGGATTCATATCCGGTGGTGTCGACGACGTCGGCGTTAACGGTTGATCGTTATCTGGTAGATCATCAAAATCGCGATCATTCGTTGGTGCTACCACTGGAGCAGGGCGATAAATTGGACGAGCTAAAGGTGGAGTTTTATCTTTTTGCTCATGGTTTAATGTATGTACACGACCACGTTGTTCTCGAGTTAAAGGAGCTTTTGCATTTTTATCTAAACTTACCCAAGCATATGGTGTATTGGCAAGCGACTTCTCCATAAAGTCACTCCAAATTGGAAGAGCAGCGATACCCCCATATTCACGACGACCTAGCGTAGTCGGTTGGTCGAAACCTACCCATGAAACTGCGACTAGATTGCCGTTAAAGCCAGCGAACCAAGCATCTTTTGCATCATTGGTTGTTCCTGTTTTACCTCCTAAATCACCACGACCAATTTTTAATGCTGCGCGACCAGTACCATGCTGAATTACGTCTCGTAAAATATTCGCCATATCAAATGCTGAACTGGATTTTAAAATTCGATGTGCTTGACGATATTGGCTACGCTCTTCATCGGTTAAAGTGGGTTGCTTATCCTCTAAAGACTGATTGGTAACTTCAATAATTTCGTCGTCTGGTGTTGTTGCTTCAGCAGAGGTTGTATCTTGCTTCTGAGATTTAATACATGAAATACATGCGTATTCTGGATTGGCTTGATAAATCACTTTGCCGTAAGCATCCTCAATACGGCTAATGAAGTGAGGTTGCACGCGGAAACCGCCATTGGCAATTGCGGCATAGCCTGTTGCCATTTGCACAGGGAGTACTTGAGGTGTTCCTAATGCAATCGTGTAGTTACGTGGAATCTGATCTTCCTGCAAACCAAAATCCATAAACAATTGGCGAGTACGTTCTAGACCGACTGTTTGTAAAAGGCGAACAGAGACAGTATTACGTGACAAATATAAAGCCCGACGTAATGGAATCATCCCCAGATAGCGCCCATCAGAATTGCGTGGTGACCATTTACCAATGGTAATGGGATTATCACTAACCATGGTATGCGGCGTCATACCTCGTTCAAGTGCAAGCGAGTAGACAAATGGTTTGATAATAGAGCCAGGTTGACGCCAACCTTGCAGTGCACGGTTAAATTTCGATTGATAAAAATTATATCCACCAACGATCGCGACAATTGAGCCATCATTTGGGTTAAGTGCAATTAACTGACCTTGTACACGAGGCACCTGTACCAAGGACCACATACTACGATTTTGATTTGGACGTAGACGAACAATATCTTTGACTTTTACAATTTGTGAGGCATTGCTCGGTGCACCACCCACACTATTGGCATTGCGATAGCGTCTCGCCCAAGACATGCCAGACCAAGGAACAGTGACTGATGAACCATCTTGTAAAGTTGCTTCAAAAGAATTACTTAAAACTTTAGTGACTTCAGCAGGATAGGTGTTTGCAAATGGTACAAAGTCTTTTAAGGGTTTGTCATGGGCTTCTGGGCCACGCCATCCATGACGACGGTCATAACTTTCTAAACCAACACGAACTGCTTCTTCGGCAAAGGCTTGACGATTGTAATCAATAGTGGTGTAAACCTTATATCCTGAATCGATCGCGAGATCGCCAAATTTTTTGACGAGTTCAGAACGAACCATTTCACCGACATAAGGGAATTTATTGTTAATACCGCGATCAGGCATGTCCAAAGCGATAGGCTCTGATACTGCATCTTCATATTCAATTTGACTAATATAACCCAACTGTAGCATACGACCTAAAATCCAATTGCGACGTTCTAACGCACGTTCAGGATTGGCCACAGGATTATACTTAGAGGGTGCTTTAGGTAATCCTGCAATCATTGCCATTTGGGCAATTGAAAGATCGTCTAAATTCTTGTTGTAATAAATTTTTGCTGCTGCGGCGATGCCATAAGCATTTTTACCGAGGAAAATTTTATTGACGTAGAGAGTAAGAATTTCTTCTTTTGATAATTTTTGTTCAATTTTACGTGCTAAGAAAATTTCGGTGAGTTTGCGCTTGAGAGTTCGTTCTGGTGTTAAATAATAGTTTTTTGCCACCTGCATGGTAATTGTAGAACCACCAGTTTGAATGTCAGAACCCGTGATCGATTCACTGACTGCACGTCCTAAACTTTTAAAACTAATACCGCTATGCTCAAAAAAAGAAGAGTCTTCTGCAGCTAAAAAAGCATGAATAAAATCTTGTGGGATTTGCTCATATTCAACTGGAACAGAAAGTTTGCCACCATATTCTGCGATTAATTGGTTATCTGCTGTATAAACTTGCAGCGGTTTTAATAATGGAGCCTTCTTAAAAGCAGTCATCTCTGGCAAAGATGGTGCAATATAGAGATACATTCCATAAAAGCCCATTGGAATTGTGACTAAGATAATGATAATCAGCAAAAAAAAAGGGTGAATCTGTCCACAACAAGATAGCTTTTTCATAACAAGTAAGTTTTAATAGGTGCTAAAGGCAAACTAATAGAAGGTCAGTATAGCTTCTCATTTAACAGAATGTTAGTTGAGTTATTATATCCGCAAAAAAATTAGACCAAGTGTAGTTAGTTTGTATTGTGCTGTTGTTGGGGACAAAAAAATAATAGGAATTGCATTGTGCTTAGACTATATCGTAAGCCAAATAAGGGGTTAGTGGGGGTAGATGTTAGTTCGACCTCTGTTAAGCTATTAGAGCTATCAGTTAAAAACGGTCGCTATTGGGTTGAAAGTTACGGGTTAAGTCCATTGGTTGATGGGAGTGTTGTTGAAAAAAACATCCTCAATCAGGATAACGTGGCTGATGCTTTAGAGCGCGCGATTAATATTGCAAATCCGCAATCGACGAATGCTGCTTTTGCGGTACCTACATCTATGGTGATTCACAAGGTCATCGAGATGGATGCCGACATGAGCGATGATGAGCGTGAAGTTCAGATTCGTATGGATGCTGAGCAATATATCCCATTCCCACTTGACGAAGTCAGTTTAGACTTTGAAGTGCTTCCTGAGCGATTAAACAATCCAAACAGAGTGAACGTTCTACTCGTTGCGACACGTACTGAAAACGTGGACTCTCGTATTGAAGTATTGGATTTGGTCGGCCTTACCCCAAAAGTTGCCGATGTTGAAAGCTATGCACTGGAACGTAGTTTTGAAGTCTTTGCAGATACATTGCCGATTGGTGCAAATCTTGTTGGCGTTCTTGATATTGGTCATACCATGACGACTTTATCAGTCATGCAAAATGGCAAAATTATTTACACGCGCGAACAAGTGTTTGGCGGTAAGCAATTGACTCAAGATGTGCAAAATCGTTATGGCTTATCTTATGATGAAGCTGGGCGTGCTAAAAAAGACAACACCTTACCAGATGACTTTGAAACAGAAGTTTTAATGCCATTCCTTGATGCAGTGATTCAACAAGCAGCGCGTTCATTACAGTTCTTTTTCTCTTCTTCTCAATTTAACGAGATTGATCATATTTTATTGGCGGGTGGTAATGCCAATATCCCAGGTCTTGCAAAAATGATGCAACAAAAATTGGGATATCGCGTCACTATTGCTAATCCATTTTTACAAATGGGCTTTTCTCCTCAAATCGACCTGAAAAAAATAGAAAATGATGCACCATCATTATTGGTGGCGTGTGGCTTGGCATTGAGGAGTTTTGATTAATGGCTAAAATTAATTTACTCCCTTGGCGCGAAGAGCTAAGAGAACAGCGAAAAAAGCAATTTGTTTATATCTGTATCGCAGTGGTATTACTTGCGATTTTATCGGTTTTAGCAGCTTGGTTCTTCTTGAATCATAAATTGCAAGACCAAGAACAAGCAAACCAACTTATTGTAAGCACCAATCAAAGTTTAGACGTTCAATTAAAATCCTTGGAAGGATTGCAAGAACGTCGAAATGCAGTGATTGAGCGGATGAAACTGATTCAAGGTCTTGAAGGTCAACGACCTGTTACTGTGCGTTTAGTAGATGAATTGGTACGTGTTGTTCCTGAAACAGTGTATCTGACGAAATTTACCCGTACTGGTAATAAATTTACCATCGAAGGTAAAGCTGAAAGTCCGAATGCGGTAGCAGAGTTATTACGTGGTTTAGAAGCTTCCCAGTGGTACCGAAATGCATTTATGAATTCATTCTTGGCTGCCCCAGAAGTGAAGGAAAAAGCACCAAGTTCGGTAATCCCTCGAGTTGAAGAGTCTTACGGTACATTTATCGTGACTGTCGACTTGGGTGCAATTGCTCAACCGACATCAGAGATGGACGCGAATAATGTGGGAGGTGCACCATGAGTCGTAGTGATTTAAATGATTTTGATTCAGATGTCACTGTACCTAAAAAGAAGTCCATGACTGTTGAAAAGTTCTTTCAGCAATTTAATACTTTGGACTCCAATAACTACGGTAGTTGGCCACTGTCTGTAAAAATTACCTGTTGGATTTTTATTTTCCTATTTGTTTGTGCTATTGGTTACTTTTTGGTGATTAAACCAAAACTTGAATCCATTGATCTTGCTAAAGCACAAGAGGCAAATTTACTGACAGAGTTTAAAGAAAAGGATTCTAAGCTCCGTAATTTGCAGCAATACCAAGCACAGTTGCAACAAATGGAAATGAATTTCAATGAGCAATTACAACAATTGCCAAAAGAAACAGAAATTCCAAGTTTAGTTGAGGACATCAACTTAACAGGTGTGAATTCAGGGCTCAAATTTAAAAATATCCGTCTCGAAAATGAAGTGGCTCAAGAATTCTTCATTGAGCAGCCAATTTCGATAGAAACGACAGGTGATTATCATTCATTTGGGCGTTTTGTGAGTGGAATTGCGTCTTTACCGCGTATCGTGACCTTACATGATTTTGTGATTACAGCGACGCCAAGTACAGATAAAAAATCTGATATTCCACTGATCAATTATTCATTAAAAGCCAAAACATATCGTTATGTTGCATCGACTGAAGATACGGTAGGTTCAGCGGTTGTTCCACCAGCTGATATGCCAGCAGGAGGACAATAATGAAATCATTTAAGCTTTTGTGCGGATTAATTATTGCAACGACTTTGGTGGGATGTGATTCGCGTATTGATGCGGTCAATCAAGAAATGGCGAATATTCGTAGCCAGCCGCCTTTACCCATAGAACCGGCACCTGTATTTAATCCAGTTCCAAATTTTCTTTACTCGGCACATCAACTTCGAAGTCCATTCTTGCCAAACTCATTGGCAACAGAGCTAAGAATCATGTCGGGTAAACGTGTTTATCCTAATTTTAATCGTCAACCACAGCCTTTAGAAAGCTATGCATTGGAAACGTTAAACTTCAAAGGAAGTTTAAAACGTAACAATGGCCAGATTCTCGCTTTGATTCAAACCCCTGATGGTGAGATTGAGCGTGTGCAACGTGGTAATTACATGGGGATGAACCAAGGGCGCATCGTGAAGATAACGCCGACTCAAATCGATCTGATTGAAATTGTTTCAGATGGTCGAGATGGTTATATCGAAAGACCGAGAAGCTTAGTGTTGCTTGGGCCTGTTGGTTAAGACGAGTTAAGGAATAACAATGAAAAAGAGTATGCAAAATTTTTGGGGTGGGGATCGACAGTATATGAACCGTTTTCTTCGTCAATTCGCTATGACCACTGTTTCTATAGCTGTTATGCAGGCAGCGGCGGCTAAAACTACGATGACCAATATTGTGCCTTTGCAGGTGCCAGGTCAAGGAACAGAAATCCGTGTCATGTTTAACGGATTACCTCCACAGCCACAGTCGTATCAATTGGAAAATCCATCTCGACTCGTTTTGGATTTTATGCAGGCAGGTCAAACACTGGCGAATACTAAAATACCTGTGTCGACCACTGAAGCAAACTCAGTTGAAGTCATTTCTAATGATCAGCGTTCACGGTTAACTGTCAATTTAACGCAGAAGGGGAGCTACACGACACGTGTTGAAGGCAATACCTTTATTTTAAAAATAAATAATCCAAACTCTGCGAAAGTGGCAACACCAGCGGCGCCAGAGGTTACACAAGCCAAAGCAGCAGAACCAGCGCCTAAAACAAGTGTTTTAAAGCCAGTCATACGTCCTAATCTGACGAATAACGTTACACCTGTTGCGGCTACAACTGTGGCAACGACACCTGTAACGCCAACACCTGTGATTCCTGTTGCAGCACAGCAGGTATTGAAACCAACTGCACCAACGCCTACGGTTTTAAGACCTGCCGCTCCACCTGCACCAGTGGTTCGTCAGCAAGTTGCAGCACCTGTACCACCTCCAGTAGCTCCTGTTTATCAGCAGCCTGTTGCGTATACACCGCCAGCACCTGTCGCTTATCAAGCAGTACAACAAGGACTGCAAGATATTGGTTTTGAGCGCGGTAGTGCAGGTGAGGGACAAGTTGTACTGAATTTAAAAACAGCAGATACACCAGTAGATGTACAACAGCAAGGTAGCAAAGTTGTGGTGCGTTTCCTCGGTAACAAAATTCCATCGCATTTGGTGCGCCGTTTAAACGTTAATGATTTTGCCACGCCTGTCTCTACAGTAGACGCTTATAATGATAAGTCGAATGGTGTAATTTCCATTCAGTCGAGTGGTAGCTTCGAATATATGGCTTATCAAACAGATGGTAAGTTAACGATCAGTTTAAAACGCCCAGAAGAGAAAAAAGGCTTAAGCAGCCAAAATCGTACACCTAAATATACAGGTAACAAGATTTCTCTCGACTTCCAAGACATTGAAGTGCGCCGCGTATTACAATTGTTGGCTGATTTTACCGGCATTAATATGGTGACTTCGGATTCAGTTCAAGGGAATATTACATTACGCTTAAAAGATGTGCCTTGGGATCAAGCGCTTGATATTGTAATGAAAACCAAGAACTTGGATAAGCGTCGCAACGGAAACGTGATTTGGATTGCACCTGTTCCAGAATTGATTAAAGCCGAAGAAGAAGAGGCGAAAGCCATTGCACAAAGTGTGAAGTTGGCACCATTGCAAACCGAATATATTCAATTGAGCTATGCCAAAGTTGAAGATATTGAAAAGTTGATTACTGAAGGTCGTAACAGCCGTTCATCTAATGGTAATAATACAAATTCAACAACTGACCCATTGGGGGACAGTGTCGGGTCATTATTAAGTCCACGTGGTACAGTTTCAATTGATCCACGTACCAATACATTGATCATTAACGATACAGTTCAAAAAATTGATCAAATTCGCAAGATGATTGATTTATTGGATGTTTCTGTAAAACAAGTCATGATCGAAGCTCGTATTGTACGCGCGACAACAGATTTCACTAAAGAAATGGGTGTGAAATGGGGGGTAGTATCGAAAGGTGTTGCAACCAATAATGATCTTTTGGTTGGTGGTAGTGATCAAACGCTGTGGGATTTAAAATCACCAAGTGAGGATGGTCGTTATAATATTCAACGTCCTGATAACTTAAATGTGGATTTAGGTGTGGCTGGGGCTGCAGGTAAAATTGCATTTGGTTTAATCAATATGTCTGATTTTATGCTGGACCTTGAGTTATCGGCACTACAAGCTGATGGCTACGGTGAAGTTATTTCTACCCCAAAAGTTCTCACTGCTGATAAGCAACAAGCGAAAGTTGCTTCAGGTCAGGAAATCCCTTACCAAACCACTGAAACTGCAGGTGGTGCTGCAACGGCGACGACTTCCTTTAAAGAAGCGTTGTTAAGCTTAGAGGTAACACCAAGTATTACGCCTGATGGTAAAATTCAAATGAAATTGAACATTACCAGTGATTCACCAGCAGGTTATGCACAGAATGGGGAAATCATTTTGAATAAAAATCAAATTGATACCAATGTGCTTGTGAATAACGGTGAAACTGTGGTGCTAGGTGGTATTTTCGAGCAAGAAACGATTTTTAACCAAACCAAGGTGCCTTTCTTTGGTGATATTCCTGCTGTTGGTCGTCTATTCCGTAAAGACAGTAAAACAGAGAATAAGCGTGAGTTATTAATCTTTGTGACACCAAGAATTGTTAATGACAGGCAAACTAGAAACAATTAATATAGTTTCAATGAAAGCAATTCAATAGGTGACTCCTTGCCAAGCAAAGAGTTTGAAACCCTACCGAATATTTATTTGGTAGGGCCCATGGGAGCTGGTAAAACAACCGTTGGTCGACATCTTGCAGATTTACTTCATCGAGAGTTTCTTGATAGTGATCATGAGATAGAAAGAAAAACTGGGGCGACCATCCCATGGATTTTTGAGAAAGAGGGTGAACAGGGATTCAGACATCGTGAATCACTGGTAATTGATGATTTAACATCAAAACAAAATTTAGTTGTTGCGACGGGTGGCGGTGCAGTTACTCAGTCGATTAATCGATCTTATCTAAAAGATCGAGGTATTGTGATTTATCTTTATACTCCCGTAGAAATACAACTTCAAAGAACCTACCGTGATAAAAATCGACCTTTATTACAAGTCGAAAATCCTGAACAGAAATTACGTGAATTATTGAATATTCGTGATCCGCTGTATCGTGAAGTTGCACATCATATTATTGAAACGAATCAAGGTGCTGCGCGTGATTTGGCACAACGTATTCTTAATGTGATTGTCGCAAAAGAATTGAATTAAATTTGTTTTATTGGCTTATAACATCATGCAAACCTTATTCGTTGAACTCGGTGAACGCCGTTATCCTATTTTCATTGGTAGTGATTTAGATCCGCAACAATTACTTGAACCCTATATTCATGGGCAACAGGTCATGATTGTCACCAATGAAACGGTTAAACCGTTGTATTTAAATCACTATGTATCAGCTGTGGAAGGTTTAGGTAAAAAAGTTGAGACATGTGTTCTACCTGATGGTGAATGTTATAAAAATATTGAACATTTGAATTTAATTTTTGATGCCTTGCTTGAGTCAGGATTTAACCGAGATTGTACAGTGCTTGCCTTGGGTGGAGGGGTGATTGGTGACATGGCTGGATTTGCATCAGCTTGTTTCCAACGCGGAGTGTATTTTATTCAAGTCCCGACTACGCTGCTATCGCAAGTCGATTCGAGCGTTGGCGGTAAAACTGGAATCAACCACTCATTAGGCAAAAACATGATTGGCGCATTCCAGCAGCCACAGGTCGTACTTGCGGATATGGCGCAACTTAAAACATTGCCTGAGCGTGAGTTATCAGCAGGTTTGGCTGAAGTCATTAAGTATGCCCTATTAGGAGATGTTGATTTTCTTGCATGGCTTGAGGAAAACATGGATGGTCTCGTTGCACAACATCCAGAATTACTTGCTGAAGCAGTGTACCGCTCTTGTGCACACAAAGCGCGAATTGTGGCCAATGACGAGAAAGAACAGGGTGAGCGTGCATTACTGAATTTAGGTCATACCTTTGGACATGCGATTGAATCTTATCTGGGGTATGGTGAGTGGTTACATGGTGAGGCTGTGGCGACGGGAATGGTGATGGCGGCAGATTTATCTTATTTAATGGGGTGGATCACAGAAGCTGACCTTGAACGTACAAAAATTATCATTCAACGTGCGAAATTACCGATAAAATGTCCTCAAATTCCACTTGATGAATTTTTGGCATATATGTCTCATGACAAAAAAGTCCTGAATGGTCAATTACGTTTAGTGCTCTTGAAGTCGCTAGGGCAAGCAGTAATTACCAAAGAGTTTGATGTGGAATTAATGAAACAAGCGATTTTACGTAATCAAGCATAATCTTAGGTTTTCTCATGACGGTACGCCACTCATCCCCACGCACAGCGCAACAATATATTTGGTTGATCGGTGGCATACTGTTTTTAGTCGCATCTTTTGTATTCTGGATTTTGACTGATAGCAAAGAGTTGGTTACTCAGTCTAAGCAAATTGAAGAAACTCAAGTCCAGATTCAACCTGAAAAGGTGGCAGCAACAAATTATTTGGGCGGGCTGACTGATCAAGTGCGACCTTTGGAATTAACTGCGCGTAAAGTGGCTTCAGGAAAACATTTGCCTGAATTTAGAGGCACAAAGTTTATTCAAGACAATAAAAATTATTATTTTATCGAACTATTTCGCGTTACCAATGAAGATGTAATTAAAAGTTTTCTTAATAAGCAAACTGATCGTAAACCATACATTTATTTTCGTTTGAGTGGTGAGGATCAAGTTGAACAGTACATTTTGGGTTATGGGCTGTTTATGGGGGAAGGTGCTGCCAAGACAACTTTAAATGGATTGGATTTAAAGTTACCACCTTCTGTAGCGCCTAAAGTTGCTGGCTTTAATCAGTTTGTGGGTCAAGTCAATGACATGGGTTCTGAAGAACTAACAACTGCAAAATTATACGAAATTAAATTACGACCTGCAGCGGTACCATTGATTGATGAGTCATTGCTGGTTCGTCCTAAGCCAACCCCTGTGGCTGATCCTGCTAAGGCAACAACCAATGTGACTATTACAAGAAAAGATCAGTCAGGAAATGTGGTTGATGTGAGACGTTCGCAATCGAATGTTGACCCTATTTCGAGCGATAATTCAAAGAATAATACGGATAAACGGAATCAAGAGGCTCAAATTAGTGATCCATTTAATTAAAATGGTATAAAATGGCGCAAAATTAAACGAAAGCATAATAAATTTGCACATCATTGGTGCGATAAAGTGGTTCTAATTTGGTGCCTTTTCGGTTAATAATGACAAAATAATTGAAATAAAACGCTTGCACGGAATAAATAAATATTGGCATAGATTTTGCTTTATTGGTGCACTGATTAAGTAAATTGTCCCTATTTTGGAGCGAAGACCTTAACTTAGTGTGCGATTTAGTCAAATTGATCTGCTTTAAATGAGTGCAAATCGTCTCGTACATTTGTGAAATTAAATCAGAAAAGACGTTCAATAACGAAAGACATACAGAATCATGTCTTTGTTTTATAAAGAAATCGTATTTGAAGAATAGATAAGTTTTGCCCAATGAGGGCCATGTTGAAGAAGGGTACGCTATGCACATGCCATCGCCTAATACTGTAGCTCCCGCTAAAGGTCTATACCAACCGGATGAGTTTAAAGATAACTGTGGTTTCGGATTAATCGCCCATATGCAAGGTGATGCGAGTCATGACTTGGTCAAGACCGCGATTCATAGTTTAAGTTGTATGACGCACCGCGGTGGTATTGCTGCAGATGGTAAGACGGGTGATGGATGTGGTCTACTTTTGGCTATGCCTAAGCAATTCTTCCGTGAAGAAGCAAAACGTTTAAGTGATATTACACTCAGTGAAATTTTTGCAGTAGGTACAGTTTTTCTTAGCCTAGATCCTTCAATTGCTGCACATGCAAAACAAGTGCTGACTAAAGAAATTGAATCAGAAGGTTTGCGTGTAATAGCATGGCGTTTAGTGCCAACCAATAATGAAGCATTAGGCTCAATTGCGATGCAGTCTTTGCCAGCTTTTGAACAAGTAATTGTTAACTGTCCAATGGGTGTTGAAGAAGTTGAGTTTAACCGTAAGTTATTCTTGGCTCGACGTCGTGCTGAACAAAAATTAAGTCAAGATAGTTCATTCTACGTTACAACACTTTGTTCAACTGTGATCTCTTATAAAGGCTTAATGATGCCTGAAGCGATTGCAGATTTTTATACAGATTTAGCTGATCCACGTTTGGAATCACACATTGTAGTGTTCCATCAGCGTTTCTCAACCAATACATTGCCACGTTGGCCATTGGCACAACCTTTCCGTTACTTAGCGCACAATGGTGAAATTAATACCATTACAGCAAACCGTAACTGGGCGATGGCACGTACACCAAAGTTTGAAAACCCGCTCTTACCTGGTTTAACTGAGCTCAACCCAATCGTAAACCGTACTGGTTCTGACTCTTCAAGTTTAGACAACATGCTCGAGATCTTGGTTGGTGGAGGTATGGATTTATTCCGTGCACTACGCATGCTCGTTCCACCAGCATGGCAAAACGTTGAAACTTTAGATGCTGATTTACGTGCATTCTATGAGTTCAACTCTAAACATATGGAAGCATGGGACGGGCCAGCAGGTCTTGTGATTCAAGATGGTCGTCATGCGATTTGTATGCTTGACCGTAATGGCTTACGTCCTGCACGTTGGGTAATTACTAAAAATGGTTACATCACACTTGCATCAGAAATTGGTGTCTGGGGTTATGAACCAGAAGATGTGGTCTCTAAAGGTCGTGTTGGACCAGGTCAGATCTTAGTCATTGACACTTTCACTGGTAAATTGCTGGATACTAAAGACGTCAGTAATCATCTGAAAAAAATGCGTCCTTATCGTCAATGGTTGCGTGAAAATTCAGTGCGTATCCAAGGCAGCCCTGAGTTAGAAGAATATCTATGTGATCAAGGCTTAAAAGGCGATGCTTTAAAAGCAGCGCAAAAAATGTTTATGGTGACATTTGAAGAGCGAGATCAGTTATTACGTCCAATCGCTGAAAGTGGTCAAGAAGCAGTAGGTTCGATGGGCGATGATACGCCGATGGCAGTATTGTCTCGTCAAGTACGCCATGTAACAGATTACTTCCGTCAACAGTTTGCTCAAGTAACTAACCCACCAATCGATCCATTACGTGAATCGATCGTAATGTCTTTAGAAACATGTTTGGGTCGTGAACAAAATGTATTTGAACAAGGTCCAGAGCATGCGGATCGATTAATTATTTCAAGTCCTGTACTGTCAAACTCTAAAATGCATCAAATTCGCACTTTAGGTCGTAAGGGCTATGAGATTGCAGATATTGATCTAAACTATGCAGAGACTGAAGGTCTAGAAGCCGCGATTACACGTATTTGTGAAGAAGCAGCGCAAGCAATTCGTGATGGCAAAACCCTATTGGTGATTTCCGATAAGAAAATCCGTGAAGGGTTCTTACCAGCCAATGCAGCGATGGTAACGGGTGCTATCCACCATTACCTCATCCATGCAGGTTTACGTACAGATGCAAACATTATTGTTGAAACAGCTTTAGCGCGTGATCCACACCAGTTTGCCGTAATGCTTGGCTTTGGCGCAACAGCAATTTACCCATATCTTGCATATGACGTCATTAATGATTTAATTGCGAAAGGTGAGTTGTTAGGTGATCCGATTCATGCACAAGCGAATTTCCGTAAAGGGATTGAAAAAGGATTGCTGAAAGTCCTTTCAAAAATGGGTATTTCGACTGTTGCTTCATATCGTGGTGGGCAGTTATTTGAAGCTGTCGGTTTATCTGAAGAAGTTGTTAATAAATGCTTCACAGGTGTTCCAAGCCGTATTAAAGGTGCGACTTTTGTTGATCTTGAAAATGATTTGAAAAAATTAGCAGAAACCGCTTGGAAATCACGTAAGCCAATTGAACAAGGTGGTTTGCTGAAATTTGTATTTGATAAGGAATATCACGCTTTTAATCCTGATGTAATTAATGCTCTACATAAATCTGTACGTTCTGGGAAATATGAAGATTTCAAAGAATATGCTGAGCTTGTAAATAATCGTCCAGTGGCAACCATTCGTGATTTATTTAAACTCAAAACAGAAAATTCAATTCCACTGGATCAAGTTGAATCTGTAGAAGCGATTCTTCCGCGTTTTGACTCTGCAGGGATGTCTTTAGGGGCATTATCACCAGAAGCACATGAAGCGATTGCCATTGCAATGAATACAATTGGTGGTCGTTCGAACTCAGGTGAGGGGGGGGAAGATCCAGCGCGTTACGGCACAATCCGGAACTCAAAAATCAAACAAATCGCATCAGGTCGTTTTGGTGTAACGCCTGCTTACTTAACTTCTGCAGAAGTACTGCAAATTAAAGTGGCACAAGGTGCAAAACCGGGTGAAGGTGGTCAGTTGCCAGGTGGTAAAGTGAATGGCTTAATTGCACGTTTACGCTACTCTGTACCGGGTGTGACATTAATTTCTCCACCACCGCACCACGATATTTATTCAATCGAAGATTTATCGCAGTTAATTTTTGATTTAAAACAAGTTAACCCTCAAGCGATGGTCTCTGTAAAACTGGTATCCGAGCCAGGTGTGGGTACGATTGCTGCGGGTGTTGCAAAAGCCTATGCTGACTTTATTACCATCTCTGGTTATGACGGTGGTACAGCAGCATCGCCATTGTCTTCGATTCATCATGCGGGTTCGCCATGGGAGCTTGGTCTTTCTGAAGCGCATCAAGCCCTTCGTGTAAATGATTTGCGTGGTAAAGTTCGCGTTCAAACGGATGGTGGTTTAAAAACGGGTCTAGATGTCGTGAAAGCAGCTATTTTAGGTGCGGAAAGCTTCGGTTTTGGTTCTACACCAATGATTGCGTTGGGTTGTAAATACCTCCGTATCTGCCACTTAAATAACTGTGCGACTGGTGTAGCGACTCAGCAAGATCATTTGCGTCAAGAGCACTATATCGGCGAACCACAAATGCTCATTAACTTCTTCACCTTTATCGCTGAAGAAACACGTGAGTGGTTGGCTGCATTAGGTGTATCAAGTTTGAAAGACTTGATTGGTCGTACCGATTTACTAGAAATGCTACCTGGTGAAACAGATAAGCATGCTCACCTAGATTTAAGTGCTTTACTTGAATCACATCCAGCTGCTGAAGGCAAAGCTCAATATTGCGAAGTCGAAGGAAATGCACCATTTGATAAAGGTGTTTTGGCTGAGTCTATGATCGCAGAAATATTGCCTGCGATTGAAGCTGGTACAGGTGGTGAATACAGTTTTAGCATTGGTAACTGTGACCGTTCTATTGGGGCACGTGTTTCAGGTGAGATCGCTCGTCGCTATGGTAACTTAAGTATGGAAGCACACCCTGTTAAAGTGAATTTGACAGGTACTGCTGGACAATCACTTGGTGTATGGAATGCGGGTGGTCTGCATATCAAGCTTGAGGGTGATGCGAATGACTATGTGGGTAAAGGTATGGCGGGTGGTCGTATCTCAATTTTCCCACCGAAGGGTTCTCCATTCCAAACACAAGAAACAGCGATTATTGGTAACACATGTTTATATGGTGCAACAGGCGGTAAATTATTTGCTGCAGGTACAGCTGGTGAACGTTTTGCTGTTCGTAACTCAGGTGCGTTCGCGGTGATTGAGGGTGCAGGCGATCACTGCTGTGAATACATGACAGGTGGTATTGTGACGGTACTGGGTAAAGTTGGTCATAACTTCGGTGCAGGTATGACAGGTGGTTTTGCTTATGTACTTGATTTAGATAATGACTTTGTTGATCATTATAACCACGAGTTGATCGAGCTTAATCGTATTTCGACCGAATCAATGGAAGAACATAAAGAGTTCTTAAGCCGCATTTTAGATGAGCATATTAAGGAAACTGGTAGTGCTTGGGCGTACAAGATCCGTAACGAGTTTGATTACTACAGCCGTAAATTCTGGTTGGTGAAACCAAAAGCTGCAAACTTGCAGACTTTATTAAAAACAACTCAAGCTGATCCTCAATAATTCCACTACTGCAGATATATAGGCAGATGCAGCTGAACTAACAACAGACTGCATCTACCCACGGAGAGAGACATGGCAGAACGCCTTAATAATGACTTTCAATTCCTGGATGTCGCACGCCAAGATCCAGAGAAAAAAGATCTCAACGTCCGCAAAGCTGAGTTTGTGGAAATTTATAAACCTTTTACAGCCGAAGTTGCTAAAAACCAAACACATCGTTGTTTAGGTTGCGGTAACCCTTACTGTGAATGGAAATGTCCAGTACATAACTATATTCCAAACTGGTTAAAACTGATTGCTGAAGGTCGTATTTTTCAAGCAGCAGAGCTTTGCCACCAAACCAATACTCTACCGGAGGTGTGTGGTCGAGTTTGTCCTCAAGACCGTTTGTGTGAAGGTGCATGTACACTAAATGATGGGTTTGGTGCGGTGACCATTGGAAATGCTGAAAAGTATATTAATGATACGGCATTTGCATTGGGCTGGCGTCCTGACATGTCTCATGTCAAATGGACAGATAAAAAAGTCGCGATTATTGGTGCAGGCCCTGCAGGTCTAGGTTGTGCGGACATTTTGGTGCGCAATGGTGTTAAACCTGTCGTATTTGATAAGCGCCCAGAAATTGGTGGTTTGCTGACCTTTGGTATTCCTGAATTTAAGATGGAAAAGGACGTGATGAAACGTCGTCGTGAAATCTTTACAGGCATGGGGATTGAATTCCGTTTAAATACAGAAATTGGTACAGACATCACTATTGATCAATTGCTTGCTGATTATGACGCTGTCTTCATGGGTATGGGAACATACACATACATGAAAGGTGGTTTCGCAGGTGAAGATTTGGAAGGTGTTTATGATGCGCTTGATTTCTTAATTGCCAATGTGAATCGTTGCCAAGGTTGGGAGAAAGATCCTTCAGAATTTATCAGTGTGGAAGGTAAGAAAGTTATTGTACTCGGTGGCGGTGATACAGCTATGGACTGTAACCGTACTTCAATCCGCCAAGGTGCAACATCTGTCACTTGTGCATACCGCCGCGATGAAGAAAACATGCCAGGTTCACGCCGTGAAGTTAAAAATGCGCGAGAAGAAGGTGTTGAATTTCAGTTCAATCGTCAGCCGATCGAAATCGTGGGTGAGAATGGAAAGGTCACAGGTGTTAAATTTGTGACGACTCAACTCAGTGAGCCTGATAGTCGTGGTCGTCGCAGTCCTGAACCGATCCCAGGTTCAGAGGAAATCTTACCTGCTGATGCAGTGCTGTTGGCCTTTGGTTTCCGTACAAGCCCTGCAGAATGGTTTAATGATGTAAGTATTAATTTAGATGGTTCAGGTCGTGTCGTTGCTCCTGAGCATCAACAATACAAGTTCCAAACTTCTAATCCGAAAATCTTTGCCGGTGGAGATATGGTGCGTGGTTCTGACTTGGTCGTAACTGCGATTTGGGAAGGACGTCAGGCTGCTGAAGGTATTTTAGATTATCTTGATGTTTAAACGAAAACATGCCTTACAAAAAATCCTACTTCGGTAGGATTTTTCATTTATATGCATGACTTGTTTGACACTCTCTTGTTGAATATTCAAAAGTATCCAATTCAAGAACTATCTTAAGAATCATGTAATTAAATTAAAAAAGAGAATGGAGTTGTAATTTAATTTGCGACTTTATTGGCAAAAAATATAATTTATTTGTCTGTGTGGTTATTTTTGCAATATTAAATCTGATTTATTCTGACAGTATGAATAAGAAATGCTATATCCATATAGGCTCTAAAATGACAACTACACAAATCGCCAAAGATAAATCGTATTTAAATCGTCCAAAAGCGATTGGGATTACCGTACGACGTTTAAATTATAATCCTAAAGCCATACGACGCCATTTTTTCGCGAATTCTCCTGTCATGTCACACTTGTTGACGGCACTTTCTTCTACCTTTCCAATTGGTGAACAATTCTTTGTTCATAGTGTTCGTAATGTACGAGATAAAGTGAAAGATGAAAAATTACAAGCGCAGATTGCAGCATTTATTGGTCAAGAAGCGATGCATTCAAAAGCACATGCGGAATTTAATGACGCTTGGCGCCGTGATGATTATCAACTTGACAACTTTCAAGCATGGTTAGCGCGACGCGATGAATTTATTCGTACTACCCATCCAAAATTGCAGTTAGCAATTACCTGTGCTTTTGAGCATTTTACAGCGTTATTGGGTGGTTATATTCTTCGTCATCCTGAAGTCCTGTCGACCTTAGATGAAGATGCAACTAAGCTTTGGGTTTGGCATGCTATTGAAGAAATTGAACATCGAGCAGTTGCATTTGATGTCTATCAAGCGGTATACAAAGATACCAAAGTGCGCCGCAATATTATGCGTAGCGTAACCACAGGTTTCGCGAGTCTTACATTTTATTCAGCGACTCGATTATTTTGGCAAGATCGTCGAAAAAGCTTACCGAAGGTCAGTGGAAACTTATATGGTATTTACCTGATTTCTAAAATGATGATCGAGCTAATTCCAGAATATTTATCATATTACAAAGAAGATTTTCATCCTTCTGAAATTGACTATACGGATATCGTGAATCATTGGAAGGCAAAATTAGCTGAAGAATATCAAGTGGAAGGCTTCCAAGAGCATCCCCAACCTGTACTATATAGCTAACAAAAAAAACCTAGCGAAAGCTAGGTTTTTTTATTACTTAGATGATTCTTGATTAAACTGACGCATTCTTCTTTGGCGCTGCCAAGGGAGAGGGCGGTCTAGTGCTTCGGGGACATCGCCTGATGTAGAGCGTAAACGTAAATGTAATGCAGCTTGTGCAATTAAATTTGCCGATACAGGCGCCGTAATAAAGGCAAGTAATGTAATCAGTAGTTCAGCAAACCCAAAGCGACTATGAAAAGCTGAATAAATCATGGCTGCTATTAAAAAACTACCTAAGCCTAGTGTGCTTGACTTTGTAGGGGCATGCAGACGCATGAACAGATCGGGTAACTTTACGATTCCAATTCCACCTACAAGGGTAAAGAAGGCACCGGTAAGAAGGAAGAATGAAACTAAGATTTCCATGATGAGCTGAGTATTCATATTGTTCTCCTAGTCCACCACATGGCCTGTCGTAAAATAACGAGCCAATGCTGCTGTGGATACGAATCCAAGCATTGCCACCAACAATGCACCTTCGAACAATGAAGTACTTGCCCAAAAAATTCCAAGTACCACGACCAAGCAGGTTGCATTCAGAAATAAAGTATCTAGTGCGAGTAGTCGATCTACCATAGAAGGACCAATGACTAAACGCATTAAGCAGAGCAGCATTGAAATCGTAATTCCAATCAAACTAATTCCCAATGCATAAAGTAAGATCGTCATGCTGAATCTCCTTGTTTCACATGGAAAATCGCCATAAGTGGTGCTTCATAGCGTTGTTTGATTTCCAAAATATCGGCTTCGGGATCATCTGAGTTAATTGAATGAACCAAAATGTCACCGCGTTCTTGGTCGATTCCAGCACTTACTGTGCCAGGTGTAGTCGTAATGATCATTGCCAATAAGCTGTTGACCTGATCATGATCAGTATCTAATGGAACACGATACCACTTGGGATGAAGACGGTCAGTTGGTCCAAGCACTTGCTTAGCGACACGGATATTACTGATGATAATGTCCCAAAGTACGACCAAAATTAATTTGCACGCTAAATCCCAATGAATATTGGGTGTGCGAACGATAAAAGGTTGTACCAATTTTGGGATGACTAAACCAATCACAATGGCAACTAAAATATCAAAAAACTGAGCGCTTTGTGCCAGCATTAGCCAACTTATTCCCACAATCACAGAAACAAAAGGATGCGGGAAAACTCGATCGAGTAGAGAACTTTGTTGTTTCATTTATTGCTCCATCGGTTGAAGTTTAGATTGAACTTCTTCAGGCTGAAGCTGATTCAATTCTTGCTCTTTGATTTGACGGCGCTTGAACTCTGAGATGTGTTCGCCCTCAAGTGATTTTTCACTTATAACATGTGGAATATAATGTGCATTTGGGTCTGCAAACTCTCCGCCGTATTTTGTTTCTGGAAGATAATTGGGATCAAATGGTTGTACACTAATTACTTCACCACGTTCATCCATTTTTAAAACAGCAGTAATATATTGTTCTGAATCATTTAACTGATTTGCAGTTTGTTGAATATACTGTGTGACTGGATGAGCAAATATCACATAAGCGATTAAACTTATAATAAAGACAAAAATTGTGGTGTCATTACGTGGAGGTGCCTTGCTTGGTAACTTTTGATATTCATGATAAGACTCTTGATTAGGGTCATTTTCTGGTACAGTTGAACGCCATAAAATAACGAATCCTAAACGAGTGAAAGCTATGATACTAAGCAAGCTCACAATCAGAATAACAATAATAATGAGCAATTGATAGCTAGATACAGAGGCCGCTTGAAGGATAAATACTTTTCCAAAGAATCCACTGAAGGGTGGAAGCCCTGCCATCATGAGTGCAATAATGAAGAAGCAAATCGAAACTAGCGTCTGCTGTTTCATGATTGGTGCGATTTTTAGATGATCTTTGAATGCACCACGCTGCGAAGTAATCCAACCGCATAGCAAGTAGAATGCAGCGGCAATAATCGTACTATGCACGAGGTAATATAGCGCTGCAGCCCAAGCATCTGCAGTCATCAGAGAAAGGGCGATTGCAATCGTTCCTATAGACGATAGGATCATGAAACCAACAAAACGACGCATTCGCTCTGCACCAATCGCACCAATTACACCATAAATAGTCGTAATTAAACCAATTGGAAGCAGCCAAGTGCTGAGAATTTCTCGCGAAAGCTCATCGGTGAATACGGTTCCATTCACACGTAAAATGGCATAGATACCCACTTTGGTCATGATGGTGAATAATGCGGCTACAGGGGTCGTGGCGACGGCATAAGTTTTAGGTAGCCATAGTCCGACAGGGAGGATTGCAGCCTTGATACCAAAGACTACAAACAGCATTAATCCGCCTGCAACTGCCATATTGTACTGATCACCTTCAAGTGTACGTACAATTCGACCCACATCAGCCATATTCAGGCTACCAGTATTACCATAAATCATCCCTAAGCCAATCAAAAAGAATGCAGACGCTAATAGGTTGATCGTTACATAGTGAATACCAAGTTGGAAACGTGCTTTGCCTTGACCATGTAGAAGCAATACATATGAAGCCATCAATAGCACTTCAAAGAAAACAAACAAGTTAAATAAGTCGCCTGTTAGAAATGCACCACATAATCCCATGAGTAAAAAATGGCTCATTGCATGGAAATAGCGTCCACGTTCATCCCATTCTTTACTTGCAAACCAAATAATTGGTGTCGCAAGAGCATAGGTGAGCACGAGCATAAAGGCTGCCAAACGATCTACTACAAGTACAATGCCAAAAGGAGCTGACCACTCGCTTAAACTATACACATAGATCTGACCAGAGTTCGCCTGAATTAAGTAAATGATTGCAGTCGCTAAACCAAGAAAAACCGATGTTAAACTGATTCCACGACGCCAAGGTTGACGCCAGTCATGCGCTAAAGATCCTGAACCTGGATTACCCAATAGCACTAAAATAAATGCAGTAAATGTCGGAATTAAAATACTTAAAATTGGCGAGTGGGTGAGCCATAAATCATAAAAATTCATCATTAAGGCTCATCCTCTCTTGGGTCTGTATTGATTATTTCTTCTTTAGAGTCAACATGATCAGTACCCGATTCATAACGACTTCTCAATGCTAGTTGCACGATAAAAGCAGTTGTGGCAAAACCGATTACAATTGCCGTTAATACAAGTGCTTGAGGTAATGGATCTGTAACTTGAGTGGCATTGGTTAAAATCGCAGGTGAATTTAATTGAATCCGCCCCATTGCAAAGAGAAATAAATTGACTGCATACCCTATCATGGCCAAGCCTAGTACCACAGGGAAAGTGCGGGCACGTAAAATCAGATAAATACCAGTGGCAACCAATAATCCAATAGCGGAGGCGAGTAAAAATTCTAAACTAATCATTCTTTACTCCTTCGGTACAGGGCCGGTGATGCTTGAGTTGCGTGAGTCGCCTAAAACGGAAATCATGAGCATTGTTGCACCAACGACTGTGACATAGACACCAACATCAAATGCTGCAGCAGATGGCAAATGCATTTTTCCGAGAATGATCGGCTCTACATAAATATGAGCACTGGTCAGGAATGGTCGACCCCAGAACCACGCAGCGACCCCAGTCAGACCAGCAATAGTTAAGCCAGTACCAATCCAAATTTCATAAAGACGCCCAGACTTTGCTCGTAAGAGTTGTTCAGTGTGATCTTGACCTAGTGCAATGTACTGAATCACAAGCGCCATTGATGTAATGAGACCTGCGATAAAGCCACCCCCTGGAAGATTATGTCCGCGTAAGAAAATATATAAGCTGACGACTAAGGCAATCGGAAGGACCCAAGATGCGGTCATTCGGAACATCAACGGTGATGGATTAAAGCGATAGGTTAAGCCTTGTGTAATGGTCGTACCATGAGCACGCATTCCATCCATTAAACACAGTGTCCCAATCGCAGCAATACCCAGTACTGTGATTTCACCAAAGGTATCAAATCCACGGAAATCGACTAAAATTACGTTCACAATATTTGAACCACCACCAAGCGGTAGAGATTGTTGAACAAAGAACCATGAGATTGAATTGTGATCACGCGTTAGAATCATCCAAGTGATCCAACCGATTCCTAGGCCTCCGATGATTGCAATCACCGCATCTCTCCAACGACGAGTGCGTGAAGATTCATAAGGCGTAAGTTGTGGTAAGAGGGACAGACTCATCAGAAGTAAAACAGTTGTGACAACATCGACTGTGATTTGTGTGAGTGCCAGGTCTGGTGCTGACATCGTAACAAAGACCATCGTCACGACAAGACCGATTGCTCCACTGATAAGAACGGCTTTAATGCGTTCATGGTGAAACCAAAGCATCATCCAGCACGCTGAAAACAGTAATAACCAAAGCACGATTGCAACCAATGGTGCATGCGTCAGTTCGCGTGTACCTGCATAAATACCTTGACCAATGAGAGGCATGGAGACTAAAGCAACAGCAAAAATTAATATCCACAATAAATAGTTTTGTAGAGAACCTGTTTCTGTTGCTCTTTTTAATTTTCGCGAATTTAAGAGCAAATGTTTGAGAAAGAGATCAAACAGGACTTTACCTTGAAGTTTGCCAAGTATTGGATCAAGGTCAATGTCACGAATTCTACTGTTCTTCGCAAGACTAAAATAAAAAATAATACCGCCAATCAATGCAATCGCACTCATCAATAAAGGCACATTAAAGCCATGCCAGATTGCTAGATGTACGCCTTCAAAAGCTGGAAGGTTGGTGCTTGCTCGTGCACCAGCATTGACGATATCGCCTACTAAGAGCGCTGGTAATAGACCCACTGCAATACATAATGTAGCTAATAAAATTGCAGGTGCACGCATACCAATTGGTGGTTCATGCGCATCTTTATTTGGAATCGCTTTGCCTAAATCACCATCAAAAAATACGCCATGAACTAAACGAACAGAATACGCGACAGCAAACAGACCTGCGAGTGTTGCAATAATTGCTGCGAAGATACCTACACCACCCGAGAGATTCGCTAATAGTTCAGTAAAGAACATTTCTTTGGATAAGAATCCATTGGTCAGTGGTACACCAGCCATTGAGGCTGCTGTGATCATGGTTAAAGTCGCTGTAAATGGAAGTAACTGCCATACCCCACTGAGTTTTCGTAAATCACGTGTACCTGTTTCATGGTCGATAATACCAGCGATCATGAATAATGCTGCTTTAAAGGTCGCATGGTTAATGATATGAAAAATAGCTGCAGCCACAGCGAGTGGTGAACCAATCCCAAGTAAGCAAACGATCAAGCCTAAATGACTAATGGTGGAGTAGGCAAGCAAACCTTTCAGATCTTCCTTAAAAATGGCAAAGAACGCGGCCATACATAAGGTAAATAAACCAATGAATGTGACGAGGTTATGATACAAAGCAGAACCAACAAAGATCGGCATTAAGCGCGCCAGTAAGAAAATTCCGGCTTTCACCATTGTCGCTGAATGCAAATAAGCTGACACGGGTGTTGGGGCAGCCATTGCATTTGGCAACCAAAAATGGAAAGGAAATTGAGCACTTTTGGTGAATGCACCTAAAAGAATAAGGAGCAAGGCTGGCACAAATAAATGACTCGATTGAATCTGCGTCGTCATATTGAGGATTTGATCAATTTGATATGTGCCAGTGATTTGACCTAAGAGAATAAAACCACCGAGCATAGCTAAACCACCCATACCCGTGATGGTTAAGGCCATTCTTGAGCCACGCTGTGCTGCTTCGTAGTTACTCCAATAACCCACTAAAAGGAATGACGAAATACTGGTCATTTCCCAAAAGACAAGAAGAATAAGTAAATTATTGGAAAGTGAAATGCCGAGCATGGCGGCCATGAACAGCATCAGTAAGAAATATAGCTTACTTAGAGAGTTTTTATGATTTAAATAATAATAAGCATAAATATAAATGAGCGTCCCAATCCCTGTAATAAGGAGGGAGAAGATCAAGCCTAATGCATCAAGTCTAAAGCTTAAGTCGATACCAAACTGTGGTAACCATGACCAATGTTCAGAGATGACTTGACCTTGAAAGACGTCTTTGGCTTGAGTCAGCAACAAGATAAAACTTGTTAAGCTGACTCCAATTGCCCCTAATGCTGTCGCCCCGCGAGAGATTTTTTGCAGCCAGAGGACAAGAAAAGTGCCAAGTATTAATGGTAACAATATAATAATCGGTAGCACACTCGTATCCATAGAGTTGTAGGCCGGAACCTATGATGAGTTTTATCTTTCAAAAGCTTGAGGATGGCAAAGAGTCATCCAACTACTTAAACTTTGAAAGCCGAACGAATTTTAAAAACAAAAACAAGTTGTGTTGCGCAACTTGGAAAGCTAATGCAAAGAAATAGACACTTTTTGATTAAAAAATGAATGAGTAGATTTTATTACATGTATAAAATTACATCAAACTTTTTAGCTACACAATTCAGAATTATAGCGAAAAAAAGCTTAAATTTCTGTTTAAATTGAGTGAGTCATACCCGATTAATTCATCTATTTCCAATCAATTAGGGTAAGGAAATACTCGATAAGTCACCAGCTTGGAGATACTCAATGAAGCGCTGTTTTTCTGACGCTGATAAATTTTTGAAGTGTTCAAACAAACGCAAGCCATCAAGCGTATCAGTAGTTCGATTCACTTCAGAGATTTGGCCATCTTGTAAATCATTAGCCATGAGTTGAGCAAATAGTTCATCATATTGTTCCCTGATTTGGTTTTGTTCTATTTCAACAACTTTTCGATTTTCTAATTTAAAATGTTGTAGATCTACGTCATTGTTTAAAATCAATTCAGAGCATGCAGATGCGATAATTTGAATTTGTGGGAATGCTTCATGCAAACGGCTGAGTACGTTTTGCACAAAATCTTCATCCACTTGAGCATCAATATTGTCAATTAATAGAATGCCTTCACCATCAAGGCATGGGTCAATACTATGAGGATTCAGGAGACAAAGTCGTCTGACAATATCACCTACTAAACACAACCATTGACGATACGAATTAGATAATTGCGAAAAAGGAATTTCTTGACCATTTTGTACCAGCATCAATTGGATCTTGGGCGTGTATTCAATATAAATGTCACTGATCGACGGGAATAATGTCTGGATGGCTTTCTTGAGTGCTTTGAGTGATGGTAGTTGCATCTCTGCTTCAAGATTCAATAATTTTGCAACTAAATCCTCTTGGTCATGATGAGAGGATAATTTTTGATTGGTTTGAATTTTTTGAAAAACTTGTGCTAATCGTGCATTTTCGATGTCACTAATTTCACGAAACCATTCGAAGAACCGAGCAAATGTTGTATAAGGGAGTGCTGCAAGTTCGTAGGCTGCATGTGTTTGTAATACAGCAGGATTATTTTTGCTTAGCAAATTCACTTCGTTGATAAAGCGATCAGAAGGATAGTAGGCCACCATAGGCATGCCTTGAGCAGGATCTTGTTTGATCGCTTGTTGATAAAGATGAACGAGTGATTCTAATTGAGTCGTTAGCGCTTTACTATGACCTACACCTTTGCTAGTTAATGTTTTATAGAGTTGCCATTCGCACAAACCCTCTTCATTGTTTTGCACGGTCGCAGCCTGTTCAATAGATCCAATATCCGTGGGATATTGAACACAAATATCTATTTTGGCTTGAATGTGTTTGTGCTTAATATCCGAATCAAGCATGACTACACCAGCAGTTCTTAAATCTTTGGCACGTGCAGCAAACCACGTTAAAGCTTGATAAATATTTTTAATTATCGCAGTTTTACCAGAGGCCTGATCACCTAAAATAATAGATATTGGTCGTTGAGTTGGATCAAATTTAATTTTTATATCTGAAAAATGATAACAGTGACGTAACTGAATAGATTGAACTTTCATATTTTGCCTGCAACTTATCGTAGGGGATTATGCTGTTGCTTTCGTTTTAATCGTGGATTTAAGTTTGAGTTGTTGTATTAAATCATAAATATGATGAATATTTAAGCTGCTTTTTGCTCGTGTACATGCAACATAAAGTAAACGTAATTCTTCATCGCTAATTTTATGTTCTAGTCCATTAATTTTAAATTGGTAATCATCTTCTAAATGCACACGATTCCATTCTAAACCTTTGGCTTTATGAGCGGTTGAGATTACATAGTCCGCTTGTTCAATGGGTGTGATTTTGGCAAGAGCTCGTTTGAGTGGATCTGTACCATGTTCATCAACCAATTTAACCAAAGGCTTGATGTCGCTACCATCATTTGTTTCACAATATTCATGCACATCATGCCAAGAGTTAAACCAAGCTAACTCTGGAACGTCCGTTACTCTTTTACCTTGTTTAAGTAAGCTTGCAGCGTCAACAAAGCGATTTAATTTCGCATGATCGGCTTGCAGGCTCACTTTGTCCCCTTGAACTAATCCTGAGAGTAAAAGTTCCATTGCGCGTGCGTTAGTACGGCACAAAATCGCATCTCGCATTTTGGTATGAGGCTTGTTGACGACTTTTGATTGGAGTTCGGGGTTGCCAATCAACGGAACAGTCTCATTGAGTGCGCCTAATAAGTGATTAGCAACTTCAGCGATATCATCACCAAAACGGAATGAAGTGGTTAGGCGCGATTCGGGTAAAGGCATTTGTTGCATCGCATTGACTGCCCCACGCCATGCATAAATTTGTTGATGTGCATCGCCGACATAGATGACTTGCGTACTTTTTTGCTTGAGTAAAATCCCTAGCATGAGTGGGTCAGCATCCTGTGCTTCATCAAACAATACATAGTCTGCGGGTATAAAAGGATCTGATAAAGCCCATAATTTGAGATAGATATCATGCCCAATGCCAGCCTGATGATTAGGGTCGATTGATTCTAACCAACGACGTTCGACTGCAGGATAGAGGTGTTGCTGTAATACCGCAATATCGTCAGCATGTAGCCAACTTGGTGCTTGAATATGTCGGGGTGCAGGATATTGCGAGCTTGTTGAACAGAAATAACTAACAGCATTTGCAACTAAGCCCGCCAAACGACTAGGCATAAGCGCATATTTTTCGTAACGCCCCCCCATGAGTCGGCGTAATGTGATGGGTTGCAAACGGTATTCTTTGGCAATAAAGCTCGGGCTCAAGCGTGGGAGTCTAAGTTTATCTGTCACTCCACGTGGAACGCTTCGAAATGCTAAAGAGTGGAATGTACGACAATCCACGCGCTGATGAAATTTTTGTTGAGCCTCGCTGGCAATCGCTTTGTTAAAGGCAAGATACATACCGCGACGCTGTTGCATCGCATCACTGACTAATTTAAGCGTTGTTGTTTTACCTGTACCTGCATAGGCAATCACTTTGAAGGATTGACCAGATTGCGCTTGTTGAATCGCAATTTCTTGTTCTAAGGTAGGTTTGACAATGACAGACACAGGTTGATAAATCTTCAATGGTTTTAAAAATGATCAGTGAGTATAGCAAGAATTTACAAAGGGGAGAGTTCAATCTTCTTCTTTTTGGATGGGGAGTCTTCGGCGACTTAAAAAGCCGAATTAAATAAAAAAGCCATGTTTGAACATGGCTTTAAAGAGTAAATTAATGCGTGCGATTTGCTTTTTCAACAAGTCCTGACAGACCCTGACGTCGTGCAAGCTCATTTAAAACGAGTTGAATATCAAGATCGAAGTAACCCAGCATCACTATGGTATGGAACCAAACATCAGCAACTTCATAAATTAAATCATTTTGGTGATCCAGCGTCGCTTCTTGTTTGAAATCTTTAGCAGCTATTACCGTTTCAAAACTTTCTTCACCAATTTTTTCAAGTATTTTATTGAGACCTTTATGATAAAGCTTTGCCACATAAGAAGAGTCAGGATCTGCAGATTTACGTTCTGCCATCATTTGACCAAGATAATGTAACACATCGACTTGCTCAGCTTGAGCTGTTGATGCATTCATCACTTTACTATGCGCATTCTCAGACTTTTCGCCATAAATTTGGTTCGGATCTTTCAATTGAGCGTCTACAATTTCCCAACCGTTTGATGTTAAGCGGCGATAAAAACATGATTCACGTCCTGTATGGCAAGCAATGCCACCATGTTGCTCAATTTGAAGAACGATCACATCAGCATCACAATCTAAACGAATTTCATGCACAGTTTGGAAGTGACCTGATTCTTCGCCTTTATGCCACAATTTGCTGCGTGAACGAGAGTAGTAAACAGCTTGATTTTTTTCTGCTGTAAGTGCCAAAGACTCACGATTCATCCAAGCCACCATCAACACTCGACCTGTTTGATGATGCTGAGCAATGGCAGGGATTAAACCTTGTTCGTTAAATTTTACTTCATCGAGCCATTGCGTATTGTTCATAAGGATTTCACCAGAATTAAATGAGACACTACAAAATTGTAGGTCATTAGTTTAAGCGAATAAATCTTTGTAGGGGAGAGTAGAAATTAATTTATTTAAGATCTTGCATGTATTCTTCAAAGTTTTGCTTATGGATCATTTCTAGGAATGCATCCCCTAATCGTTGACTTTCAGCTACAGACTGTTTCCAAAGCTCGATTCGTTTTTTTTGATCAAGCCCTTTCAGTGTGAAATCTTTGCGATCAGGAAGACGTCCTAAAGGAAGTGATCTTAAATAAGACTCAGAGGGTGAAATCAATACGGTTCGTGCTTGATATTCAGCATTAGATCTACGTTTTTTGAGGAACTTATCGAACCAACCTGGTGTTATTTGATCTGTAAAATGAGGGTAGAGGACAATCCCATGACTCGGTAAAGGTAGATCAATATGATAATCGATTAGCCCGCCATCACGATAAGCAGCGACATCTGCACCTTCGATATTTCTGACCGCCGGCATCACAAATGGAATGGATGCAGATGCCATTAACCAATCTTCTAAATTTTTTTCAGTCAACGCATAATCAAGATGTTCGAATTCATTTTTGATGAGTGAAAGTCGTGAAGCGTTGTGTGGTTGGGCAATTGTACGTTGCATGAAGTGCCCAATTTTAGCTCTCGAAAAAGTATTGAGACCGATAATGCCAGCAACTGCACGGGCAAGCATAAGAGGATGATCACTTTGAAATTTTTTCGATGACTTTACTGACAAAATAGCCAAATGGTAGTCGGGATGATCAATAATTTGATTGGTTTTACCTTGAAGGAGGGCTTTAAGCATGCCGCGACAGACGTCTCCAACTTCAAGAATATTCATCTTAGGTCGAAATTCAAGATGGGTATATAAGTCTGCTAATTTGGATGTGCCTGCTTGTGCACCATGCGCTGCAATACTTGCAAAACGCCAACTCCCAATGGATGAGCCAATTAGAGTCCGCTTTTTGGGTGCTTGAGCAAAGAACTCACCAAAAACAGCTAGGTCCAATCCTTGAATTCCAATACCTTTGGGACCACCTGCTGCTCCAGGAACAAAATCAACCGCACTGGCTTGTAGACCTTGTTCTTGAATGATCTGTTTTGCTTTATAACCTACATGAATATTCAAGCAAGGTTGAGTGGTCTTGAGGATATGTGTCATAAGCAATTCAGCGACTAAAACCTATTGATGTAGCAAGTTTTGACATGAGATAGTGAACTTATTTCACCATACGCCACATAGCAATAAAAGATGCCAACACAATTAAAATCATGGAAATAAACCATGGTGCGATCACAGCGATTGAGAGCAGAATTGCGATTACACTTCCGAAAATCCAACTACGCTTTTGCTGATGCTCCATTTGCAAGCGCAGCGTTTGAAGTTCATTCAATTGTTTAGCATGCCATGCAGACTGATTTTTTAAACCGTTAAGACTGTCAATCAGTAAAGTCGGTAAATCCTGAGCGCCCAATAACAAGTCTGGGATTTTTTGTCCTAATTCTTTAATATTTTTTTGAGGATTCATTTGGGCTTTAACCCAATCCGTTAGAATTGGCTTTGCTAACTTCCAAATATCTAATTCAGGATAAAGGTCTGTACCTAAGCCTTCAACATGTACTAAGGTTTTAAGCAATAACATCAGTTGTGGTGGAATTTCTAGATGAAAACGTCGAGCGATGTCCATCACTTGGATCAATATGCCTGCGAAATCTAACTCATGCATCGGTTTCGAAACCATAGGTCCTACTGTACGACGCATTTCACGTGCTAAAGCATCTTGATCCGTGCCTGGTGGAATCCAACCTGCTTGATGCACAATCTGAATCAATTGCATGAAATCACTGTTCATGACTGCCAGCAACATACGTGCTATCGTCATTTGATCGTGCTTGGAAAGCTCGCCCATGATGGCGCAATCGAGCGCAATAAATCTTGGATTTTGCGGATTAATCGTTTCTACGAAAACATTACCCGGATGCATATCTGCATGGAAAAAATTATCGCGAAACACTTGAGTAAAAAAGATTGTTAAGCCTTTTTCTGCTAAGTCTGCACGATTCATTCCTAAACGATCAAAGGTCGCAGTATCTGAGATAGGCACACCAGTGATACGCTCTGCCACCATTACATCCGGACTATCCATATATACTTCAGGCACATACATCATGCTTGAGCCAGTAAAATAATGGCGCATACGTCGTGTATTTTCGGCTTCAAGAGTCAAATCGAGTTCATTTAAAATGATTTGACGATAATCTTGAATAATTTCTGATAGATGTAAAGCACGGGCAGCTTCTAGCCTTTTTTCTAAATAGTGACCAAGCCATTCTAAAATTTCAAAATCTTGAATAATTTGAGCACGTATATTCGGGCGAGTTACTTTCACGACAACTTCACGCCCATCGTGAAGAGCAGCGGTATGTACTTGAGCAATTGAAGCAGCAGCTAGCGGCTTATCATCGAAGCGCTCAAATAATGTGGAAACATCTGCTTTAAGTGATTCTTGAATTCTTTGCTTAGCCACACCAAGATCGAAAGGTTTAACACGATCTTGTAATAACACCAATTGTTGTAATATTTCTGGTGGAATTAGATCGCGACGCGTAGAGAGGAGCTGCCCTAATTTAATTGCGAGTGGCCCCATTTCTTCTAAAGCTTCTTTAAGCTTTAAAGGATTTTTACGTTCTCGACTAGAAAGTGCAGCAGGATGCAAACGTATAAGATTCAGCAGGGGGCGAACCTTTGCAGGAATATCTTCCGCAGGTACCAACGTGTCGAGTCTATAGTGCGCAGCTATACGCCAAAGTTCGATTAAACGTCTAATGTGCGGAATCATATATGCAATTACCTGAAATCTACGAAGGGTTAAATTTTGATTTTAAAAGCTGAATTTTTGCTTCTAGTCGATCAATATCTTGATTAAGCTGGCGAGTTCCGTGGAGAAGATCGTCCATTTGCCAACGTGGTGCGAATAGTCCAGTATCTTCTTTTAAAAAGTCTTCCGCAAAAAAAAGATGAGATTGAAGTGACTTAATTAAATGTTGTGGTGCTAATTGAACTTTGCCGATTTGACTTGCAAGATTAGGTCCGATCCAATCACTCAATTGCGAAGCGAGGTCTGGCTCAGCATTTTGTATAATTTTTTGAATGTCTTGCAGAAGGCGATAGTCACCTTGAACGGGGATATTGCCAATGTCATGTGCTAGAAATAGTTTGCACAAGTCGACCACATTATTAACATGCAATGTGGAGTCTGCTTCAGTAATCGTGTGAGCTTGCTCCCAAGGCCGCTGTTCGAAAATAGAGGGTTGAGTGCTATGACCTGTTACTGTTGGTTCTAAACGAACTTTATTTTCATCAAAAAACACATCAACGGAAAGCTGTGGCGCATCGATCACAACACGAAGCATTTTCCCTTGTAATTGGTTAAATTGGATACGAGTAATCGCATCCAAATTAATCCAATGATGTATGGTTTTTTCAACTGCACCCAGTGCTAAGATTGACCACATGACGAAGTGCTACCTGCGGTTAGAGTTTAAAACCACGGTGAACTGCAACAATACCACCTGTTAAATTGTGATAATCGCAGTTTTGGAAGCCCGCATTTTCCATCATGCTTTTCAATGTGCGTTGGTCTGGGTGCATACGAATTGATTCAGCAAGATATTTATAGCTTTCAGCATCATTTGCCACAATTTTACCCATGATTGGTAAAGCAGTGAATGAGTACAAATCATAGAGTTTTGAGAAAGGCTCAAAGACTGGTTTTGAAAACTCTAATACAAGTAAGCGACCACCTGGTTTAAGTACACGATACATTGCTGCAAGTGCTGCATCTTTGTCTGTTACATTACGTAGACCAAAACTGATGGTGAGTAAATCAAAACTGTTGTCTTCGAAAGGCTCGAGGGTTTCAGCATTCGCCAGTACAAAATCAACGTTGGTACAACCCGCGTCGATCAGACGGTCGCGACCTACATTCAGCATGGATTCATTAATATCAGATAATACAACATGCCCAGTAGGACCAACTTCACGACTAAATACTTTCGCTAAATCACCAGTACCACCAGCGATATCTAAAACGCGTTGCCCACGGCGAACGCCAGACATATTAATGGCAAAACGTTTCCACAAACGATGAATACCAAATGACATTAAGTCATTCATAATGTCGTATTTTGCGGCAACTGAATGGAAAACTTCAGCGACTTTTTGCGCTTTCTCTTCAGAATTTACGGTTTTATAACCGAAGTGTGTCGTTGGTCCAACGTTTCCAGTATTCGCACCACGTGGCAAATTATATTTCGGCACTGAAGAATGTACTGGCGTATCTGTCAGTTGCTTTTGTAGCGATTGTTGCTGACCTTGAGGTGCGCCAGTTGGTAATGGATCTGTTAAAAAAGGACTCACGTTGTCTTTATTATTTGCCGGCTCAACCTGAGCATGAGGCTGTTGATTTTCATTAGACATTCGAGTCACTCCTGAACACAAATAATATTAAATCTGAATTAAACTGCATAATGACAGATTCTTCAGTTTTTTTCAGTCTAGATTATGCAATTGATATGAATAATATACAGAATTAAAGCGAAGTTTCATCCATGAAATGAGAAGATGTTCTTTTATTTTCGATATTCTGACCAGACGCTTTTACGCTTTTCGGCTGATCAGAATCTTGGCTGATGAATTTTAATTAAGCGATTTGGAAGGGATTTTCTTTCCCTGTGTGGACATTATTCACAATGATTCGCTCTTTTTCTGTAAAACTCCGAATGAAGGTCGCAGCCGATTTCATTGGTTTCATAGCGACAAAGCCTTCACCAATAAAGTCATACATCAGTTCAAAATTATATTTGCTTGCTGCACCTTTACACATTTTAAACGCTGTGTGCATGATGAATGAACGCATGTATTTGTCCAGACTCAGACCGAGCTCATCCAACAGATTGAGTTGTTCATGGCGCGCTTGCTCTTGATCTAAAGCCACTAGAGTTTCACGCATCATTTCATCAGTAATGGGTTGGTCTTTTGGATAATGTTGGAGTAAATACTGTGCAACTTGTTCATCCAGTTGCATCGCCAAGACCGCCAGTCCTACAGATTTTAACCCAGTTTTAATGGCATTTTCTGGAATGATTTTTTCAGCTTTGTGTGCGTATTTTAGTAAACGTTCGATTTGCAATGCTAGGTCATCAAATTCAGGGCCACCATAAAGACGGTTAATAAAATATTGAGCCATCAGCTTATTTTTGTCTTCAGCGAATAACTCAGCATGTGTGTGAAGTATGCGCTGTTTTAGCCAATTTTGAGCATCATTTAACCTTTGTTTAAGTGCCGGATTCTGATGATAATTGAGTTGTTTGTATTGTTCTAAAAGTTGATCTAATGCAGCAAGTTTGGACATGTTCTAGCTCAATTAAAAGGACTGAAAAAAGCATAATAGGTTGGATTGCGCTCGACTATGACTGTTGAAATCTAAAATAAAACCTTTCAGGTCAGTCATGGATGAAAAGACAATTGCAATAAATTGTACCTGAAGATTTAAGTTGATACTGTTCCTTGCGTATACTGTCGAAAATACAATAATTTTGAGTGGGCTATGTCTGAACCAAAACAACAATTTGATAAAAATACTGATCAACCCGAAGATAAGAACAAAATATTTGACGCAGATCAGATCAATTTAGACTTAATTGAAGCGCAATATGCTCTCAAAGATACACGTGGTAAGAAAAATGCCAAAAGCTTAGTGGTGTTGGTAAGTGGCATTGAGTTAGCAGGTAAAGGAGAATCGGTTAAGCAATTAAGAGAATGGGTTGATCCACGATATTTGAAAGTCAAAGCTGACCCTCCTCACCTTATTCAGCCGAATATCCCATATTGGCAACCTTATGCACGTTATATTCCTGCTGAAGGACAAATGATCGTCATGTTTGGAAATTGGTATAGTGATCTTTTAGCCACATCCTTACATGTTTCAAAACCATTTGATGAAACCATGTTCGAAAATTATTTGCAGCAAATGCAAAGCTTTGAGCAGGATTTAAAAAATAATCATGTTGATGTCGTGAAAGTTTGGTTTGATTTATCGTGGAAATCATTACAGAAGCGTTTAGATAAAATTGAACCTTCGGAGCAGCGTTGGCATAAATTGCATGGGCTGGATTGGCGCAATAAAAAACAATATGAAAATGTACAACGATTGCGTCAAAAATTTACCCAAGACTGGGTCATTATCGATTGTGAAGATGAAGTATGTCGTGATCAGAAATTCGCAGAAGTTGTATTAGCGCGACTGAAAGATTTGCCAAATCATCCTCAAAAAATGCGCCAAAAATGGCATCAAGCGGATATCCCAGAAATTTTAACGTCCCCCAATGAAGCAGTACTTGAAAAAGATCAGTATAAGGCTGAACTCAAGAAACTGACCAAGAAGGTCGCTGAAGCATTACGCGCAGAAGGACAAAAAACGGTGATCGTTTTTGAGGGGATGGATGCCGCAGGTAAAGGTGGTGCGATCAAGCGTATTGTGAAAAAGCTCGATCCAAGAGAATATGGAATTTATAACATTTCTGCGCCCGAAAAGTATGAATTGGCGCGGCCTTATCTCTGGCGTTTTTGGAATAAACTGCTTGAAGATGAAAAAATCTCGATTTTCGATCGCTCTTGGTATGGTCGTGTATTGGTGGAAAGAGTTGAAGGTTTTGCAACGGATGTGGAGTGGAAACGTGCATATGATGAGATTAATCGCTTTGAAAAAGATCTAGTAGATACGCAAACAGTCGTTATTAAGTTTTGGTTGGCCATCAGTAAAGAAGAGCAAGCCAATCGTTTCAAAGCACGAGAGGAAACACCGCATAAGCGTTTTAAAATTACGGCTGAAGATTGGCGTAATCGCAAACGTTGGGATGATTATTTATTGGCTGCAGCAGACATGCTCCACCGAACAAACACCGAAGATGCGCCGTGGTATATCATTGCTACCAATGATAAATATACTGCACGCCTTGAAATTTTGAAGGCAATTTTGAAACAATTAAAAGTAGATGTTTAGAGCTGGTGAGAGGTATAAATAAAGCCCTTACAGGGCTTTATTTATACGTATAAGGTTTTATGGGTTAAGCGTATTTCACAACATTTGCTTGTTGTTTTTGTTGAATGCTTTTGGCAAGTTTATAGCTTTCTTCAACATGAGCCTCAGCCACTTTTTTCATGACAATATAACCCAAGCTAGCTGCAATAATTGAACCGCCCAATGGAATAAACTTAGTCACTTGCTTGGTCAACACTTTGGCTGCCATATTGTTCAGCGAAGCTTTAGCGGCAGTACGAGCCACGACTAGACCAGAAAACTCGAAACCGCGTTTGCGTAGTTCGTTCCAATGGATTTTTTTGGTTTGAGGATCAAAAACGCTGATTTGTTCAGGAGCTAAGCCAAAGCGAGCATTAATTTCTGGAATTAAAATTGACAACATACCTACGTCAATCACAACATCTAAAAAGGGCACAGGAATGACAGCAACACCTGCTGAAACATAAGAGCGTTTTTTGACGAGTTCAAGACATTCATCTCGAATTTGTTCTAAATTTAAATTTGGGTCGATTGTTTCTGGAATTTTATCAATTTTCATTTATTTATCACCTAATCAAAGTCTATGGTTCTCGATCCATCACATGATGAACATAGCGCGAGATGAAAGTTTTATTAAAGTCATAAAGTAAAAGTGACATAGTCAGATTAAGATGTATAGTAATTTATGTTTATGATTTTGTTCACACAACTTCATAACGTGTTCGTTGTATGGTGAAAGGGACCTTATGGGAATTCATGTAATTCAAAGTCAGCGCATTGAAGTTTTGGTACAAGGCATCATCACAACTCAAAAGCGTCCCACGAACAACCCATTTGCAGTCCTACAGCAACAACATTTTGTGGTGCCTTCTGCGGCAATGCAAGAGTGGTTAACCCAACGGTTATCTGAACACCAAGGCATCAGTGCAAATACATTTTTCCATCAACGTATTCGTGGCTTTCAATGGTATGCCTACCAGCAAATTTTGAGTGACAAAGATAAAGTACGTAAAGCGAATATTCCACGTCTGATTATGAAGTGGCGTATTTTCCAAGCACTCAAACCTTTTATACAGCGTGCGCATAATCAGCTTGAGGTTGAACATCCTTTATTCCCATTAATCACACGTATCTATGACAGCGCAGCACGTATTGAACAGTCAAATGAACAATATCGAAAAAAAATGAGCATGTTGTATTGGGTGTCTGATCAAGTGTCAAAATTGTTCAGCAATTACATGATTTATCGAGCAGATTGTCGCCGAGCATGTGAATATGATTGTCGTTGTCCTGAAAATTGGATTCAGGTATGGGGGCGTAATGAAGCACTCAATATTGAACAACAATTACAATATCTAAACGATCAAGATTCCAGTTTTAAATTTTCGCAGGCACAACAATTAGAGGCTTGGCAACGTTGGTTATGGCTCAACATTTTTCATGAAGACTTTGTTGAAATGCAAAGTATTGATCATGATTTTTGGGGTGTACTTCGTGATGAACAGCAACAGAAAATAGCCCTCAAAAAACTACCACAGCAACTGATCGTTTTTACACTCTTGGATTTACCACCAAGTCAATTACAGTTTTTGCGCCGTTTGGGTCAGTACATTGATGTGTTGATTTTGCATTACAATCCCTCACAAGAATATTGGGCGGATAGTGTCGATCCGAATTGGAAAAAACAATATGACTTAAAGCTCAAAGAGCGATATATCGAAAAGTTTCAGCAAAAGCATCAAAGAAAACCAGCTGATAATGAAGTTGAGCAGTTTTTTGAGAATTTTAGTCTGAGCTTTAATGGGCTGGCACGTGAGTCCAGACATCCCTTATTAACACGAATGGGAAAGCAGGCACGTGATCACTTTTCTCTGTTGTCTAACCTTTCCTCGGGTGATGAGGGGCAATGGATAGATGCTTTTGTGGATGAAGCACCGCAGCATTTACTGAGCCAATTGCAATCAGATATTTTACATTTGGTTGAACCTCAAGCTCAAAGTTATGTATTAGATCCAGCAGACGATTCAATCCACATTCATGTTTGTCATTCCGCTGTACGACAGCTTGAAGTCTTAAAAGATCAATTGATCCGATGGCTTGCTCAGTCAACAGCAGAAGCACCACGCCGTCCGAGTGATATTTTAGTTCTTGCGCCTGATCTGAAGCAAATTGAGCCTTTGATACGGAGTGTGTTTCCGCAAAAAAATACTGCAACAGGTGTTTATCTGCCAGTAAAGCTAGCTGGTATCACGCAGTTAGATACAGTATTGGCATGGCGTTCAGTGTTAGGGCGAATTGAACTGATACAAAGTCGATTTACCATTGATGATTTTGCTGATTGGTTGAACTTAGCAGCGACCCAGGTGAGATATTGCTTAGACATTAACGGGGCTGAGCGCATCTTATCGTTGTTGAGACAAGCGGGATTTCGACGAGGTTTGGATGAGCAACATTTGCAAAAAACATTGGCGGAGTATGATCAAGACTATCGGTTCAGTTTTAAGTATGCCTTAGATCGTTTGGCGCTGGGTGTGGCTGTTCCAGTTCATGCGATGTTTCAGGAGACCTTAAGTTCTCATGTAGTGGACTCGGGTGATTTTCACTTAATTGCCACGCTCATTGAAATATATAAGCACTTTGTAGAGCGTCGAGATTGGCTCACGACGATTGAAATCGAAAATGATCAAGAGACGTCAGAGCATGTTGAATTTTGGCTCAATCGTTTAATTTTAGAAGTTAATGAGTTTGAAAGCGCTGGTGTAAGCTCGTTAGAGATGATTAAAGAGATTATTCAAAAGCAAATAAGAATGCTAACGCTGGCAAATTTCTATGAAGAACATGATCAAGCCATTCTTAAAAACATACGTTTGCCTTTGAGCTATATTCTGACTGAAATCCAAAGCACCCTTGAATCGCAACTTGATTATGCATTGCCAACTGGACAAATTACATTTAGTCAAATTGGTTTGATTCGGCCAATACCGTATAAGTTAATTGTCATGATGAATTTAGATGGCGGGAAGTTTCCAAATCGGGAGAGCCATTTACCTTTTGATTTAATGGATTTACTCAAGCCAATGATTGGTGATCGATCACGTTTAGATGATGATCAAGGTGCTTTTTTAGACGCTTTGTTATTGGCCAAAGATAATCTCTGGCTATTCTATAATGGTTTTGATGTAGCCGATGGTGAAGTGCGAGATCCATCAAGTAGTGTTCAGGAATTGCTCCAACATCTCGCGTGGATCATAAAAACATCAGATCAATCTTCCTCGAATACTCTCATTGATATAGATGGCATTCAAGTTCATCAAAATTTGAGCACACTCTATACGGTGCATCCTTTGCAACCCTTTGATCCTGATGGTTTTCAGCAACAGCATCAGCGCTATGACGATGAATGGTATGCCGTGGCTTCTAACCTCAATCGTCAGGATCAACGTGGTCATAGAGCGGCTTGGATTAATACCTCGCTTGAATTGAATCAGGACATCATGGTCTTGGATGCTGAACAATGGATCAAAGATATCTGTTTTCCTGCGCGTCTTTATTTAAAAACCTTAGGCGTATCTAATTTAAAGGATCAGGATTTCCCTGAGGTGAATGAGCCGTTGTTATTAGATGGATTGGCGCGATACTCTATTCGTGACTTTTTACAACAGCAGCCAAATGTTTCGAAGCTTCAGACTGAATTACTCAGTGACCAGCTTCCTGTCGGCAAATTACAAGAAGTCAGTTTGAAAATGAGTCTGTTAGAGCATCAACAGTTATTAAAAAGACAAAAGTGCTATGTTGATGAGCCGACCAAAATCACTCAGCGCGTCATAGCAATAGATGATATACAGCTTCAAGTGACCGTTCCTCAAGGGGATGAGACGAGTTGGGTGAGTGTTTCAACATCCAGTGCACGCGCACGACGACGAGCACATGTGTGGTTAGAATACTTACTTTGGTTAAGTTATCGAGACTTACCAGATCACCTTGCAACTGAAATGCAGCGCATCCAAATCTTTAGCGATAAAACCATTATGTGTACTGGCCTGACGACGAAACAAGCTCAGGATATGCTTTCCCAATGGATTCAGGCATATAAACAAGCTCAGATAGAGCCTCTCGTTTTACCTGCAGCATTGCTGATGAAACTTGCTGTAGATGGAAAAGCATTAGAATGGGTCACTGATGAAAAGGGTCATCAGCAGTTAAATAACTTCGATAAGCTATTAAATGAGTGGAATAAAAGCGATGCCTTTCTGAATTATAGTTTAAATGACAGCGAAGAAAGTCATTTGCACCGAGATTGGCAGTATATTTTGCAAGATTTAGATGCTGAGCACCTATTAAAACAAGCGTGTGATCAGTTTGCTTATGTCTTATATCAGCCGATATATATGTATCAATCGGAGGCTGAAATATGAGTCAAAAGCCTACAGTCTCGTATCAGCCAATTGTGGATATGCATTTCACTGGATTGCATTGGATTGAGGCTTCTGCGGGGACTGGAAAAACGTATACGCTCTCCAGCCTCATGGTCAGAATTTTATTAGAAGAATATTTACCAAAGCAGATTATTGCGACGACATTTACACGCAAAGCAGCGGCTGAATTGAAAAGTCGAATTCGTGCACGTTTAATCGAGGTACTTGGACTTTTAGAGTCATGTCGTGAGCTAACTCAAGATCAAGTTCAGGCGCGTGCAAAATTAGAATCAGATATTTTATATCAAGTGATTTTAAATCAATTTTCTGGCTTGATTGCACATGCATGTGCACGTTTAAAATTGGTGATAGATCAGCTTGAAGAACTCTTTGTTGGTACCTTGGATAGCTTTAGCCAAAAGCTTCTTCGTGAATTTGCATTTGAGAGCGGTAAAATTGAACGAATGCAAATCACCAATGATGCAAAACAATATACGGTTCAGTTAATTCATGATGAATTACGGGCATGGATTCAACAGCAGCCTCAATCAACTGTAGATTATTTGCTGCTTAAGAAAAAAATTAAGTCACAAGATGCTTATATCGATTTAATTGAAACGAGTTTGAATTTTTCCTCTGCTTATTTCAAAGCAGTGCCAGCGCCGACCATAGATGTAGACGCTTTCAGAACTCATGCAGAGCGCTTCATACAGATCGAGCTTGAAACGCTAGATTCATTAATAGACTTTTATGATCCTGAAGGGCAGTATTATGCTGTAGTCGCAAAGAAGTGGCGCGATCAAGATAAATTAAAAATTACACTCACGCAGTTGTTGCCTGAATTCCTTGATCAAGTTAAATCCCAAGGCATTGAAGTCATTTTTGCGTCGCATCTCAGCACTCATCTTAGTCAGTTGAATGAATTGAGAAAAAAAGTTCTCAATAAATGTCCCGTCGATGTTTTGGCGGCATTTGAGCAACATCCTATTATTGTTGAACTTGCTGAGTTTTTTAAACACTTTGATAAGCTCAACCAACAACTCGAGCATTTGGAGAGTTATTTACAATATTATTTAGCGCAGCAAGTAAAACAACGTCTGCCAGAATTGCTACAGCAAAAATCCGAAACCACATTTTCACAGCAAATTCGAACTTTGGCCGAAGCACTGCAGGGAGCGCAAGGTCAGGAGTTTGCAAAGTACGTTCACGCGCGTTACCCACTTATTTTAGTGGATGAGTTTCAGGATACCAACCAAGATCAAGATGATATGTTGGCGCAGATTTGGAGACATCCAAGTCGTGTGAAGCAGGGTTGTATGATTATGGTGGGAGACCGTAAGCAAGCGATCTACGGTTTCCGCGGTGGAGACATGCTCACGTTCCTAAAAGCATATCAAGATGTTGAAACTAAAGCAGGGCGTTTTTACCAACTTGTGCATAATCATCGCTCAGTGAAACCATTGGTCGAAGTCGTCGATGCATTGTTTCAACAACAAATGGATTTTGGTGAACAAGTTGAATATACGCCTGTTACAGCAGGTACTCGATCGCATCCATTATTGATCCAATCCGGTTTAGAAAATTATGCTCCGCTTCGTTGGGTTCAAGTAAATGATAAGGAACACGAGTTAGAGCAGGTTGCTTGGAAGATACGGGATTTGCTCAATCAGGCTGCCCAAAGTCAGCTATATTTCGAAAAGCAGGGGCAACGTATTGAGCTTCAGGCAGATGATATCGCTGTTTTGTCTCGTAACAATCCTGATTTAGATAAAGTTCATCATCACTTATTGATGTTAGGCATTCCTGTAAATCGACCTTCACGAAAAAGTGTCTTCAAAAGTGGAATTGCTCGAGATGTTGGTGCAATTTTGACAGCCATCATGAATCCATTTGATGAAGCTAAATTAAAGAGAGCTTTACTTACACGATTGATGGGTTTTAATTTACATCGCTTTTTGCAACTTCAAATTCAAGCAGATGGATTAAGTTTATTTATCACGAAATTTGAAGAAATTCGTGAAATGTGGATGGGTCAAGGCTTTTTAACGGCATGGCAAAGTTTCCTCACAGAATTCAAAGTTTGGACAAACTTGGTTGAGCAATTCAGCTATGACAATGAACGCGAAGTGGTCAATCTACGACACATTTCAGAGTTGTTGAGCCAAAACAGTGATGAGTTAAGAGGTATGCACACCCTTTATCATTGGTATATGCGGCAGCTTTCAAATCCGATGGAAAGAGAGTGGGAAATTGAAAGACAGTTGAGTAATCAAGCGGGCGTTCACCTTTTAACTATTCACCAATCTAAAGGATTGGAGTTTAAGATTGTATTCTTGCTTGGCGCAGATCGTAAACTGTCAGATCGAAGCGAACTTAACTTTTCAATTCGTGAAGTGCAGGATAATGGAACTGGAAAGTCCGTCGCACAACGTGTCGTGGCGTTAAAGCGTGAAGAATTATTGGAACCATTAGAGGTTGAGCAACATGACCAACGTGCTTTGGCAGAGCATCGACGATTATGGTATGTGGCCTTAACTCGAGCACAACACCGCGTTTATTCAATGATGAGTGATCAAAAAGGGCAATCTATTTATGGTTTGGCGTTTTGGCGTGGTCATGGTGCGAACCAATTTCAGCATGCTTTCAGTTTAGATGAGCCATGTTTAGAGCAATGCCCTGAGAAAGTAATCGCAAAAAAAGAACATCATACTGTTCAAATGATTGCGCAGAAATATCCTCAAGTTCATTTTTATCCTAGAGCCAAAACCAGTTTTAGTTATCTCGCACAACATTTGAGTCATCAACAAATTAAAGATCGTATGGCGGCTCAAGATATGATCGAACATCATGCGAGTGATGAGGTCAATACTGTGACGCTCATGACTCCATATCAATTTGAGGATTTGGATCATCAACAACCTTTGAGTTGGATTCGTGCTCATTTTCCGATGGGAACATTAGCTGGAAATTTCCTACATGAAATTTTTGAACATATCGATTTTCAAGATCGCCGAGATTGGACATTAGAAATTCGCCGCCGTTTTAAAAATGCCTATTCAGGTTTATGGGAGCAATTATTCGCTAAATTTCAATCAGATTTTCCTCAACATCATGATGCCGAGCAACATCTGTTAGAAATGATGGCTGAATGGTTAGCAGAGGTTTTAGAGACACCTATTCAACCTGAATTTCGACTCAAACAATTAGTACCTGAAGCACATTTGGCTGAATTTCCATTCTATTTGGCTTTAGCAGACCGAATATTTGGTATTCAGCGTATTCAGCAATTATTTTTAGAGTTTGGGCTTAATATGCCCGAATTCAATGCTGCAAATTCAGCACGTTACCTCAATGGTTCTATTGACTTGGTTTATTATGATGGGAAGCGCTATCACATTGCCGACTATAAGAGTAATTATCTCGGAAATCATGTGGAAGACTATTCAGCTCAAGCTATTCAGCTGAGCATGACGCATGCAAGTTATTGGCTACAAGCAGCCCTATATTTGGTGGCATTACATCGCTATTTAAGTATTCATATTGATGACTACAACATCGATCGAGATCTTGGTGGTGCCAGTTATTTATATTTACGTGGGATGAATGGCACTGACCAATATGGATTTAATTATTGGCGTCCTAGTTCAGAATTTATTCTAAGATTAGATGCAATATTGGGCTATTTTGCTGAGGATAAAAACAGCAAAATAGCATGAATATTTAAATGAATTTATTATTAATCATTAATTTATCTTGTGGATAATATTGATGATAAATGTGTAGATAACTATGAGGATAACTGTGTGGAAATTAATCAGAATGAAAAAGTTGATGTTCCTCAATGGGTAACAACTTGGGCTGAATATATCCTAAATCAGTATCTTTCATCAGATGATTTAAATGAACAATCCATTAACACCATTGAACAAGTTCTGATGGCATCTACTGTCGGCGATAGTTGTATTGATTTGAAAGGGGAGGTTATCCAAGATCTGAGTAAGTTGCTCGTGAGCGCAGAGCTTGCAGAACAACAGGTCGCGCCTTTTGTTTATGATCAGAACTATTTGTATTTATATCGCTATTGGCAATTAGAGCAGCGTTTAGCTCAACAAGTTTATCGTTTAAAGCAGCAAACGATAGTGCCTGTAGATTGCACAAAATATGAAAAATTATTAATCGATCCATTTCAAAAGCAAGCCTTAGAAATAGTATCAAGGCAAGCGCTGAGTATGATTACAGGTGGTCCGGGTACAGGGAAAACGTATACTCTAGCGCGTATTATTGCCGTATTAAATGAGTCGAATCATCAGTTAAGAATCGCAATGGCTGCACCGACAGGGAAAGCTGCACAGCGAATGAAAGAAGCATTGCAAAACTCATTAAATGACGATGCAATGCTCAATATGGGTTTGGATATTGCCCACTTAAAGCAGCAAAATACGTTAACGATTCACCGTCTTCTGGGTTTAGGGCATAGCGCTCAACCTAAATACAGTCTGAAAAAGCCATTACCCTATGATGTGGTGGTGATTGATGAAGCCTCAATGCTCGATCTCAATCTCGCGACGATGCTTTTTGAAGCAATTCCAGACCAATGTCGTTTGATCTTGTTAGGGGATGCACAGCAGTTGGCCTCGGTTGATGTGGGGATGGTATTGGCGGATTTACAACAAGTAAAAGCGCTTAATGACCATCACGTCAATTTAGTGACCAGTCGAAGATTCAAAGCAGGTGCAAAAATCGGTGATTTGGCAAGGTTCATCCAGTCACATCAATGCTCACCACAAAGCTCGAAAGTTGAGCTATTGGCTAAATTTGAGAAGGAGATTTGTAGAGCATCTGAAATCCAACAGATTAATTTAGCTGAGCTTCAAGAGGATCTTGTTCAACTAGAGTATTTGAATAAAGAATATTCAGATCAAGATTTAAAAGCCTATTACCTTAAATTAAGCTCGGGGTTTACGGATTACTTTAAAGCACTCAACCTTTATGTCAGAAATGGATATCAGCAGCAGGATGTGGCTGAAATTATTCAAAAATTTGATGATTATAGGATCTTAGCTGCAGTGAGACATGGACATTTGGGATTGAATCGTTTGAATGATGAAATTGAAAGGGAGCTATTTCAGCACATGCGGATATCACGACACGACCTTTGGTATATTGGTCGCCCTGTCATGATGACATATAACGATTATCAACTCGGGCTTTCTAATGGTGATATTGGGATATGTCTCAGACATCGCCAGTTTGCTGATCAATATGAAGTATATTTTCCAAGTCTTGACCAATGGTTTCCAGCATCACGTTTACCAAAGTCAATGCAAACCTGTTATGCGCTGAGCATTCATAAGTCGCAAGGTTCTGAATTTAAACACACTGCAGTTGTATTAGATGAGTTTGCGTCACGTCTATTGAGCCAAGAATTATTGTATACCGCGATTACGAGGGCAAAAAAAGCAGTCAGTTTATTGGTGGATACTGATGCTTTATTTGAGGCAATAAACATTAAAACAATAAGAAAAACAGGTTTATTGAATAAATTAAACACTTTATTTATATCTAATATTTAACGATTGGTTGAAAATAGAAAACCTTTGTAGGAAATATCTTACAAGGATTCGAGAAATTGGCGCATAGAGCTTCGTACAATTTTTTGCGATGATTGCTTGCATAAAAGGTTCAACACGGAAAGTTGAGCAATATCGCATAATTACAATAATTTATAGTCGAGAGACTGCGAACTTACAATGATGTAAGTGATAAAAGAGGAAACTTACAGCCGCTAAGCCTTGTAGTTTTGGGAGAGACTACAGGGCTTTTTTATATACATATAAGATTAAATTGATTACATAATGTACGCAATTTCTTACATAAAGATCAGAAAACTGCGACTTGTGTTGCATAATGAATCTGGCAAAATAGTCATATAAGGAAATGAAACCTTAAGAACAAGGACCGTATTAATAATAAATGTGTGTGCAGCACTTACAATAAAAATATAAATAACAGAATCATAACTAAAATATAAGAATCTACAGCGCAAAAAAGGCCCTATGACTTGTCATAAGCCTTTTTTAACCGTTTATCTCAATCTTAATTTTTAGGCATCTTTATACTTGTTTTGACTTAACGATTCTATTAAAGTGCGTAAAAAATATCACTTTACAAAAAAACCATGAAAAAATTCATAATTTTAATCATTTTGGTGAGTGTTGTTCTGTTTGGGTTGTATAAATGTTTTAAGCCTGCAGATCAAAACACTTCCTCAGTCGCTCAGATTGATTCTCTATCTGCTCCTGAGAGTGGACAGCAAACGCCAATATCGCCTAACGAAGATCAAGTCGAAGATTTAAATGAGTCTGAGAAGATGCCTGTTACTGATTCTCCAGATTTAGTAGATCCGAAGAGCGATTTTTCGATTAAGCCTATTGATCCAGAAACTGATCCAGCCAATCAAGTGTAATTTTTTACCCTGCGCACTAAAAACATAACAACGGAGAATAATTATGTTTAAAACTTTATCATTAAGCGCATGTCTGAGTGTTTTGATGGTCGGAACTGCGATGGCTCAGATGAGTCCTGTAGCAGCTAACGCTCAATTGAACAATCAGGCAAAACAAAAAGTGTCGAAAGGTGGTATTAATCTGTCGGCATTACTGAACAACAGTTCAAATGATTTAATCGTTGAATATCATGTTGACACTAATCATTTAGAAAATAATCGCACTCAACTTCGTGAACATCTTGCTCAAAAGAAGCAATCGATTCAATCGCGGTTTATACGTTTAGGTGGTATTCAATTACTACGTGATTATAATGCTTTACCATATAGCTTTCATCGCGTTCAAAAGCGTGACACGCTCGTAAGCTTATTGAATGACCCGAATGTAAAAGCAGTTTATCCAAATAATGTTTCTTATACGACAGCATCTCAAAGTCTACCATTAATTGGTCAAGTACCTGCGGCTGCGCAAGGCTATACTGGTGAGGGGACAACAATTGCTATCTTAGATACAGGTATTAATTACCGACATTCAGATTTTGGTAATTGTACAGCGCCAGGTGTACCATCATCGACTTGTAAAGTTTTAGAAACTGTCGAGGTTGCTCGAGAAGACTATCAGTTAGATGTTAATGGACATGGAACTAACGTTGCAGCAATTGCTTCTAAAGTTGCACCAGGTGCAAAAATTGTCATGCTTGATGTCTTCACTGGTAGTACCTCTAGAGATGGGGGGCCGGCATACGATTATGATCTAGTGGCTGCCTTGAATTGGGTGGCGAACCACTCCCAAAGCAAAAACATTAAATCTGTAAACTTAAGCATTGGTAATGGACGTAGTTATTCCTCAACTTGTACTAGTTCCGTACTTACAGATTCTTTTTCGAAGTTGAGAGGCTATGGGGTATTACCAGTTGTTGCATCTGGTAATGATAGCCATCTGAGTGGTATATCCTATCCAGCATGTACTGCGGGTGCGGTCAGTGTAGGAGCGGTTTATGATGCTAATGTAGGTTCAATTGGATTTAAAAATTGCTCTGACAGTGCAACTTATAGCGACAAAGTAACGTGTTTCAGTAACTCGAGTCGTAATTTAACTTTATTGGCGCCTGGTTCACGTATTACCGCTGGCGGATATACAATGGATGGTACTTCAATGGCTGCACCTCACGTCGCTGGGGCTGTTGCTGTGTTACGTGCGAATAATGCTTTCCCGAATGAATCATTGGATCAAATTGTTGCACGTATGACGTCTACGGGAGCTTTGGTTACGGATCATCGTAACTCAATTCGCACACCTCGTTTGAATTTAATTGCTGCGTTAAATGGTGCTCCATCTACTCCAGCACCACAACCCCCTGTTGTTGAGCCACCTGTAGTGACGCCAACTCCTACGCCAACACCAACTCCAGCACCACAACGTAACTGTCGTACTTTCTTATTTGTGACAATCTGTAGTGGTTAATTAATAGCTAATAGATTAAAACTTTAAAAAAAGGCATCTAAATGATGCCTTTTTTACATTGATATTAAACACGTTCAGTTTCAGATTGATCAGTTCCAAATAACGCGCGTCTTTTTTCCTTAGGAATACTTGGGCATTGGTTGGATATTTGATATAGCACTTTTGCTAAAGCGGCTAAATGTGTGCCTAACACAGATTTCCCTGTATTTAAGAACGATACACTGATATCCCGTTGAGGATCTGCCCAACATAAAATATTCGAGAAACCTAGATGACCAAAAGCTTGTCCAGTATTTGGGCCAAATACACCGATTGGATTACTGCCTAACATCGGACCAAGTGCATAACGCATAGGTGCTAAAAGGTTACGGTCTATTGTTGTATTGGATGTAGGGAGTGTTGCTCTGAAAACCGTTTCTGAATTGATAATTTGCTGGTCTTGATAACGACCACCATTGAGTAACATTTCAAAAAAGCGATTGGCTTGTTCAGCACTGGTGTAAATATTTCCTGCTGGACAGACGGTATCCATAAAACGGGGATCATTGGTGACATCCACTGCCAGTTGCAGTCCTCCGCCTAATACACGATTGAGATATAGGTCAGTCCCCAAGACAGGGTGAATCCCAGTTGGATAATTTTTTGCAACTAAATGACGTAGTTCTGGTTTTAAACCATAGTTGAAGAAAGGTAAATTCATTGGTTTTTCAATATGTTCGTGCAAGTAATCACGAATATCTTGTCCTGTTACACGTTCAACCAATTCTCCTAAAATATATCCAGCAGTTACAGCATGATAAGAGAGTTGCGAGCCTACGGGTGCAATCGGTTTTGCTGCATAAAGATGCTCCAGGATCCCTTGACGATCAAATAAAAGCTCTGGAGTGACCTCAGTTTCAATTTTAGGAATACCGCCACGGTGTGATAACAAATGAAATATGGTGGCGCGTCGTTTACCGTTAACACCAAACTCTGGAATATAGCGACTCACTGGATCAAGTAAGTTAATTTTCCCTTGTTGATCTAACAAATGCACTAACATGGCATTAACGATTTTAGAGGCAGAAAACATACAGACCGGTGTTTCTGGTGTCGCAACTTTAGAAGGGTCTGTTTGATAGTTTGGACCAAGTTCTGTGTAACCAATACTGCGATTAATTAATATCTGACCCTTGCGACGTAAACACATACTGATCATTGGATGATTGCCAGTACGATAAAGTGCTTCAACACTGTGCCAAATTTTATCAATTTGCTGTTGCGTCATTCCCCCAAGTTCTGGCGCAACTTCGTCTTTATGACGAGTGATCGTAGTTAAATCTTTTGGTGCTATGCACGTATTTGTAGAGAGTAATTTCACGTTCATTCCATGTTTCATTGTTTTTATAACAGGCAAGTTTGCCCTGCCAAAAAACAAAAGTCAGTATCTTTAACGACATGAATTGATGATTGTTTCTGCCAGAAGTTATTGAGCGGATAATTTTGCTTTTTGAGGGGGGTTCCTTTAAAATAGCACGCTGCTGTAGTGATGCACGGCAGTCAATTCCGCTTTGAAGAGCGTCATTGATTTGTATCAAATACTTTTAAATAAGCATCTCGGAGAAATCGAATGGCTTTAACAAACGCAGATCGCGCAGAGATCATTGCTAAATTTGCTCGCGCTGAAAACGACACTGGTTCACCAGAAGTTCAAGTAGCTCTTTTATCTGCTCAAATCAATGACTTACAAGGTCACTTCAAAGAGCACAAACACGACCACCATAGCCGTCGCGGTCTTATCCGTATGGTTAACCAACGTCGTAAGCTTCTTGACTACCTTAAAGGTAAAGATGCTACTCGTTACAGCGATTTGATTGCTGCTTTAGGTTTACGTCGTTAATTCGATTTAAACTTTATTTTCGGATTATTGCATGTTGAATGCTGTATTGCTGAAAACTAAAGGCGATCTAGTTTCGACTAGATCATGGGGAAGGGGCGAATAGTTTCGCTCCTTCTTTGTGTTTAAAAATAGTGTTTCTAGTGAGGTCGGCTTCTAAGCTTTGTCATTTAAAACCTGTGTTGTGAATGCCAAACCTTAGGGGTCTCCACTAGAATAAAATCAGGAAAAAATAGAACATGTCGATGTTTAATATTATTCGTAAAGAATTCCAATTCGGTCAGCACCAAGTTGTGCTTGAAACAGGCCGTGTGGCGCGTCAAGCAAATACAGTAGTGATTACCATGGGTGGTGTGACTGTATTGGTTGCTGTTGTTGCTCAACCAACTGCGAAAGCAGGTCAAGACTTTTTCCCACTGACTGTTAACTACCAAGAAAAACAATATGCTGCAGGTCGTATCCCAGGTGGTTATGGTAAGCGTGAAGGCCGTGCATCTGAAGCTGAAACTTTAATTTCACGTTTGATCGACCGCCCAATTCGTCCGTTGTTCCCAGAAGGTTATTACAACGAAATCCAAGTGACTGCAACAGTTGTATCATCTGACAAAACTATGGAAGCTGATATTGCTGCAATGTTAGGTACCTCTGCTGCACTCGCAATTGCAGGTACACCATTCCGTGGTCCAATTGGTGCTGCACGCGTTGGTTTAATTAACGGTGAATACGTTCTTAACCCAAGTCATGAACAACTTGCTCAATCTGACCTTGACCTTGTGGTTGCAGGTACAGAAGCTGCTGTTCTTATGGTTGAATCTGAAGCGAAAGAACTTTCAGAAGACCAAATGTTGGGTGCTGTATTGTTCGGTCACGACGAAATGCAAATTGCAATTCAAGCGATCAAAGAATTTGCTGCAGCTGCTGGCGCGAAGGAATCTGACTGGGTTGCTCCAGCGAAAAACGAAGACCTTCGTAGTCAATTGAAAGCAGCTTTTGAAGCGAAAATCTCTGAAGCGTATACGATTGCGGTTAAGCAAGACCGTTATGCAGCACTTGATGCACTTCATGCTGAAGCGATTGCTCAATTCGTTCCAGAAAATGACGAAACAGGTATTGCTGACGAAGTTAACGAATTATTTGAAGACCTTAAATATCGTACAGTTCGTGACAATATCTTGTCTGGTAAACCACGTATTGATGGTCGTGATACTAAAACTGTTCGTGCAATCGACGTACAAGTGGGCGTATTAGATCGCGCTCATGGTTCTGCATTGTTTACACGTGGTGAAACTCAAGCACTTGTAACAACAACTTTGGGTAACACGCGTGATGCATTAATGGTGGATACCCTTGCAGGTACGAAGACTGATAACTTCATGCTTCACTACAACTTCCCTGCATACTCTGTAGGTGAAACTGGTCGTGAATCTGGTCCTAAACGTCGTGAAATTGGTCATGGTCGTTTGGCACGTCGTGGTGTTCAAGCAGTTCTTCCACCAGCTGATCGCTTCCCGTACGTGATTCGTATCGTATCTGACATCACTGAATCGAATGGTTCGTCTTCAATGGCGTCTGTGTGTGGTGCTTCTTTATCACTTATGGATGCAGGTGTTCCACTTAAAGCGCCAGTTGCAGGTATTGCAATGGGTCTAGTGAAAGAAGGTGAACGTTTCGCAGTTCTTTCAGACATTCTAGGCGACGAAGATCACCTTGGCGACATGGACTTTAAAGTAGCAGGTTCTGCAAACGGTATTACTGCACTTCAAATGGACATCAAGATCGAAGGTATTACTGAAGAGATCATGGAAGTTGCATTGAATCAAGCGTATGCAGGTCGTATGCATATCTTGAATGAGATGAATCAAGTGATTTCACGTGCTCGTCCTGAAATCTCAATGCACGCACCAACATTCCAAGTGATCAGCATCAATCCTGATAAGATCCGTGACGTGATTGGTAAAGGCGGCGCAACTATTCGTCAAATCACTGAAGAAACCAAAGCAGCGATCGATATCGAAGATAACGGTACAGTACGTGTATTTGGTGAAACTAAAGCAGCGGCAATGGCTGCAGTAGCGAAAATCCAAGCGCTTACAGCAGAAATTGAACCAGGTACAATTTACACAGGTAAAGTCATTCGTATCGTTGAATTCGGTGCGTTCGTCAATATCCTTCCTGGTACTGATGGCTTGCTTCACATTTCACAAATCTCGAACGAGCGTATTGCGAATGTGACAGACGTTCTTACTGAAGGTCAAGAGGTTAAGGTACAAGTTGCGGATGTTGATAACCGTGGTCGTATCAAACTTACAATGAAAGACATTGAACAAGCTTAATCATTTAAGCTAATTCTAAGCCTTGTGTGGTGCTTCGTTTAAACGAGTGTTACACAAGGCTTTTTTTATGGCATGATCAAAATGTTCTCATTTAAAAATAACTAAAATGCAAAAGTTTAATTATTATTATCATCAAGGTGACGGGTATATTTATCTGAGTGAAGAATTATCGACTGATGTTGATGCAGAATTTATATGGTTGAGTTTTGAACGCCACGAATTGATTCAAAATACAGAGACGTGGCAACGATATATTTTTGAGAACACTGGAATTCTGTTGAACGAATTTCATCTTAAAGATATTCAAAACATTGAGCATCCTTGCGTATTTGATGCATTGGATGATTATGATTTATTGATATTTAAAAAATTAATCACCCCAGATGACCACATTCAAATTCAGAATGGTCATTCAGCTGAACAACAAACTGCGGACATTGTTACAACGCCGGTAAGTTTTGTCATGACATCAAATGTTTTAATCACAGTGCATGAACGAGGTAATCGTGTATTTGAAACATATCTTGAAAGAGTGCAGGCGATTCAAACACGACCTATAGAGCAACAAAATATTCCACGAAAATTAGCACAGAGCCCTGTAGATATTGTGCTTAGATTACTGAATATGATGGTGGATGGCTATTTAGGTTTACGTGTGGCACTAACCAAACGTGTGGAATTTTGGCAAAGAGAACTATTACAAGGAAATCAAAAATTTAATCGATGGAATCAACTGCTGCAAGAGATCACGGCTTTTCAACAAGTTGAAAATTTGTGTGAAGAACAGGTTGAATGCCTACAAGAATTAAGAGATGAAGTTGTCGAAAATTATCATCATATTAAAGCTAAACGTAAGGCAGAGAAGCAAAATTTAATGCTCGTCCGAATGGATGATTTAATTAGCCATATTGAAAGAATACAAAAGCACAGTGTTCGGTTAAACCATGCAGTACAAGCCGCTATCGATTTGCACTTTTCAGCAGTGGCCAATCAAACCAATGAAAATATGAGAATTTTAGCAATTATCACCGCTGTATTTGCACCACTGACTCTTCTTACAGGTATTTACGGAATGAATTTTGAATTTATTCCAGGATTAAACTCACCGCATGGCTTTTGGTATATGCTCACAGCCATGTGTGTGACAACACTTTTGTTAATTTGGTATTTTTATCGTAGACAAATGGTCGGGCGCGGTGAAAAAAGTGTGATGGAATTGTTGGCTCAACAAAACCAGCAGCAACAACTCGGTTTGTTTGCATTTTTGGAGTATGAACCGATTCAAAAAACATTGAAAGGTACGCTCCGAGAAATGGGACGTTGGACTCGATTAAAATAGTCAACGTCACATAAGGCACTTATGCTTTAAGTCAGAATGATAAGTGCCAGATTCACCGTTATTTTATAATATTAAATTGAAATTACTGGGTAAGGTTCATCTGCGCTTGTTTGAGCAAACGATACATTTCATCTTTTAATTTAAGTTTTTTTCGCTTTAGAAACTCAATATCATCATTAATTACATTAACTGGATTTAGTTCCAAATGCGTAATTTCATGATCTAGCGTTTCATGTTCCTCGAAAATTTTAGCGAAGTGAGGGTTTTCTTCTCTTAAAGGCTGAATAAGTTCACGGAACTCAGGGAAAAGGTTTTTCAGCTTTTTATTGCATTCTTTAACTTTCATTGATGGTTTAATCCTTTCATTCTAATCAATAAAAAATAAATGCATGTAACAGTACATGCATTTATGTGGGCTTGCTTTATTTGAAGTATTTCACTTGCTTGCGCAATTGTTGTACTTCATCTATCAGATCCATCATCATGGCGACGGCAGGGAGACTTGCTTCAAAATCCCGTTGCAAGCGATAAGCTCTCCGTGCTCGAGTAAGTTCTTCACCAAAAAATTGATGGATTTTTTGCTCAGAACGAGCTGGTAGAATTTCATATTCAAGTAATTGCAAAACCCATTCAGGACTTTGTCCGCATGCTTGGGCAAAATGCTTTAAATCAAAAATACATTGGTCATCAATGATTTCAGCCTCTAAATATCCATTTTTGTACACTTCTCGGTACTGAATCGTTGTCATGATTCACCTCCTTCATCACGAGGGTTGAAATGTGTAAATGCTTGAGCAAATTGCTCATATGCCTGTTTTTGCTGCGGGGATTCTGCTCTTGGATAAACAATATTCAGGATTAGATAAAGGTGTCCCGGGGGGGAAGAGGGAATCCCTTTTTCTTTAATACGGAGTTGTTTGCCATAAATTGTATGTTGAGGAATGCTGACTTTGATCTTTCCAGAGGGGGTTTTTAGCTCGATGTCTTGGCCTAAAGCAGCTTCCCAAGGACTAATGTTAATGTGATAGTAAATGTCTGCCTGATCGACATATATGCTGTCAGTGGTTTGATAATGGATCTGTATATAAAGATCTCCATTTTCACCGCCCGATAAACCAGCTTGTCCTTGACCTTTGAGTCGAATTTGTTGACCGTTTTTCATCCCTTTCGGGATTCTAATTTCAAGGGTTTTTCGCTGAACTTCAGGTTGTCCATATGCATTAAAAGTGGGTATACGCAATTGGATGGATTGAGTGACACCTTCAAAAGCGACTTGTAAGGGCACTTCTATACTGGCATGTTGATCTTCACCACGAATCGGCTGGGATTTATATTGGTGTGAGCGCTGTGCATAACCTCCACCAAAACCTGTTCCAAAACGCCCAAACAAATCTTCAAAGCCAGAAAATTCATGATTTGTATGGTTTTCACTATCCGAGAAAGGAGACTGACTATTCAACTGATCGAGTTGTTGATCGTACTCTTGTTTTTTTAAAGGATCACTTAATGTGTCATAAGCCGTATTAATCGCCTGCATTTTTTTTTCGGCATCAGGTGCTTGACTGATATCGGGATGGTATTTCCGAGCCAGTTTTCGATATGATTTTTTTATTTCCTCAGGACTCGCATCGCGATCTAGTCCGAGTTCCTCATAATAATTATTTGCCATTAAGCAAAAATAACCGTTGATTAACTTTTAATCATTATGAGCAGACTTTCGAAGACTACAATATGTTCAGATGGTGAATAATTGTTTCAATTTCTTACAACAAAAAAAATCAGCAAGTAAAACTTGCTGATTTTCGAAGAGAACTGTTTAGGATTAACTGAGGTGCTCGCCGAATAGACCAAGAGCTTCTTCAGCAGTAAATCTGTATTGAGTGTTACAGAATTGACAGTCCATGGTAATAGGGTTCTGTTGTTCTAAAATTTCACGCACAGATTCAGCACCCACCTGAATTAATGCTGTAGAGCAACGCTCTTTAGAACATGTACAGCCAAATTGAAGTTGTTCAGCTTCAGGTAGTCTGACTTCTTCTTCATTATATAAGCGATACAAAATTTCTTGCGCATCCAGCTCAGTAAGTTCATCTGTTTTTAAAGTTTCAGTGAGCATGGTTAGACGAGGCCAGATATCTTCATCAACCTTTTGCTGCTCTTCATCATTGTTACGCGGTAATAATTGAATCAAAAGACCACCAGCGCGTTGAGCAGTACTAGCTAAAACGATCTTGGTTGGGATTTGGGCAGATAAATCATAATACTGCATGAGGCATTTAGCTAAATTCGGCTGATCTAAAGGCACGATACCCTGATAGCGTTCGCCAAATTCAGGTTCAATATTAATAAATAAAACTGGACTGACCAAAGTTTTCAGAACGATGCTGCTGTCTGATGCTTCTTCAAAACGTGGATCAGCTTCATATTCAGCTAATCCGCGTACTTCACCGAGGTGATTACATTCAGCCATAGCCCATTTTAAGGTGCCAGAAGCTTGAATTTGGAGGCTAATACGTCCCTTAATTTTAAGTGTGCTGGCCAACAATGCAGTCGCACTGAGCATTTCGCCCAATAAAATTTGAATCGCAGGTGCATAGGCGCGTTGCGCTAAAATTGTTTTAAGCGCATCTTCAAGATGTACGACTTCACCACGAACAGGGCTGTTATCAATAAAAAAACGTTGACGTAAATCAGACATAAAATTCTCCAAATCCCTGTCTAGATGGTGACGATATTGTAAATCACAAGTTAAAATTCTTCATCTCGACAAACATTAATTTGGTTTTGCGAGTGCTTAGCGCGTCGTTCTATAGAACTTACTTCAGAATCAATGGTTTCATCTAAACTTTCTGAAAGTGGTTGATGTTGTTGAGCATCATTTTCAAAAATTTGTTCGAGTTCCGCTAAGAAATTTCGATAGCTTTCAAAGACTTTTTGATCATCCGTATAGATGCGTTGTTGCTCAGCTAATAGACGCTCATCATAGTCTCTAAATATTTCAATACTATGTTGAGCATGTTCTTGACTTAAACCTAACGCGGTTAAGGTGCGAAATGCCATACCGAGTGAAGATAGAAAAGTTTCACGCCAAATATGCTCAATGCCTAAGTCTTTAAGTAAATGCATATGATGTCGATCACGGGCACGGACGATGAGTTTGAGCGTTGGATAATTCAAACGTAAATGGCGAGCAATATTCATCGACATTTCCACATCGTCTACAGCAAGTACAAATGCCTTAGCATGCTCGATGCCTGCAGATCTCAATAAATCAGGGGAGGAGGCGTCTCCATAATAAACTTTACCACCGTACTTTCTCACAAAATCAATTTTTTCTAAATTATTATCAATGGCTGTAAAGCTGACATGATTGAGATAAGCAACGCGCGCCACTATTTGTCCGACGCGTCCAAAACCTGCAATTATTAATGTTGAATGAGTGTCTGGTAATGGGACATCTTCAGCGCTATCAGTCTTTCGATCAAGATATGGAATGAGCCATCGTTGTGCAAGCCAGAAAATGACAGGGGTGAGTGCCATCGAAATTGCAATGATCAGAATCGTAGGGGATAACACTGCTTGAGTAATTAAACCTTCGGTATTCGCAACAGCTAAGATCACATAAGCAAATTCTCCTCCTTGAGCAAGACAAATGGCAATCAATACACTGGTTTTGCATTGAAATTTAAAATATCGCGCGATTGCAACCATGCTTAATATTTTTATGATGATCAGCACGAATGCCCCACCAAAAATGAATAGCGGCTGATCTACGAGGAGATCAATCGGTGTCATCATGCCTACGCTCATAAAGAATAAACCGAGTAATAACCCTTTGAAGGGTTGAATGCTCGATTCCAGTTCATGGCGAAACTCAGAATCCGCGAGTAATACACCTGTCAGAAAAGCACCGAGCGTGGTGCTTAATCCGAGCATATCCATAAACAGAACAACCGCTAAAACAATGAAGAGTCCAGCAGCCGTAATGAGTTCCGTTGCTCCACTCTGTACAATGAATCTAAAAAATGGTCGCATCACATAGCGACTAAATAAAAATAAGCCAGTAAACGTTGCAACAACAGCGGCAAAATAAGCAATACCATGATGTGTAGACTGATTTCCCGCGAGTAGGGGAATCAGGGCGAGTAAAGGAATAGCGGCAATATCTTGAAACAGTAAAATAGAGAAAGATTGCTGACCATGTGCGGTATTCAGCTGCTGCTTTTCTGCAAGTAATTGCATGACAAATGCTGTAGATGATAAAGCAAGGGCAAGACCAATTACGACACTAGCAGCAAGATGCTGTTGGAAGAACAGCCAAATGGTTGCGACAAGAATTATACCTGTGATCAAGACTTGAGCACTTCCAATCACAAATATAGAGTGACGCATATTCCACAAGCGCTGAGGGCGTAATTCTAGGCCTATTAAGAACATCAAAAAAATCACGCCGTACTCAGCTAATTTCATTAATGTTTCGGCATCATTGGTCACATTCAATGCACTTGGACCAAGTAATATTCCTGTAAACAAATAACCTAAGACTGTCGCAATACCAATTTTTTTTCCGAGCGGAACAAAAATTAATGCGGCAGCTAGAAAAATTGTGATTTGTAACAACAATGGCATTGGCCTTCCCTAAAGTGGAATGTTGGACTGATGAAATTGTAATCGTGTCTGCTTTAGCTGTGTAAATTTAATTCAGGTCTTCGACTTTGATAATTTAACTCTATTCATGATTAGCTTAGCTCTTGAGGATCTATATCAATACTGAGCTTCATCGTTGAAGGTTTTTGTTGAAGCACAAATGGCCACCATTCTCGTATATAGAAATGCATTTTTGCACGATCTGATGACAATAAAACCACATGTGCCTGATAACGCCCAGCCTTTCGCTCCATTGGCGCAGGAATTGGACCCCAAATCTCAATCAGCTCACCAGTATGTTGTTGGAGCGATTGTGTCATATTGGTTAAAAAATTGAGATTTTCTTCCTGACTACGCGATTCACAACGTATTAATGCTGCATAGCGCATTGGAGGGAGTAAAGCAGCTTGACGATCATGAAGTGTTTCACGAGCAAAAGCACGATAGTCTTTATCAATGAGCGTGTTGAGTAGAGGGTGATCAGGTCGTAAAGTTTGTAGATAAACCTCACCTTTTTTTTCACCTCGTCCTGCACGACCTGCAACTTGAACAATCAATTGGGCTGTTCGTTCCGTTGCTCTGAAATCAACACTGAGTAGGCCACTATCAATATCTAAGATTGCAACTAAGGTTACATACGGAAAGTGATGACCTTTGGCTAACATTTGCGTACCAAGTAAAATCATCGGTTTACTTTGATGAATTTGCTCGTAAATTTTTTGCCAACTCCCGACACGGCTCGTGGAATCACGATCTACTCTGACCACAGGAAAGTCTGGAAATAAAAGTTGTAAATTCTCTTCAACTTTTGCCGTGCCCATTCCAATAGGCTTCAAGGTGTGTTGCTGACAAGAGGGGCATTGATCAGGCAGTCGATTAATTGTCCCACAGTGATGGCAATGCAGGTGCTCATATGGTTTTTTATGAAGCGTAAAATGTGCATCACAATGGGGACAATTGGCTTGCCATCCACAGCTTTCGCAGATCAGGACAGGTGCATAACCACGTCTGTTTAAAAAGATCAGTACCTGTTCTTCTTGATTGAGTCTTTTTTGAATTTCTTTAATGAGTTGTTCGCTTATACCATGCTGTTTTTGAGCAATCTTTAGATCAATTAAATGAATTTTAGGTAAGCTTGCACCTGCGGCACGTTCATCGAGTTTCAGAATCGTTAATTTTTTTTGCTCCACCAAATGATATGAGTCAATACTTGGTGTTGCTGAGCCAAGGACAATGGGGCATTGCTCTAAATAAGCGCGATAGAGAGCAACATCACGTGCATGGTAGCGAAAACCTTCTTGTTGTTTGAATGACAGGTCATGCTCCTCATCTAAGATAATGAGCCCTAAATTTGGCATGGGGGTGTAAATCGCAGAGCGTGTACCAAGAATAATGGAGGCCTTCCCTGTTTGAGCATATTGCCAAGCTTGGAGGCGCTTTGTGTCATTCAGTCCGGAATGCAACAAGACAATATTGCAGTGAAAGCGAGATTGAAATCGACTGATAGTTTGAGGGGTTAAGCCAATTTCTGGTACCAGTACCAATACTTGCTGACCTTTTTGTAAAACCTCTTGCATGACTTGCAAATAAACTTCAGTTTTTCCGCTTCCAGTTAAACCATCGAGTAAAAATGCTTGATAGCGATTTTGTGCTTTTAAAATGGATTGAATTGCTTTTTTTTGATCATCATTTGCAGTCAATGGCATTTGAGCCAGCTGTACAGGTTCAGGACTAAAGTCCTGCTGAATCAATTTGCATTCGACGATTTCTTTCTTTTCAAGCGCTTTTAATGTTGCTGTTTCCACACCACTCAAATTCAGTATCGTCTCGGCAGTCCCTTGAGGGTGTAGCTTTAAAATTTTATAAGCCTCTTGTTGTTTTAAAGATCGAGCCACTTTCTTTTCAGCGTCTAAATTTAAAACTTTCCAAGAGTGAGCTAATAAATTATAGGGTTTGCCCTGCCTTAAAAATGTCGGCAAAGTGGTATGCATGACTTCCCCAATGGGGAATTGATAATATTGAGCAGACCACTGCGCGAGCTGAATGATCGTAGCATTGAGTATGGGCTGTAGATCCAAGATTTCAGTGATGGATTTCAGTTTGATTTTCGGATCTAATGGCGTTTCCGGTGCGATCTTTTCAAGTACGATTCCGACTAAGTTTTGACGACCAAACGAAACAAGAACACGGCAACCTATGTGTATAGTTTGGTATTGTTCTGCAGAAACTTCATAATCAAAACAATCATATAGATAAACTGGCACCGCGATGCGCACTCGATAAACAATTTGGCTTAATTCTGAAATATTTGTCATATATAGTCGTCAATCAATATGGTGAAAACTTATCGTGGATAACCAATGCTTGTGATAGAGTGTTCAAGTTGTTGCAAGTGATCAATATGAATGAAGAGAACGGTCTAAGGCAACTCTTAAGACATCATAATTAGGAAAATTAGAGCATTATCATGCCCGCATATCAATATACTGCCATCGATGCTTCAGGAAAGCAGCAAAAGGGTGTGCTAGAAGGTGATTCAGCCCGACAGATTCGACAACAGCTTCGGGATAAACAATGGATTCCAGTACAAGTTGATGCTGTAGAACAAAAAGACAAGCATCGAACTGGTGGTTTTTTTCAAAAAAAATTTACAGCTTATGACTTAGCTTTGATGACTCGCCAATTATCCGTATTAGTTGCAGCGGGGATCCCACTTGAGGAAGCATTAAGAGCAGTTGCCAAACAAAGCGAAAAAGCTCACGTGCAAAATTTGATGTTATCTGTAAGATCAAAGGTTTTAGAAGGTCATTCCTTGGCTCAAGGGATGCAACAATCTGGCAGATTCCCTGAACTTTATATTGCAACGATTGCTGCTGGTGAGCGATCAGGACACTTAGATCTTATTCTCGATCAATTGGCTGATTACACTGAAAATCGCTTTGCGATGCAAAAGAAGATTCAAGGTGCAATGATTTATCCTATTATTTTGATGTTGATGTCTTTCGGTATCGTAATGGGACTCATGACCTATGTAGTACCAGACATCGTTAAAACTTTTGACCAAAGTAAAGATGCGCTACCTTGGATTACGGTTGCTTTAATGAAAGCCAGTGATTTTATACGTCAAGCTTGGCCATTTGTATTGGTTGCATCGGCGTTGGGATTCTTTCTATTGGTGCGTTTTTTAAGGACTGCCGCAGGGCATTATGCTTTTGATCGTCTCACGTTGAAGTTGCCATTATTTGGAAAACTATCACGAGGTATTAATGCCGCCCGCTTTTCAAGTACCTTATCTATCTTAACGCAATCTGGTGTTCCTTTGGTCGACGCGTTGAAAATTGGTGCAGCAGTAAGTAGCAATTGGGTTATTCGAGATGCAGTCAATGTCGCGGCTGAAAAGGTCACAGAGGGTGGAAATTTGGCTACGCAACTTGAACGCTGTGGTTATTTTCCACCGATGATGGTGCAAATGATCAAAAGTGGTGAAGCCTCGGGTGAGTTGGATCGAATGTTAGAAAGAGCTTCGACGATGCAAGATCGAGAAGTTACCACATTAATTTCGACATTATTGGCGTTGTTGGAGCCACTAATGTTGGTGTTAATGGCTGCGATTGTATTGGTGATCGTGATTGCTGTCATGTTGCCAATCGTCAACATGAACAATATGATTTAAACAGATTCAATAAATTCTAATAATGAATGAAATAGCGAGTGAAAATATGCGAAACAAGATGAAAATGCGAAAACAATCTGGTTTTACCCTGATCGAAGTGATGGTAGTGATTGTGATTTTAGGTGTGCTTGCAGCACTGATTGTGCCTAATGTCATGGGGCGTGGTGAGAAAGCGAAGGTTGATACCACAATCATTACGCTGAAAGGTGTTGCAGGTGCATTAGATCAATACAAATTAGACAACAACCAATATCCATCCATGCAAGATGGTGGCTTGGATGCCTTGGTCAATCAACCAGCTTCAGCAAAAAATTGGTTACCTGGTGGTTATGTGAAGGGTGGTTATCCTAAAGATAGCTGGGATAATGATTTGCAATATGTGATTCCCGGTTCGGAAGGTCGTGCATATGATCTTTATTCATTCGGCGCAGATGGAAAGCAGGGTGGTGAAGGAAATGATGCTGATATCTTTTACACACCATAAATGAAAATCATTATTAAAAACCATTTATGGTATTAATCACTTCACTTAATCGAATTAATAAATATTGAGTGAAGTGATAATCTTTATTATTTATGGATATTGACTTAAGGTATTGATAATTAAATTATTTGTAAATAATTGGTTTTTGAGATTTATAATAAGAATTATTCCCATATTTAATGGTTACAAGAAACAGAAAATATGAAGAAAATTAGGCTTTTTATTTTAATTATTCCCTGCATAATGGAGCCAACAGCTTAGCTTGATAATAAGGGGGAATGATGAAAGCATTAATATTGTCAGATGAAATCAATTTATTTCATTGGACTGTGCTCAAGTCTGCACTGCTTATTTTGAGCTTATTGCCTATCAGTCATCTATTCATTGATCTTTGGTCAAATGCAGACGCAAGCAGTCAAATCATGATCGGATTTATGGCGATTAGTGTATTTAGTGCGATTACGATTTTAAGTTTTTATAGTGCACTTAAGGCATCTGTTTTGACGCTGTCTGATGTATCTTCAACATTTGAAGCGCTGCTCATTAAAATTTATCGATCTATTCCGATGTTGAGTTTGATGGCAATGCTGTCTTACCTCACAACACAAATTTAAAAAAACCGAGCATATTTGCTCGGTTTTTTGATATAGAACATATATTTGATTTGAAACCAAGTGTTATCGACGAGATTTAAAACTGACATCGACAACACGTGGTCTAAAGAACCAACCCATCACCAATAAAATCAATGACAATCCCAATATTGGCCAATCACTGAATCTCGTATACCAAGTTTGCCCTTCCATTGCAGGTAGATCACCACGAAGAACCGCTTGTTGATCAATTGGGGCTTGGCTGACGATTTCCCCTTTGTGGTTGATAAAAGCAGTTACACCTGTATTGGTTGCACGAATAAACCAGCGTCCATTTTCTTTTGCCCGCATTTGTACCATTTGTAAATGTTGCCACGGACCAGCCGTACCCGTAAACCACGCATCATTTGAAACGGTGACGAGGAAATCACTATTTAGTGCATTGCGTCGGGTTAGGTTCGGATAGGCAACCTCATAACAAATCGCAGCAGCTAATTTGTGGTTGTGAATTGAAAAAGGAGCTTGATCCTGCGGACCACGTGAAAAACCGCTCATTGAAGGATCATTTTGAAGCGCAGGTAACACCCAACTTAACAGGCCAGACAGCGGAATATATTCACCAAAAGGAACGAGACGCTGTTTTTTATATAAGCCTGTAGCTTCATCACCAGATGCCATCATGGAGTTGTAATAACGCGGATAACCCAATGCCTTAGATTCATTTAAATCCCAATATGGAATGCCTGTTACCCAAGCTGTGTTGGTACTTTTGGCTTGCTGATCCATTGCATCTAAAAATAGTTCAATATCTGATTGAAACATTGGGATAGATGATTCAGGCCAAACCACCAAGTCACGTCCCCATTCTGATCGCGTTAATTGTGCATAGATTTCAAGTGTCTTTACTTGATACTCAGTTAACCACTTTAAATCTTGAGGAATATTACCTTGGATTAAAGAAACGCTCAGCGGTGCTGATTTTTTTTCTTCTACAAAAGTTAAATAGGATGCGCCCCATGCACCTAGCAATACAATTGAAACTGGAATAGCCCAAAAGTAGCGTTTTCGTAGGAGTTCAACAAGTGCAGATGCAATGAGAATGACCACGAAAGAAACTGCAAATACACCAAATAAAGGTGCATAGCTATCTAAGAAACGCTCGGTAAAAGCATAACCTGCAAATAACCAAGGGAAACCAGTAAATACCCAAGTTTTTGCCCATTCAAAGAATACCCATAAAGGGGCAAAAGTAAGTGGTGTTTCTGGAAAGAATCGACGATATATCCAAGTTTGTATTGCAGTAAATAGCCCCATCACCAAGGCCATAATCGCAATCATGATGACACTTAAAAACGCAGATGTATCACCATACACATGGATAGAAGTGTATAACCAGAATGCACCAACAAACCATAAACCAAAACCGTAAGTCCAACCGATGAGGAATGCTTGTTTAGGATTTCGCTTACTGAGTGTGGCATATAGCAATGCTGGCGATAATATTGCCAGCCACCACCAATAAAAAGGTGCAAGTGCGAGACTAAAAGTCGCACCTGCTGTTAAAGCAATAAGGAGTGGATAAATGAAAGGTAATGATTTTTGTTTTTCTGAAGGACTCAATAATTTTTGAAAATAGGCTCTCATTTACGCACAGCTCGAATCAGATGAATAGTACGGACATCTGCTTCCACAATGGTAAATTCCCAATCTCCCAATTCAATCACTTGGCCTTGAAGATCGCTGACTAAACCAATTTCTTGCAGTAATAGTCCACCCACAGTTTCCACTTCATCATCAGAAAATTCAGCATTTAAAACATTGTTAAAATGTTCAATTGGTGTAAGTGCTTGAACTAACCACGTGTTACTGCTGTTGCTGGTTTGATCTGGAACAATGAAATTGGCTTCTTCATCGACATTGTCATGTTCATCTTCAATTTCACCCACAATTTCTTCAAGAATATCCTCAAGTGTCACTAAACCCGAAGTAGAACCGTACTCATCAATCACAATCGCAATATGTGTTTGAGTGTTTTTTAGCATTCGGAGCACTTGATCAGAACGCGCGCTTTCAGGCACAAAAATCGGTTGGCGCATCAGCGAATGTACATTTACTTTCGAATCACGATCTTTTAAGAAAGGTAAGAGGTCCTTTGCCAAAAGGATACCAATGACGTTATCAGGTTGATCTGTTGAAAATACAGGGAAACGTGAGTGCGCTGACTCGATGAGAACATCAAGAATATCCAATAACTCATCATCTTCTTGTAAGCTGACCATTGAAGTTCGTGGCGTCATGACTTCACGAATTTTAGTCGCTGGAAGGTCAAAGATTCCCTCGAGCATCGCTACTGTATCTGGTTCGAGTAGTCGACGTGAATCTTGTACAATTTTTAACAGTTCATCTCGGGTTTCTGGGGCTGTGCCTAACCATTTGCGTAAGCCACGCATACCCCACGATGTACCTGATTCCTCTTGCATGATCTTTCCTAAAGACTCTTCAATTGAAAAAATAAGTTTTAATCATACCGAAGAAAATACGCTTGTCTATTGGTAAAATTTTGATTCCTAATGATCTATTTGATCATAGACCACTGTATTTGGAGTCTTTTTCTGAATTTGGGAGTGAAAAGATTGAATTATGATAAAATAATCGCCCAATCTTTTTAGGGCGATATTGAATGTCTGATTCTCAAGTTCAACCTCAAATCCAGTTGAATACACGTGGTTTACGTTGTCCAGAACCGGTGATGATGTTACATCAAGCCATTCGTAAATCTAAGTCTGGTGATGTGGTGGAAGTATTTGCAACAGATAATTCAACTTCTTGGGATATTCCTAAATTCTGTATGCATCTTGGTCATGAATTGCTGTTGCAAGAAGAACGTTTAGATGACAATGGGAACAAAGAATTTCATTATTTGGTAAAAAAAGGTTAGCCCGTCGTGAATTAACGGTTGAAACAATTCATATCGTTTAAAATTGATTTTTTCGTGTACAATTTGGGTTAAGAATATCTAAATAATAATGATTAACTCATTTTGACATGAAGAATTTCATCAATAATATTCAGCGTACGATTGAACAGCTCGGTCTAACCGCCCAAAACAGAGCCCTCCACATCCAATTCAGTCATTCACAGCTGAATAGCCAAGTCTTCCTCCAACGCATCGATGGCAGCCATGCCCTTAACGAAGGCGTGCAAGCAGAACTCATCTGTCTCTCGACCAATGCCTTAATTCCACTCAAACAATTCATCGGCACACAAGTGGCCGTCGATCAAGTCACCGATCAAGGCACCCTGTTTAGAACCACTGGCATCATCACCGAAGCCTCACAAGGACAAAGCGATGGGGCACTGACCCTCTACAAACTCACGCTTAACGATGCAACTTCACTTTGGCACAAACGCCGCAACAGCCGCATATTTATGAACAAATCCGTGGTCGAAGTGATGGAAATCCTCTTTGAAGAATGGCAAAACAAAAGCCCACTTTTTGCCTCTAGCCTCAGCCT